>JAAYQE010000101.1 GCA_012519455.1 Syntrophomonadaceae bacterium
TTCCTGAAGTTGATGCCTTAGTGGGAACCGGGGAATTTGACCGGATCGTAACCATCGTCAAAAGCGCCTTGCACGGGATGAAAGTACAACAAGTGGGTGAACCACTTTTTCTCTATAATGAAACCTATCCCCGGAAGTTATCCACGCCACCTCACTATGCTTACCTTAAGATAGCAGAGGGTTGTAACAACCGGTGTTCTTTTTGTACTATTCCTGAAATACGTGGTTCCTTCCGTAGCCGTACGATGGATTCGGTACTACAGGAAGCAGAAACCTTGGTACAAAATGGGGTTAAAGAAATTATTTTAATTGCTCAAGATACTACCCGTTATGGTGAAGATAATTATGGTACGCTTAAATTAGCCGAACTTTTAAAAGAGCTAACCCTACTTACCAAGAGTACATGGATTAGGTGGATGTATGGTTATCCCAACCGCATTACCGAGGAATTAATCCGCGTAATGGCCGAAAATCCACAGATTTGTCCTTATGTTGATTTACCATTACAACATATCGACCCTTTTATTTTAAAGCGGATGCATCGGCCAGCCGATCCGGAACAGATCAAACAAATAATTCAAGCATTAAGAGCAAGTATTCCGCGTTTAGCCTTACGGACTTCCTTTATTGTCGGTTTTCCGGGGGAAACCGAAGTTACTTTTCAGGGTTTACTGGACTTCTTAGAAGAAATGCGCTTTGATCGCGTAGGGGCTTTTACTTATTCACCAGAAGTAGGAACCGCAGCGGCTCAGTTGGATGAAGCCATTCCAGAGGAGGTTAAAGCAGAACGTTATCATCGTTTAATGGAATTACAACAGAAAATTTCCTGGAAGAATAATCAGGAATGGATTGGCCGAACTGTAGAAGTTATCGTAGAAGGGAAAGCAAGGTCCTTATATTATGGGCGCAGTCAGCGAGAGGCCCCGGAGGTAGACGGACTTGTTTATATAGAAAATCCGCTTAACTTAAAACTGACGGTCGGAAAAATAATCAAAGTCAGAATTAAGCAAGCTGACTACTATGACCTGATTGGGGAGATTAAAAGTGAATCTACCAAATAAACTAACTTTAGGCAGGGTAATTCTCATTCCAGTTTTTTTAGCCTTTCTTTTTATAAAAATCCCTTACGGAAAATATATGGCCGCGGGTATCTTTATTATTGCTGCTTTAACCGATGGGCTAGATGGGTATCTGGCTCGTAGTCGACATCAGGTATCTCGTTTTGGCAAGCTTATGGACCCGTTAGCCGATAAACTGCTGATTACCGCTGCCCTCGTTTCTCTGGTCGCTTTAAGGGAGATCCATGCACTACCGGCAATTATTATTATTGGTCGGGAGTTTGCCGTTAGTGGGTTGAGGTCCCTGGCGGCGACCGAACAAATAGTTATTTCTGCCAGTTCACTGGGAAAAATTAAAACCATAACTCAGGTAGTGGCGATTACGGTTATTTTATTAGATAACTATCCTTTCCGTTTTATTAATTTCCCCTTTGATCAGTGGGCTTTATGGATTGCGGTCTTCTTTACCCTTTATTCAGGAATTGATTATTTTCTACGCTTTCGTAAAGTTCTCCGCCTGGATAGTGAAACTGAAACTATGTAGCCTTTCCAATTGAATCCTAGGGAAATTAGTCGGGATTTATTGTATAATAGTTTCAGTTTAGCCAGGGGGTGTTTTTTTGTCTTTTAAAGAGCTCCATTGGACTTCCATTATACTGGGCATGCTGATAACTTTTGGGATCTTAGTGGGGGGTAACGGATTATATCAGCACTACCTAATTAAAAATCCTTTAGGTGAAGCCTTACAGCAGCGACCGGAGATAATTAGTTGGGACTTAGAAAAGGAAACGGCTAAAAAAACCCTAACCATTAGATTAGGCCCGGTATCAAACCTAAAAGAAAGCTGTAATTATATTCAAAATACCTCATCCCGTTATCTGGGCACAGAAGGGGTAGAAATTCATTTAATCGACCAACGATCCGAAGAATTAAAACAAACGATGTATGATTTGCAATTTCCTATTCATGAGGCTCTGGCACAAGGAAGCTATACCCAATTAGCCGAAGCAATAAGTAAAGGGACCCAAGATAGTGAATTAACTGATTACCAAATTTACGTGGATGAAAATTATCTTTATGTGCAGTTAATGAAAAATAATGCTTATCTGTATGAAATCTTACCGCGAACGAATGAAATACAAACGTTAATCGTAGTACCCGAAGATGAATGGCCGGAAAAATCAATAGCGTGGAATGGAAGCCTATTCCATAGCCTAATCAACTTTATTAATTAAGGGGGGGAGCCTGTGGATCGTAAGAAGACACTGATCGGAGCCGCCATCGGAGCCGGGTTAGGCATACTGGGCTTTTTGTTGCTTATCGGCTATAACCTAACCCCTCTTTTAATCTTGATCGGCATTGGAATATTCTTCTATCTATTTTTGGACCAAAAAGGATTGGTGCGTCAAGTTAACATAGGAAAGAAAATTTCGAACCAGGATATATCTTTCCAGGATATTGGCGGGCAGGCTATGGCTAAGCAAGAATTGCGAGAAGCCTTAGAATTTATCCTGGAAGCTGATCGCGTAAAAAAAATGGGCATCCGCCCTTTGCGGGGTATTCTATTAACCGGACCACCGGGAACTGGAAAGACTTTATTAGCTAAAGCTGCAGCTTCCTTTACTCGATCTATTTATTTAGCCGTTAGCGGCTCCGAGTTTATCGAGATCTATGCCGGCGTAGGCGCGCAAAGAGTACGCTCTCTTTTCCGCTCGGCCCGGGAAACAGCGCGTAAACAAGGTAAGAAAAGCGCCATTGTTTTTATCGATGAGATTGAGGTCTTAGGCGGAAAAAGAGGTACCCATAACAGTCATTTAGAATACGACCAAACTTTAAATCAATTACTAGTGGAAATGGACGGTATTTCGGCCGAGGAATCGGTGCAAATTTTAGTTATCGGTGCGACTAACCGTATTGATCTAATAGATTCAGCCTTACTGCGTCCCGGTCGCTTTGACCGTCAAGTAAAAGTAGATCTTCCTGATCGTAAAGGAAGATTAGAAATCCTGCGTTTACATGCACGCAATAAACCTCTTGATCAAAATACAGACCTAGAACAGATCGCCAAAGAGACCTTTGGTTTTTCAGGAGCCCATTTAGAAAGTCTAGTAAATGAGGCGGCGGTCTTAGCCTTGCGAGAAAAAGCAAAGACTATTGACCAGGAACATTTACGCGAAGCCATTGATAAGGTAATTATGGGAGAAAAACTAGACCGGCATCCTTCTGCCGAAGAGCTTCGCCGAGTGGCTGTGCATGAAGCCGGGCATGCCGTGGTTAGTGAATTAGTGCGCCCGAACTCGGTGGCGCGGGTGACCATCACGCCCAGAGGATCGGCTTTAGGTTATGTACGACGTACCCCAGAACAAGATCAGTATTTATATACCAAATCTTTTTTAGAGAAACAAATCATGATTTGCCTAGGAGGCGCGGTGGCTGAGGAAATTATAATGGGAGAACGCAGTACGGGCTCGATCAGTGATTTTGAGGAAGCGATTCGCCTAGCGCGGCAAATTGTGTTATCTGGCTTATCCTATCTGGGTATCGTGTGCCAGGAAACTTTATCCCAGGATAGTTTGAATCAAGCTTTAAAAAATATAATTGAGGTTCAAGAACGTTGGGTACAGCAGGCAATTAATACTTACCGTCAATGTACCGAAATGATCGCCGAAGTATTGATAGAAAATGAATCTATTTCTGGGAATGAATTACGTGAATTCCTCCAGCAGAAAAATATAGCCGATCAAACTGGAGTAGCTTAAACTAAAGATTAAAAAGATTAAACACATATTTAAGCTTGGATTTTTTTGCCTCCCGCTAACCACTAAAGAGGGAGGTCTTTTTTATGGCTATCTGGCCATACGCGATTCTTTAAGGTAAAATTTGACGGCTGGCCATGACTGATGATAATCTGATAAAGAAAGAAATTTTTCCAGTTAGAAAAGAGGCTCAGACATGCAAGAACGGATTAAACAATTAGCCGCTCTGGTAGGGAGGCCGTTGCAAAAGAAAAGATGGCAGATGGCAGTAGCCGAATCTTGTACTGGGGGTTTGCTAGGGGCAGCTTTAACTTCTATTCCCGGGAGTTCTTCCTATTTCTATGGGGGAGTGGTTAGTTATAGTAACCAAGCTAAACAAGATTTATTGGGGGTATCGTTAGAGACTTTGACTGCCTGGGGTGCGGTCAGCGAAGCTACAGCGCGAGAAATGGCCGAAGGTATTCGCAAAAGATGCCGAGTTGATTTAGGGATAGCCATAACCGGGATCGCCGGACCTGATGGAGGTAGTCCACATAAACCGGTTGGTACGGTATATCTAGCTTTAGCTACGGAGCAAGTATTGCGTATCGAAAAAAAGCATTTTGGGGGAAATCGTACGGAGATTCGGGAAGCTTCAGTAGAAGCAGCTCTGCAAATGCTTAAAGCTTTTTTAGAAGATTCAGGTGATCTCGATATAAGTTAAACAAAGGAGCTTTAAAGATGAAAAAACTACGCTTGTTTGTGGCTATTAATTTACCTGCGGAGATTCGTGGGGTCCTGGTTGCAGTACAACACCAATTACGGCACCTTCCGTATACGGTTAAATGGGTAGAAGAGCGTAATTTTCATTTAACGCTAGCCTTTCTGGGTGAAGTAGAAGAAACTCGACTGCCGACCTTGGAAAACGCTCTAGGACAGGCCCTGCATGGTTTTACTGCTTTCAATTTAAGCTTGTCCCAGATTGGTGCCTTTCCTCATCTACGTCAACCCCGAGTGCTCTGGGTAGGATTATCAGGAAATACCAAGAAAGCTAATTTATTATCACAACAAATACATAAGGCCTTGTCGGAACAGGGATTTACCTTGGATAATAAACCTTTTCGTCCTCATCTTACCCTGGGCCGCGTTAAGTCGCGAAAAGTGGAAGATTACCGGGCTCAAAAGCTTATCGCGGAAAACGATTTAGAACAGATTGCAGCTCAACAAGCAGCCCTCTTAGGACATCCTTTTAGCGTGGATAAGGTGGAATTAATGCAAAGTGAATTGACCCCTCAAGGGCCGATTTATTCGGTGCTAAAAACTTATCCTTGTTAATTCGACGGTTCACTTTGACTGCAGTTCATTCTTTCACTAGTAAAGCTGTCTTACCAGGGAATCAAGGAGGTAAAAATAACCGAAGATATTTAGGCCTCAGTCTGTTGACAGTACCTAGAGTATAAGCTACAATATTTTTATGGGAACAAATGTTCCAAGAAGGGAGGAAAAATCAGGGTGTCGGATAAAATGAAGGCTTTAGAAGCTGCGCTATTTTCAATTGAGAAGCAGTTTGGCAAAGGATCGATAATGAAGTTGGGGGAGTCTACTAAGTTTAATGTAGAAATTATCCCTACCGGTTCTCTTGCTTTAGATTTAGCTTTGGGTGTAGGCGGAGTTCCTCGAGGTCGGGTAGTTGAAATTTTTGGTCCTGAGTCTTCAGGCAAAACTACCGTGGCCTTACATATTATTGCAGAAGCGCAAAAAGCCGGAGGTATAGCCGCTTTTATCGATGCCGAACATGCTTTAGACCCCTCTTATGCGCGTAAATTAGGGGTAGATGTGGAAAACTTGCTGATATCGCAGCCGGATACCGGGGAACAGGCCTTAGAGATCGCTGAGGCCCTGGTGCGTAGTGGGGCCATTGATATCGTTGTGGTCGATTCTGTGGCGGCGTTGGTACCACGAGCGGAATTGGAAGGCGAAATGGGTGATACCCATGTTGGCTTGCAGGCCCGACTTATGTCCCAGGCGTTACGTAAATTAACCGGATCTATTTCCAAATCCCGTACTTGTGCAATTTTTATTAATCAATTGCGGGAAAAAGTAGGCGTTATGTTTGGTTCACCCGAGACTACTCCCGGCGGCCGGGCTTTAAAATTCTATTCCTCCGTACGGCTGGAAGTAAGACGAAGTGAATCGATTAAACAAGGCCCCGAAATAGTTGGTTGCCGAACCCGCGTAAAGGTAGTAAAAAATAAGGTGGCCCCGCCTTTTAAACAAGCTGAATTCGATATTATGTATGGAGAAGGTATTTCTCGTTTTGGGGATATGATTGATATGGGCGTAGAATTAGAGGTAATTAGTAAAAGTGGGGCTTGGTATTCTTATAAGGGAGAACGCCTGGGCCAGGGCAGAGAAAATGTCAAAGAGTTTTTGAAAGAACACGCGGATATGGCTAACGAGATTGACCATCTAATTCGAGATATTTTGGGTAATAAAAATTCCGAACCAAAAGCCGTTGAAAAGGACGAGGCGCAAACCGCAAAGAATTAGGCAGAAAGGTTTCAGCTTGACATAAATTACAAAACAGTCTAAAATATCACCGAGATAACGAGGTTTTAGAAGCCTATCACCGCTTTGCTGGTTTTCTTATATATGGAAAAGAAAAAAGCAGTTTTATGTTTTTTTGGATTAATATAAGAAAGTAAGGCCAAGGTTTGTTGTGCCTATTATTAAGTTTGTCTAGTTATAAGTAATAGGCAGAGAAAGTAGGGATAGGTCTTCTAGCGACCGAGTATAATGCTCGGTTTTCCTTTTTCTCGATTGTTTTTTCCTTAATTCTGATCTTAAGTAATTAAATTCAAGGAGGTGAAAAAGATTCCTGAAATGTCTTTATATGTAAATCTGGCGGTCCTAGTTGTAGGTGGGACCCTAGGTTATTTAATCCGTAAACTAACCGCTGAAGCCAGAATTGGCTCTGCTGAACAAGAAGCGAAAAAAATTCTGGAAGAGGCAGAAAAAAATGCTGAAGCGAAAAAACGTGAAGTCTTGCTGGAAGCTAAAGAAGAAGTGCATCAACTTCGTGCAGAAGTAGAGAAGGAAAATCGGGACCGTCGTAATGAGCTTCAACGCATGGAAAGAAGACTACTTCAAAAAGAAGAAGTGCTAGATCGAAAAAGTGAGGGTTTTGAACGAAAAGAAGAAACCTTACTTAAGAGAGAACATGAACTGGAAGACCAGCGCGAGGAAATTGAGGTTCTCCAACGCAAACAATTAGCTGAACTCGAACGACTTTCGGGTTTATCCTGGGATGAAGCCCGTCAACTACTCCTCGATACCGTGCAGGAGGAAATTAAAATCGAAACAGCGTTGTTGATTAAGGAATTGGAGAGTCAAGCCCGCGAAGAAGCGGAAAAGAAGGCACGGGAAATCATTAGTTTATCTATTCAGCGTTGTGCCGCTGAGGTAGTAGCGGAAACTACAGTTTCGGTAGTAGCTCTACCGAATGATGAAATGAAAGGCCGGATTATTGGTCGAGAGGGACGTAATATTCGTACCCTAGAAACGCTAACGGGAATAGATTTAATTATTGATGATACACCAGAAGCCGTTATTTTATCTGGTTTTGACCCCATCAGACGGGAAATAGCAAGAATTGCTTTAGAAAAATTAATTCAAGATGGTCGAATTCATCCAGCCCGGATTGAGGAAATGGTTGAGAAAGCCCAAAGAGAGGTTGATCAAAAGATCCGGGAAGAAGGGGAGCAGGCTAGCTTTGAGGTAGGAGTGCATAATCTGCACCCGGAATTATTAAAGTTACTCGGACGGTTGAAATATCGAACTAGTTACGGGCAAAATGTATTTAAACATTCTATTGAAGTTGCCCAGTTAGCTGCCTCAATGGCTGCGGAACTAGGTGCGGATATTCAACTGGCTAAAAGGGCTGGGTTATTACACGATATTGGAAAAGCAGTAGATCACGAAATTTCCGGGCCCCATGTAACTTTAGGGGGAGATCTAGCGAAAAAGTATCGTGAGGGGCCAGAAGTGGTTCATGCCATAATGGCTCATCATGGCGATATTGAACCTGAAACCATAGAAGCAGTTTTGGTTCAGGCTGCCGATGCGGTTTCCGCCGCCCGACCGGGAGCCCGACGAGAAACCTTAGAAGCATATATTAAACGACTGGAAAAATTAGAGCAAATTGCGGATTCTTTCGAAGGCGTTGAAAAATCCTTCGCCATTCAGGCCGGTCGTGAAATTCGAATAATGGTCAAACCTGAGACCGTAGATGATGCAAAATCATCGCTAGTAGCGCGTGAGATCGTTAAACGTATAGAAAACGAACTGGAATACCCGGGACAAATAAAGGTGGTAGTTATTCGAGAAACCAGATCAGTTGAATACGCTAAATAAGAAAACTGATAATTACTGAATGACTACTAACCAACCCATATTATATAGAAATTAATAAATCTAGATTATTATATGTAGCGAGCAGGATAAATCCTGCTCTTGCTATTCTTGAATTGGTAAAATACTCTATTATATGCAATTAAACCAGGGCAAGAAAATAAGGAAAAAAAGAGGATTTCACGGGGGTATCGCGAAATATACCGAAATAAGCTCTAATGGAGTATATGGTAGTAGGGAGCGTTTTAAAAGTAAAAATTATCACAAGGACAGGGTTAGCTGAAAGGCAGGGAGAGCACGTTGGGCAGGGGCAAAGTTGGTATTTCATCACTAGATAGTATTGATTTTTTTGTTTCTATTATGTTACGTTATCCAGAGATTGCCACCATAAAATATGATTCCTTAAAGTCTAGACTTAATTTTACTTTCATAGTATCGGGAATAGTGCCCAGTAAAGAGCAAAAAAGATTTGAAAACACTCTAATCAATGCACTGGAAATTTTTTATCTACTAAATGATAAATCATTACCCGATCTACGCGTAGTAAATACAACCTGTGACAAAATAACCGTAATTGAAATAAGCCGAGATGTACAGACTTTATGCTATGATGAAATTGGCCTTATGGTTTCCCTGTTTAGGGAATGTTTTGGAAAACAAGCCGTAATTGATCCCGGAGAACTTTTTGAAGAGGATATACTATTAAGAGAAGAAAGAATAAAGCATACCCTAGAAAGCCTCAAGCATACCCAATTGGAAAAGAGTTTAATTGCGCTCCGGGAAGAAGGACAGGTACGGGTATTTAACAAATAGGTTGGAGGAAGATGATTGAATATTCTAATGATTGGCGATATTGTAGGTAGGTCCGGAAGACTAATCGTTAAAGAACTACTGCCGGATTTAGTTAGGGAATTTCAAATTGATTTAGTAATCGCCAATGGAGAAAATGCGGCTGGAGGTAACGGCATAACTCCGGATCTAGCTGACGAACTATATACTTCGGGGATTGACATTTTAACTATGGGAAACCACGTCTGGGATAAGAAGGAAATCATACCGTATATTGATCAAGATAATCGAATGGTAAGGCCGGCTAATTATCCACCAGGAACCCCCGGAAAAGGATATATAATCTTTCCGATGGACGCTAACCTTAAAATTGCCGTGGTAAACCTTTCGGGCCGAGTTTTTTTAAGTAATCTGGATTGTCCCTTTCGCCAGGCGGACCTACTGATCGAAGAAATTTATCCGCAAACTCCGTTTATAATATTTGATTTTCATGCTGAAGCTACCTCGGAAAAGCAGGCGTTAGGATGGTATCTGGATGGACGGGTAACGGCTGTTTTGGGTACCCATACCCATATTCAAACTGCTGATGAAAGATTACTTACGCGAGGGACGGCCTATATTACTGATGTTGGTATGACGGGTCCCCGGGATTCGGTATTAGGGGTTAAAACGGACCTGGTAATAAAAAAATTCATTTCCCAACTTCCAGTTCGTTTTGAAACGGCTGGAGGCGCGTCCCAGTTTAACGCTGTGTTATTAGAAGTAGATACAGCCACGGGAAAAGCACTATCTATACACCGTATTCAACGGTTTCTTATGTAAACGATTGAAATTATGGATTAACTATACAAATTCGGTTAAAGCACCGCCAGTTTTTACTAGTAGGTGCTTTTTTACTATAAAACATATATAAAAAGATGTTATATATATCACAATTGTCTAAATCTTTAAAAAAAAGAATGAGATGCTCAAAAAATCAGAAGGATTTTACGATTTAAAATAGAATATCAATAACAAGAACTGTAAGTTAACTGGGAAAATTGGGATAAAAATTAACAAAAATCCAAGGAGGTTAATTATTAATGGAAGTACTAAAGGTTTCAGCCAAGTCAAGTCCTAACTCTGTAGCTGGTGCTCTAGCCGGGGTGCTTAGAGAGAGGGGAGTGGCAGAAATTCAGGCCGTAGGTGCTGGTGCTCTTAATCAGGCGGTTAAAGCGGTGGCAATTGCTCGGGGCTTTGTAGCCCCTAGTGGGATGGACCTCGTATGTATACCAGCTTTTACGGATATCCAGATTGACGGTCAGGAAAGAACAGCCATTAAATTAATCGTTGAACCGAGATAACCCGGGTAGGTGACAGTTCAACCTCTAATCTGAAAGATCAATGATTATATATTTATGGTTATGAAACCAAAAATTCCGAAATCCAGGGGTGAAAATAACTCCTGGATTTGTTATTGTTTCCGTCGAGTAGTAATATTAATAATAAAGAAAAAGGGGGTGGATAATAGCAATGAGCCCATATTATATTGTAGATGCTCATTGTGATACCCTAAGCCGTGCGTGGAAACTCGGTTTGGATTTATTACAACTACCTTCTCCGGCCCAATGTGATTTAAGGCGCTTACAGGAAGGGGGAGTTAAACTTCAATTTTTCGCCGCTTTTGTCAAAAGCCGAAACTACGCACCCTGTTTACATCCGTATCTACAGCAGATTGAATTTTTTTTACAGCAGGTAGAAAAGCACCACCAATGGATGCACTTAGTTCGTTCCCGCACAGATCTAGACCAAGCCCAACAAACTGGTCAGCTAGCCGCAGTGCTTTCTATTGAGGGTGGGGAAGCCCTGGAAGGTGATCTGACCATGTTACAGCTTTTCTACCGTCTGGGGGTTCGTGCTTTAGGTTTAACCTGGAATAATCGTAATGCCCTAGCGGATGGTATCCGGGAAAAAAACTCCCAGGGGGGCCTTACTGACTTTGGGATTTCGGTAGTTAAAGAGATGAATCAATTAGGGATGATAATCGATGTTTCTCATCTTGCAGAAGCCGGTTTCTGGGATGTTCTGGAAATTAGCCAGGAGCCGGTAATTGCTTCTCATTCAAATTGCCGGGATTTACATAATCACCCGCGTAATCTTAGCGATACACAGCTAAAAGGATTAGCCCAAAAAGGGGGCATCGTCGGGATTACCCTAGTCAATGAGTTTTTAGGTTCAGCATCACCCGGAATGGAGCAAGTATTGGATCATCTAGAACATGCCGTGGCGGTAATGGGAGAGGATTATGTGGGACTAGGTACGGATTTTGATGGGGTTGAGAACCCCGTTTTGGGAATAGAGGAGGCTACCCAGTGGCCGCGATTGATTGAAGCAATGCATAAAAGAGGTTTTACCGAAAGTATGGTGCACAAAATTTTAGGAAAAAACTATCTCCGGCTCTTAAAGCAGATTTTAAAATAGCATGTAGGTGGTGTAGTTTATTGCGCGTTGATCTACATATTCATACTACGGCTTCTGATGGCACAAGTACTCCACAACAAGTAGTCCAAAAAGCCCGTGATTATGGTCTAAAAGCAATCGCAATCACTGATCATGACGAGGTGAGCGGAATCCCCTTGGCCCAAATAGAGGGCGAGAGTTTAGGGGTAGAAGTTATTCCCGGGATTGAAATTAATACCGAATTTGAAAAAAGGGAAGTACACGTTTTAGGTTATTTTATTGATTATAACCATGCCGGACTACAACAAAAATTGACCGAGCTTAAAAACGCCCGATTAATTCGAATTGAAAAGATTATTAAACGTTTAAACAATTTAGGGATTATGGTTGATTTTAATCGAGTTAAAGAACTCGCCGGTGATGGTTCGATTGGACGGCCACACATTGGTATGGCGCTGATTGAAAAAGGCTATATAGGTTCAGTTCAAGAGGCCTTTAATCGTTTTATTGGCTATGGTAAACCGGCCTATGTCCCTCGAGATAAAATCGATCCTTTGGAAGCGGTAGGAATTATTCGGGCTGCTAAGGGAGTGGCGGTACTGGCTCATCCCGGTTTGGCAGAACGAGATCATTTAATACCCCTATTAGCGAAAAAAGAGTTACAAGGGCTAGAAGTATATTACCCGGAGCATAACCCTGAGATGGTTAAGAAATATCTAGCCTTAGCCCAACGATTAGCCTTAGTAGCCACGGGAGGCTCTGATTACCATGGTTCCGAGCTGGTTTACCGAGCTGATTTGGGTGAAGTTACCGTTGCCTATCAAGTGGTAGAAGATTTACGCCGGCGTTGCCCGGTTCAAAAAGGCTGATAACTAGTTTTGCTGGTTTAAGGGCCAATTTCGTTTCATATACTAGCAATGAAACGATTAATGGCGCTTAATATCAGTTATCTTGAAGGTGGTGATAGGCCTGATGGAGAGTGAACGGTACAAGCTATTATTGAACCGGGTAAAAGAATTGGAAAAAAAGGTTGAACAGTTACGGATTAGCCGCCGGGTATTAATGAATCTAGTTGCCCAGCTGGAAAAAGAAAAGGCCGACCAAGTATTACCGTTAATTGAAGAAAATCGACGTTTAAAAAAAGCAAACAACCGGTATGCACAGATCCTGTGGTCCAAAAACCAACAAATAGCCGAATTAACCTTTTGGGATAAACCGGAGGTAAAGTCATAAATAGGACCCATAGCCGGATAAGAGCCAACTTTCTCAAAAAAATACAAGTTGCGGGAAGGATTTTAACTACTTATGTCGAAAATAATTAATGTTGTTTGGTTGGAATTAATTATCCAGTTAATGGCATTCATTTTTTTGAATATTCTATAGCAAAGCATTTAGCATAATGATGCCGAAAGAAACGAAAGGATTGTATTTAAAAGATGAGAAAAGTTGGTCCGGTATTACTGGTGTCTATGGCCCTTACTTTGTCACCAGGCTTGGTAAATGTAGATAACTCTAAGATTAATAATAGTTGGCTCGCAAATAATTCCTTTTTAACCCAGAAAACAGCTGCAGCCAGTACGGTAACCACTAAAATTAAATATACCGTTAAAGCTGGAGATTCACTTTGGACCATCGCCCGTCGGAACTCAACTACCGTAGAAAAGATCATGAAGACCAATAAGCTTAGCTCAGATCGGTTGCAAATTGGTCAAATACTATATCTCGAAATCAAGACCCAAAAGCAAACCGCTACGCAGACCAAGAGTACGAACCAAGCTAACCAAGCTAATCAAGCTAACCAGGTTGAAGTAAATAATACTGAAGAAAAAAATCAGGCAGTCGAGTTAGATGAAACAAAGACGCCTAGTCGTGGTGTCGTCAGTGATTTAATTGGTGAATTATTATCTACCGCCAAACATTACACCGGCGTACGTTATGTCTATGGTGGCTCTGGACCTAAGGGGTTTGATTGTTCTGGCTTTACGCAGTATGTATTTGCTAAGCATGGTATAAAACTGCCGCGCTGCTCGTATGAGCAGGCCAAGATAGGAGCCGAAGTTTCCCGTTCTCAAGCCCGACCAGGCGATTTAGTATTTTTTAATACGCAAGGCGGTAGACGAGTTTCCCATGTGGGAATCTACGTAGGTGGAGGAAATTTTATACATGCTAATATTAAAAAGGGAGTAACTATTTCTACGTTAGATACGGGTTATTATCGAGAACGTTTAGTTACCATTCGTCGGGCCATTCGCTAAAAGGAAAAATAAATTGGAAGATAAAAAGTGGCTTAACTAAAAGAAGCGATGATCATTGATCGCTTCTTTTTTGGTTATATATTAAGGCTTTATGGTAATGATGTAGTTAGGCCATTTTAGTTTTCCTAATGATGACCGGTCTACTAGTTCGTGGTATAATACTGCAAACACCTTGATTGCTTGGGTAGGGGACTAGAGAGAGGAGCTGTATTAGGATGGCAGATGAACGTTTTGCAAAGGAAGGACTAACCTTTGATGATGTATTATTACTTCCCGGTAAATCCGAAGTTTTGCCGCGGCAAGTGGATGTCACTACGTATTTAACGAAAGAAATAAAACTTAATATTCCGATCATGAGTGCAGGAATGGATACAGTTACCAATTCTCGGATGGCTATTGCCGTCGCTCGAGAAGGTGGTCTAGGGGTAATCCATAAAAACATGTCTATTGAAAAACAGGCCTTGGAAGTAGACCGGGTTAAACGTTCTGAACACGGAATTATTACTGATCCTTTTTTTCTAAGTCCAGATCATTTAATTCGAGACGCCCTAGATTTAATGGAAACTTACCACATATCTGGAGTGCCGATCACGGTTGATGGGTTTTTAGTCGGTATTCTAACCAACCGTGATCTACGTTTTGAAGAAGATTTTAATCGTCCTATTCATGAAGTAATGACCAAAGATAACTTAATTACTGCCGGCGTAGGAACAACGTTGGAGGAAGCGAAACTAATATTACAAAAACACAAGGTAGAAAAACTTCCGATCGTAGATGAAATAAATAAACTTAAAGGCTTAATTACGATCAAAGATATTGAGAAGGCCCGACAGTATCCCCATTCATGCAAAGATTACCGCGGACGGCTGAGGGTTGCCGCTGCTGTAGGTGTTTCTCCAGATATGCTAGAACGGGTAGAAGCGCTCCATAAAGCAGGGGTCGATGCGATAGTAGTGGATACGGCGCATGGACATTCAAGGGGGGTAATCGAAAGCGTCAAATCCATTAAACGCCGGTTCCCTGAATTAGATCTGGTGGCCGGAAATGTAGCTACCGCAGAAGCTACTCGTGATTTAATCGCTGCCGGCGCGAATGCCGTTAAGGTAGGGATAGGGCCTGGGTCTATTTGTACTACTCGGGTAGTAGCCGGTATTGGAGTACCTCAGATTACCGCCATATATGATTGTGCTCAGGAAGCGGACAAGGCTGGTGTTCCCATCATTGCTGATGGTGGAATTAAATATTCGGGAGATATAACCAAAGCCCTAGCGGCCGGAGCTTCTTCGGTGATGATTGGCAATTTATTAGCGGGGACCGAGGAAAGTCCGGGTGAGGTGGAGATTTATCAAGGTAGAAGTTTTAAAGTTTATCGTGGAATGGGCTCAGTAAACGCTATGCGGCAAGGCAGTGCGGATCGCTATTTCCAGGAAGAAAATAAAAAGCTGGTTCCTGAGGGAATCGAAGGCCGGGTACCCTATAAAGGCTCGGTAGCGGATACCATCTTTCAGCTGATCGGCGGTCTACGGGCCGGTATGGGTTACTGTGGAGTACACAATTTAGAAGAACTCCGTAGTAAAACTACCTTTATCCGGATTACTAATGCCGGTCTCCGTGAAAGCCATCCGCACGATGTGATCATTACGAAGGAGGCCCCTAATTACAGTCTGCAATAGGGATTAGTTTACATCTTTATCGCCTTTTAGACGCTTGGGTTTATTATTTATAATTTATTTACGTCTAATAACAAAACTTTATACCGCACCTTCCTTTTTTACTACCATATCTTCCCGGTATAATTAGCACAAATAGTGGAAAACTATGGAAGTAAGCAAAGGGAGGAGGAAATAAATGTTATTTAACTTGAAAAAAATCAGGAAAAGGGTAATCGATTGGGGACAAACCCGTTGGAGAAAACTACTCCGAACGGAAGCTTATCCCCTCTCGGAAAAACCTGGCCGTTTGGCCCGGAAGCTAGATTACTGGGGCGGTCGATTAATCCTATTGGGTGTGATTTTTCTAATCTTAACGCAACTAAATTTAAGCCTTAAGACAACCGGGTTGGCTGCAGTTGGGCTTGGGTTAGGTTTACATCTTAGCCTCAAAACAGGAACGCCAAAACTATTTTTAAGGCGTTTAAGGTCACGAGTACAACCTACGGCAGAAGTAACAACGAACCTGGCACCGAACGGAAGGCAGAGAAAAAGACTCGGCCGCTGGCGCGGAGCGGTAGGCATTGGTTTAGGCTTGATCGGGCTAGGAGCAATTTGCGGTGGAGCTTGGGGATGGTATTTTATGTTCTTGGGCCTGATTAATCTAGGTTTAGCCGGTGCTTTTGTTTGGGGAGAACGACAGATTACTTCGTTTACACCACCAGATCCACAAAAATAAACAATAATAATAAAAAGTAGAACAGGATTTTCCTGTTCTACTTTTTGTTATTATTCTCTGCCACTTTGTTTAGATCTTCCATCAGTTGGTCGATATTGACACCATGAACTTGAGCACCCTGCTCAACACTCTCAAAGAGCGATCCCCCTCAGCCAACACAACGAAGCCCGTGTTTGGCAAAAACCCTTAGCGATTCAGGGTATTTTTCCACTACATCTTTAATGATCGTGTTCTTGGTAATCAATAATTAAACCCCCTTAACCGTAAATTTTTTGGATATATGTCCACCTTTTGGGGTTATTATATTATACCCCAGCTTCGAGTAAAATACCAGGGGATTTTAATCCCCTGGATAGGTGCAAATTATTAACGAGAATCGGGGTAAGGTGACTGGAGATCACGTTGAGCTCTTTGGATAGCTAAAGTAATCAAATTACCGCACTGACGAGACGTCACTCCACCCCATCCCTCAGTACGGACAATATGATCTACTCCTAGCTCCTGAGCCAGCTCATATTTGAGCGCCTCGGACATGACACCCCGTTTTCTAGCCATATCCAGCCTCCTTAAAATATTTGCATTTGCACCCATTTATATTTTTAACCGTGTAATAAAAGTTATGTGTGGTGAACAAAGGGGTAATTGGCAGTTTGGAGTTGAAAGGGCCGGGAAATTATGCGAAACTATCTCCAGGAGGAGAGGGAAATGCGTTACGAAGGATTAATCTACCGACCGCCCAGTGAAGCCTTTAGTTTAATTTTACAGGTAACGATTGGGTGTTCCCATAATAAATGCACTTTTTGTAGTATGTATAAACAAAAAAAATATCGAGTTCGTGAACTAGCTGAGATTGAAGCTGATATTCGGATGGCTAAAATTGCTTATGGGGATGTTGAGAAAGTTTTTTTGGCTGACGGCGATGCTTTAGCGGTAGAAACCGAAACGCTTTTGCGTATTCTGGTTACTTTGCGGCAAACTTTTCCTAGTTTAAGACATATCGGCATCTATGCTAGCCCCGGCACCATTTTACGTAAAACGCCGGAGGAGTTAAAATCCCTTTACCAAACCGGTTTAACGATGGCCTATTTAGGCGTGGAGACGGGGGATGCGAACTTATTGCAAGAAATCCAAAAAGGAGTAACCCCCGAAGAAATGATTGCCGCCGGTCAGAAGCTGATTCGCTCAGGTATCCTTTTATCCTGTACGGTAATTTTGGGTTTAGCTGGACCAGATTGGGGTAAAACAGAGAGACATGCCCGGGAAACCGCCCTATTAATTAACCAAATTAGCCCGCATTATCTGGCGGCTTTGACCTTAATGCTTGAACCTGGAACGATACTCTACCGTAAAAGGCAACGGGGTGAATTCCAGCTGCCTGAACCCTATGCGATTATCGCGGAGTTACAAGTACTAGTTAAACACTTAGAAGTACAAAGAGCTTGTATATTTCGTAGTAATCATGCTTCTAATTATCTGCCGATTAAAGGGACCCTGCCCCAGGATCAGAAAGCTATATTAAAGGCACTGGACCAGGTACTACAAAAGAAAGAGGATAAGTACCTGCGCCCTGATTATTTGCGTGGTCTTTGAGTTTCTTATGGGGATAGAGCTTTATAATTTTACCGGTAATAAATAGGAGGAAATATGGAAAAGGTTAAAATTATTACTGATAGTACGGCTGATCTACCAAGGGAAATAATAAAACGCTACGCGATAACCGTTTTACCGATGATAACTAGCTTTTCCGGGGTAGATTATCGAGATGGGGTAGACTTAACCGCAGTACAATTTTACCAACGTATGGCCACTTGTACAGAATTGCCTCATACATCGCAGCATTCTCCCCAAATTTTGTACGAAACCTATCGGGAAGCCTTAGCCGATGGATCATCAGTTATTGCTATTCACCTTTCTTCAGGTCTTAGCGGAACCGCCCAGAATGCTTTTTTAGCGCAGGAAATGCTGGGAGAAAAAAAACGACTGGCCGTACTAGATTCTTTATCGGGTTCACTTGGCCAGGGCCTGCTTGCCCTTCGGGCAGCAGAGTTGGCTGAAGCCGGTTTACCGCTGGCTGAAATAGTGATGGAATTAGAAGGCATGCGAAATCGTTTGTATAGTATATTTATGGTAGATACGCTGAAATATCTGCTTAAAGGGGGACGAATTAATCGAATACAAGCCACCATGGGCTCATTGCTGGATATAAAACCTATCCTTCATTTAAACCCCGAAGGCAAAATTGATCAGTTAGATAAAGTTCGGGGACGAAAGGCCTCACTGCGGCGCCTAGTGGCCTTAGTAGAGGAATTCGGTCAGGATTTAAACGGTCAGACGGTAGGAATTAGTGATGGAGTGTGCCCGGATGATGTGCAACAATTCCAGGAGATTTTTCGTACCCGTTTTGGGGTTAAGGAAGTAATTACCCGAGAAATTGGAGCCGTAATTGGTACACATACTGGACCAGGGGCAATAGCTATCTTTTTTCAGGGAAAACCTAAAAGGGTTAATTAAAATAAAATGGAGGTAATTTTATTTTAGATAAAATTTGGGGGCTAAGTTTATTAGTATTCAAAGGGGGGACAACTGGTTATGTGGTTATTCGGGAGTAAGGATTATAAGCTTTTTGATCTTTTTGGCGCTAGTGCTAATGTGGTAGTTAGAGCCGGGGCCTTAATTAAAAACCTGGTTGAAGATTATGATAACCTGGATGAACGGATGAAACAGTTAACCGCCCTTGAGGATGAAGGGGATCAAATTATTGAGGCTCTATTTCAAAAACTTAACCAGTCTTTTATCCTGCCCTTCGACCGGGAAGATGCCTATGCTTTAGTACAAAAACTGGATTCCATCCTAGATTATATCGCGGGAATCGTCGATCGGATTGTGCTTTACAAGGCTACCCAACCCAATCAAGTGGTTAGTAATCTAACCGAAGTCTTAGAAAAAGCAATTAAGCAGCAAGAAAGAGCTTTTAAGCTTTTATCCGAACTGGAACATAAGCGCAAGGAAATAATGGAGTGTTGTGATCAAATTACGGCTCTGGAAAAGCAAGGCGATACTCTTTATCGCCAGGCCATGGTTGATCTTTTTGAAGGACAATACGACGCGATGACCATTATCAAGTGGAAAGAGATATATGAACATATCGAAACCACCCTAGATCGTTGTGAAGACGTAAGCATTTTAATCCGAGGCATTTGTATAAAATACTCTTAATCTACTTTATTGATTAGCCATGAGTGAAACATAACCTATCTCCTTAACGGAAATACTATATGGCAGTATTCTAGGAAGGAGGGTTAATTGGTTGGCTAAAAAGAAAAATGACCAAGTAGATAAAAAAAATCGGGCTAATGATGCGTATCGTAGACCCATTGCGCTCGATTCTAGCTGTTCTTCCCCGTATTCAGAAGAGTCAATAGTTTCATCCTCTGATGGCTTAAGCTCTTCTATGGAAGCTGAATCATCTTCGGAAGATAACCGCAAAAGACCGATATAAGGTATAGTTAAATTACCAAAAAAATCCCCCCAGCAACGGGGGGTTTTTATTTTTCCTACCACAATACTACCATTCTTAGCCATCCACTTTTTCATATAAATGGCTAATTAAGGTTCCGTTACCAGCAATCCCATAATGAAATCAAGGTTGCTCCTCGGGTATAATACAGAAAGATCCAAAGAGAGGGGGGTGACCCATAATTAGGAATCCATTTAGGCGGGAATTTGGCTTTTTACTTACTTTATTTATGGCTATCACGATCCTAGTAACTGGACTAGCCCTACCGGCAGCCGCACAAACTGCTTATACGGTAAAGCCGGGGGACAGCCTCTACCTGATTGGCCGTAAATACGGAATAACTTCCGGTCAACTTCAAAAAGCGAACAATCTTCCATCGACTACCATTTACTCCGGTCAAGTGCTACAAATACCAAGTATATATCAGGTACGTAGCGGCGATAGTTGGTACCTGATTGGACAAAGATATGGAGTAACCGTAAACCAATTAAAAACGGTAAATAATCTTTGGAGTGATCAACTGTATGTAGGGCAGAAAATTGTTATTCCGGTTAGATCTAACAGTTCTAGCAGTTCTAGTACTCCTAGTCGGGCTTTTACCGGATACTCACGGGACGATATCGTGTTATTAGCCCGGGTAATCAACGGTGAAGCCGGCGGCGAACCCTACATTGGTCAGGTAGCGGTAGGGGCTGTAATTTTAAATCGGGTTAAAAGTGCTGATTTTCCCAATACGCTTTCTGGGGTGATTTACCAACGAAATGCCTTCGAAGCGGTAACCAGAGGTTTAATTTGGGCCAATCCAGGGACAAGCTGTCTAAACGCCGCCCAAGATGCCCTAAAAGGTTGGGATCCTTCAGAAGGCGCTCTGTTTTTTTATAACCCTGCGAAACCGTGTGCGTCTTGGATTTATTCCCGCCCGGTAATCAAGCGAATTGGTAACCATGTATTTGCCCGTTAGTGAGCCCCATTAAAAAGCTTAAAGAATTACTAAAGTATTACTTTGCAAATACGCAAAAAAATTGGTTTTTTAGAATAGAATAGAATACATTTAGCAAAGACCTCGGTTATTTAACGGGGTCTTTTTGTATTACCTTAATTTTAGCATAATTGGACAGTTATAGAACGTATTTTTAACTTGGAGGTAAATATCCCTTTCTTGCGTTAAAGCATTTTTAAGGATATAATCACAATTGGGTACAGCATGCATTAGGAGTGAGAGTGATTTATGTGTTAGGATACGGGCAACAAACGTATAAGATCTTATCCTATGGTTGTCAGGGCAATCAGCGAGACTCCGAAACTCTAGCCGGTTTGTTGGAAAATTTAGGATATGAACCAGCTCATGATATTGACGATGCAGATCTTATTATTTTAAATACCTGTTGTGTTCGACATACCGTAGAAAATCGTATCTACGGAAAGTTGGGAGAACTTAAATATTTAAAACGCAATAACCCCTATTTAGTAATTGGCGTCTGTGGTTGTATGCCTCAACAAAAGGAAGCGGCGGAAAGGTTATATAAACGCGCTCCCCATATTGATATTCTCTTTGGTACCCATAACCTTCACCGATTACCGGAATTACTTGAACGAAATCGAGCTACGCGTAGACAGGTTATTGATATTTGGGAGCGGGAAGAAGATAAAATCGTAGAGCATCTTCCGGTGGTACGAGCCCCTGGTATACGGGCTTATATTAACATTATGTACGGTTGTGACAATTTCTGTAGTTACTGTATTGTTCCTTATGTCCGTGGTCGAGAGAGAAGTCGACAATCTAAAGAAATCCTGGCGGAAGCACAAGCCGCAATAGATCAGGGTTATAAATAGATAATGCTCTTAGGTCAAAACGTCAATTCTTATGGAAAAGGTTTAGAAGGAGATCTCGATTTTGCCGATTTACTTACGGAGCTAGACCAAATTAAGGGGATTGAAAGAATTCGCTATATGACCTCCCATCCTAAAAACTTTACTTCAAAAATCATTAAAGCCATTGCTCAATCCCGCCATGTTTGCGAACATTTTCATTTACCGGTTCAGGCCGGTGGAAATCGGGTACTAAGATGGATGAATCGAGGATATACCCGAGAGCAGTATATAGATTTAGTTCAAGAAGTACGGGAAACGGTACCAACGTGCAGTGTAACCACCGATATTATTGTTGGTTTTCCGCAGGAAACCGAAGGCTGTTTTAGTCAAACGCTAGAATTAATGGAATCAATTAGATTTGACGCAGCTTATACTTTTCTTTACTCTCCACGCTCCGGAACACCGGCCTTTAGAATGCCGGATAACGTACCCATAGAAGAAAAAAAGAAACACTTAGGCCAGTTAATGAATGTGCAAAATAGAATAAGTCTAGAAATAAACCGAGAGTTAATTGGCAAGAGGGTAGAAATTCTCGTAGAAGGGACTAGTAAAACTAACCCCGATCGGCTTACTGGACGTACGCGAACGAACAAAATCGTCATCTTTGATGGCCCTTTGGATTTAACCGGCCAATTAGTAGAAGTAGTAATTACTGAGGCCCAAACTTGGAATTTGGTGGGAGAACTAAGCACCTCCGGTCCAGAAAAAAATTAAGTGGTTATCCAAAGTAAAATATAAAACAGAGGGCCTGAACCGTATTTTGGCAAACGGTTCTTTTTTTATTTTAGTAAGATGACAGGAGAATAATAAAAATAGTCGAAATTTATTAGTACATAACCCTTATAAATTTAAGGTAAAAAAGTGAACCAAAAAAACAAATAAAATTAATTAAAAAGGAGGGAAAGGTTTGTCAGAATTACGCCGGGATCCGATCACTAACCGTTGGGTCGTGATTGCCGCGGAAAGAGGCAAACGACCTCAAGTATTAGAAGAAGATCCACCGGCTAAAGGGGACGCCGTATGCCCCTTTTGTCCGGGTAGTGAAGACGAAACTACGCCAGAGGTTTTTGCTATTGGCCCTCCAGAACGGGAACCTAATGGGCCTGACTGGGGAGTAAGAGTAATCCCTAATCGCTATCCCATTTTTCAAGAGCATAGTGAAGGCCTTCGCCGGGGATACGGACTATTTGATCAAATAAATGGGGTGGGGATTCATGAAGTTGTTGTAGAAAGCCCACACCACGAGGCCTCATTAGCGGATTTACCAGTTGCCGAAATCCAGCATATATTACAAGCTTATCGTCATCGTTTATTGGTGCATCGAAACAATCCTAATTTAAGGTACGTTCTTATCTTCCGTAATTATAAAAAACAAGCGGGGGCCTCCATGGTACATCCCCATTCCCAGATAATTGGCACTCCCATTACGCCGTTATTAGTTAAAGCCAAGTTGGATAATTGCCATAAGTATTACCTAGACAAAGAACGTTGTCTGCTTTGCGATTTAATCTGGCAAGAGATAAATTGGCCGCAGCGAATCGTTAGTGCCTCCGAACAATACATAATCCTCTGTCCTTTTGCCTCCTGTTTTCCTTTTGAAGTATGGCTATGTCCTCGGGTCCATTGTCATGATTTTGCCCTACTGTCAGACCAAAATTTACTTGAGGTTGCGATTGCGCTTAAAGAAATGTTGATGCGGATCAAACTTACGCTTAATGATCCACCCTATAACTTTATTCTTAATACCGCACCGGTAGTACGTCCGCGACCCGGTCGACCGGAATACTGGCAAACGCTACAATATGATTTTCACTGGTACATTGAATTGATTCCCCGCTTAACTACCATTGCGGGATTTGAGTGGGGATCTAATTTTTATGTTAACCCGGTCAGCCCAGAGCAGGCTGCAGAGCGGTTAAAACAAGTATCGCTGTAAACCAGAATTGCCGTAAGGTTTGGATAATATGCTATAATTGACCATAATAGTACTTTGTACCTTTAATTTTATTTTTCGGTGGTGCATATATGAGTGGTCTAACTCCGATGATGCGGCAGTTTAAAGAAATTAAACAACAACACCCGGAGGCGATCCTTTTATTCCGTCTGGGTGATTTTTACGAGATGTTTGGTTCGGATGCAGAGTTAGCTTCCCGGGAACTTGATCTGGTATTGACCGGCCGAGAAGCTGGAGCCGCCGGTAAAGTACCGATGTGTGGTTTCCCGCATCATAGCGCAGATGGATATATTGCCCGTCTGGTAGATAAAGGGTATCGAGTAGCTATTTGTGAACAAACCGAAGATCCTAAACAAACGAAAGGATTGGTTAAACGGGAAGTGGTTCGAACCATTACCCCCGGCACCATTCTAGATAGTCAGGTTTTGCCCGAAAAGCGGAGCAATTATTTAATGGCCCTGGTACCTCAATGGCAAAGTCGTAAAAAGAGAAGCGTTAATTCCCCACCAACGGAAAAGGCCCGAGAAGAAGCAACCGAACTAATAGGCATCGGCTTGGCCCTTATCGAAGCTTCCACCGGTGAATTCCTGGTTACCGAATTCCATGGAGAACGTATCTGGGAGCGAACGCTAGATGAATTGGTGCGTCTAGAACCGGCCGAAATCCTTTTTGATGCCGATATTTTACAAGAAAAATTAACCGATTTTTTAGCCCATCAACATACAGCAACTTTAACCCGGTTCCCGATAGGCCAAATGGATCTTAAAGAGGCACAGCGGATTTTAAACCATCATTTTAAAACGATTTCTTTGGATGGTTTTGGCTGTGCGGACCTGACGGCTGGGTTGATTGCGGGCGCCGGTCTCCTGCAATTCCTACAGGAAACGCAAAAAACCGTACCCCAGCATATAGAAAAAATTAAAGCTTATACTACCGAACAATTCATGCTGCTTGATTGGTTTACGCGGCGCAATTTAGAACTAACCAGTAGTTTGCTGCAAACTGGCCGTGAAGGTTCGCTGTTGGGCGTTCTAGATCGAACCGTTACCGCTATGGGAGGACGCCGATTGCGGAGTTGGATTGATCAACCTCTGCAAAATATTAAAACGATTAATGAACGGCTAGATAGTGTAGAGTTCTTGGTAAACGATTACTTCTTACGTACCAAGATACGAGAAATCTTGGATAAAATATATGATCTAGAGCGGCTTCTGGGCCGGGTTGCATATGGAACGGCTAGTGCTCGGGACCTGGTGGGATTACGCAGCTCTTTACAGATGGTGCCCCTGATCCGGGAGGCCTTGGAAGAATGCGATCTTTCCACTATCGAATTGGCATCAGGCTCCTTTAATACTTTGCGTGAGCTTTTAGGGCAATTAGATCCCCTAGAAGATGTGGTGAATTTGCTCGAACGGGCCATTGTCGAAGAACCACCGCTTTCGGTACGGGAGGGGGGGGTCATTCGCAGCCATTTTAATCCGGAGGTAGACCGTCTACGCGAAGCGTCAGGCGGGGGTAAACAATGGATGGCTAATTTGGAGGGGCAGGAACGGGCACGTACCGGAATTAAATCTCTAAAAGTGGGTTTTAATAAAGTTTTTGGCTATTATATAGAGGTAACTAATGCTAATTTAGGTCAGGTTCCAGAAGATTATCAGCGGAAACAAACGCTAGCCAATGCGGAGAGGTTTATTACCCCGGAGTTGAAAGAATATGAGGTCCTAATTCTGGGGGCGGAAGAACAAGTTAAGGATCTGGAATACCGATTATTTGTCCAGGTAAGAGATCAAGTTAACCAGCAGGCCCGACGAATTTTGCAAACCGCGCACGCGCTGGCGGAACTGGATGTTCTGGTCGCCCTAGCGGAGGTAGCAGTAGAAAATAATTACTGTAAACCGGTGGTACACCTGGATCGGTCTTTGTCGATTAAGGATGCTCGTCATCCGGTGGTGGAAAAAAACCTAGTCAATCAGGCTTATGTACCCAACGATATTAACCTAGACCCTTCATCGCATTGCTTTATGCTCATCACCGGCCCCAATATGGGGGGGAAAAGTACTTACTGCCGTAGTATCGCCCTAATTTGTCTTATGGCTCAGATCGGTAGTTTTGTACCGGCCCGGGAGGCTGAAATTGGGCTGGTAGACCGTATTTTTGCCCGTATTGGAGCTAGTGATGACCTTGGCAGCGGTAAGAGTACGTTTATGGTGGAAATGAATGAGGTAGGGAATATTGTAAATAATGCGACCTCGCGCAGTTTGATTATCCTGGATGAAGTAGGTCGCGGAACTAGTACCTATGATGGATTAAGTATTGCCTGGGCCCTTACGGAATATATCCATAATGTAATAGAAGCAAGGACCCTTTTTGCCACCCATTATCATGAACTAACCCAATTAGAGCTAATTCTACCTAGAGTAAAAAATTATAATGTGGCGGTACGAGAACAAGGTGAAGACATTATCTTTTTACACCGGGTGGTTTCCGGTGGGGCAGATCGCAGCTATGGAATCCAGGTCGCGCGTTTAGCTGGGTTGCCAGGGGATTTGATCCAGCGGGCGCAGCACATCTTGCATGAATTGGAGCAGCGCCATTCTGGTCCTCCTCGGGAGACATCGCCTGAAAAAGTCATCACTCTAATTAAAGGGGGTAACGAGGATGCGGCGGGTAAACAGCGCTTAACAGAACGTATTTTAACCGCTAAAAAAACCAAACGCCTTGCGGGTAGCGTTAAAGAAACGAGTGGGGATCAAGCGGTTAGTCCCATGCAATTGAGTTTATTAGAATGGGATAAGCACCCGATTCTAGAAGAAATCCTCGGCCTGGATTTGATGAATATGACCCCGTTAGCGGCTTTAAATCAGCTTTTCGAATTACAGCAAAAATTACGTAGGCGGTAATATATTAAAAGGGGTGAATTTATGTTAATCGGCATTGATGTAGGAGGTACTTATACAGATGCAGCCCTGATTCGGGATCGACAGGTGGTTCGTGCGGCGAAAATTCCGACTCGTTCAGAATTGCTGTCTTCTTTATTAGAAGCACTGGATCAAATTATGGAAGGGGTGGATCCGGCCGCAATCCAACGGGTAGGGTTAAGTACCACCCTAATTACCAATTTAATAGCTGAAGATAAAGTTGAACCCGTAGCCCTAGTCGCCATCCCAGGGCCCGGAGCTAATCCATCCGGTTTTACGGTATTTGACGATGCGCATTTGATCAAAGGAGCCATTGATTACCGGGGCCGAGAAACCCAGAAGTTACAACCCGCAGAGATAGCGGAGGTAATGAAAAAGATTGAAAAACAAGGTATTCGTAAAGTAGCGGTAGTAGGTAAATTTTCTGGGCGCAACAATCAGCATGAAAACGAAATTTATAAATACGTGACCCAAAACCACCCGCAATTAGAGGTGGAATTGGGACATCAAGCAGCGGGAAAACTGAATTTTCCCCGTCGGGCCGCTACGACTCGACTTACGGCGGCAACTCGCCCGGCTTACCGCAATTTCATTAGTCAGATAAAAGCGGCGTTACAAGAGCGTAAAATTAAAGCTCAGGTATACATCCTCAAGGCAGACGGCGGAACTTTACCATTAGAAAAAGCAGTAGAGGTACCGGTAGAAACTATTTTTTCAGGACCGGCAGCCAGTACCATGGGGGTACTAGCCTTAACCCCGGAAGGTCAAACTTCGGTTGTTGTCGATATTGGCGGAACAACTACGGATTTGGCGTTAATTTTGTCGGGTCGTCCCCTCTTGGTTTCCAAGGGAGCCCGGGTACAACAACATTTAACGCAAGTAAGGGCCTTTTCGGTACGGTCCGTAGCCCTAGGGGGCGATAGCACCATTCAGGTAAAGGCAGATAAATTACAGATAGGGCCGCTTCGGGAAGGACCAGCCCGTTGCCTAGGAGGACCGGTAGCGACGCCAACGGATGCCATGCGCGTTTTAGGTTTAATTGATCTCGGAGATGAAAAACTGGCTCGAGAGGCGATAGCGGAGATAGCTAAACAACTCCCAACTAATTCCATGGCCCCGGAGGAGGAGCCAGTGATAACGACGGCTCGTAAGATTATTGACGAGGTAGCGGTTATTCTTACCCGAGAAATTAATTATATGTTTTCAGAATGGGAACAGGAACCGGCCTACCGCATCTGGGAAATGATGCAAAAAGAACGGATACGTCCCCAAAATATAGTAGGGGTGGGCGGATCAGCTCCTCCTTTGATTCCTCTAATAGCCAAAGATATGAACTGCCAGGGAATTGTACCGGATAATGCCCCCATCGCCAATGCCCTAGGGGCAGCGGTGGCGCGGCCAACGATGGGGATTACCCTTCGAGTCGATACGGAACAGGCGGTTTATACCCTTGCGGAAGATGGTACTCAGGAGCGTTTAGTGCGTTTAAGCAAATTTCATCTAGAAGAAGCCGAAAATCTGGCCCGAGAATTATTAAAAAACCGAGCCGAAGAAATGGGCCTGACAGAGTACAGTCGGGAAGCGGAAGTAACCCATCGGGAATTATTTAATATGATTCGAGGCTGGAGCCGGGTCGGCCGGTTGATTGATGTCGAGGTACAGATACCGCCCGGATTGATTGCGGAATGGATTAATTAGTTTGAAGGAGGGATCACCTATGCAACCAACCTTAAAACCTTGGAACCAGCGGCGCTGGGATACTATGGACCCAAAATCCAGAAGCACAGGCCTGGTGTTTTTCCCTGCTTTTGACTGGGCCATTTCCCCTACGCATCCGGAAAGAGAAGAGCGACTACTTTATACCAAAGATCAGATTTTTGAAGAAGGATTAATGGATCTACCCCAGGTAGTAGAATATAAAGCCGGGTTTGCTACGGAAAAAGATGTAGCCCGGGTTCATTTTTGCGTTCCTGACGTACGGGCCCAGATAACTGATGCCCACTTAATCTCGGTCGGAAGTGCCATGGTCCTGGCCGATGCTTTTATGCAGGGCGAAGTAACCAATGCTTTTGCCCTAGTGCGACCACCAGGCCATCATGCCATGCGGGTCGCACATGGTAACCGTGGTTTTTGTAATATTAACAATGAAGCCATCATGATTGAATATCTAAGGCATAAATACGGGTTACGCCGCCTGGTAATCGTAGATACCGATGTACACCATGGCGATGGCACCCAGGAAATTTTTTACCATGACCCAGACGTCTTGTTTATTTCTTTCCATCAAGACGGCCGCACCCTTTATCCCGGATCGGGTTTTATTCCGGAACTGGGCGGTCCTGGAGCTTATTGTTCCAATATTAATATTCCTTTGCCGCCCGGAACTTCAGATGAAGGAATTCATTATGTTTTAGACAACCTGGTCATGCCCATAATACGCGATTTTGATCCGGAAATTGTCGTTAATTCCGCCGGTCAGGACAACCATTTTACTGACCCGCTGGCCAGTATGCGGTGGACCGCCCACGGCTATGCCTTACTGAACGAAAAACTTCGGCCGGATATAGCGGTGCTGGAAGGTGGCTACGCAATTGAAACTGCCTTGCCTTACGTAAATACCGGTATTATTCTAGCCATGGCTGGTCTGGACTATTCTCACGTACGTGAACCAGATCTACAACCCGGGGCTCTGAAAATGAGCCCTTCCACTAAAGAAAGGGTACACGAAGTAGTAAGGGATTTACAAGAAATCTGGGCTAATCGTAAGGAACTAGCCCGCAAGCGAAAAGAAGAAGTGGGAGCTTACTACGAAAATAATAAACGGATTTATTATGACACCGATCAGATCGAAGAAAGGCAAACGGAAAGAGTTAAAATGTGTGCAGATTGTGCCGGCTATCTGAAAATCAGCTCTAGTGCGGAAAAAATGTGGAACAATCAGCGGATTATAGGGATATCTATTCCCCTTTACGCTTGCCCTGCCTGCCAGAAAGAGGCGCGGGATGTATTTTTAAAAGAAAAAGAACAGGCAAAGCCTACGACGGACGTTATCTATCTTCAAGATAAGCCAAACGATACGTTTATTGAGTGGTCCCCCTACCGAAAAGAAGAAAGACGGTATTAATTTAGAAGAAGCGGGGAATTATTGAGGTGCCAAGCCGGATTATCTTATTAGATGCCGATACGATTAATAAAATAGCGGCCGGGGAGGTAGTAGAGCGTCCAGCCTCAGCGTTAAAGGAATTAATCGAAAATGCCCTCGATGCGGATAGCACCCGAATCGAGATGGAGTTAGAGGAAGGCGGGATCCGACAACTTAGGGTAGTGGACAACGGTTGGGGAATGAATGCGGAAGAGGTCCGGTATTCCGTAGAACGCCATGCTACGAGTAAGATCACCCAAGCTGAAGATTTGCAGCGCATACTAAGCTTTGGCTTTCGAGGAGAAGCACTCTCCAGTATGGCGGCTGTATCGCATTTGGAATTAATCAGCCGGACCGCAGATCAAACCGAGGGTACCCGTTTAATCATGGCTGGAGGAGAAATACTAAGTATGGAACCAATCGGCGCGCCAGTGGGTACCCAGGTAACCCTCCGGGATTTATTCTATAACCTTCCGGCCCGCCGGGAATTTCTTAAGCGTCCGGCCGCCGAACAAAGATTGGCCATAGATCTGGTTAGCCGTCTGGTTTTGGCTAATCCCCAAGTAGCTTTTCGGCTGCAATGTGACGGCCGGACCCGGCTACAATCTAGTGGCAATAATAATCTATTAGAAGCGATAGCCGCAGTGTACGGTCCGGAAACTGCAAGCCAGATGCTGTTCGTGAAACAAGACTTAGAATCGGAGAGCGAGCTTTCCTTTACGCAACCCCTTGAGAGCAAGGCAATTAAGGTTTGGGGGTATGTCTCTGGTCCCAGCCTAACCCGTAATAATCGTCTTCATCAGAGTTTTTTGGTGAACCGGCGTTGGGTGCATAGCCGTTTGCTTCAAGAAGCGGTAATGGAGGCTTATCATGGACTATTGCCGCCTCAACGTTTCCCAGTCGTTATCTTGCATTTAGAGATAAGCCCTGAAATGGTCGATGTGAATATTCATCCGGCGAAAATGGAGATCCGTTTTCGGGATGAGGATATGATTTTTAACCAGGTGGTAAAGAGCCTTCGCCACACCCTGCGTTCGCCGGCGGTTATTACTCGATTGGACCGGGGAGCAAGCGCCAGGAAAGACCCGACCAAAGCTTTACCCCGAAGCCCTTCTCCCTCCGCAACCGAATTACGGAGGGAGCCAAGCCTAGAGCCTTTAAATTTTTCCGGCCAACCAGGGCCAACGGAAAAAGCAGCGGATGTAGAACCGACGTCGAGAACCAGCGATTATACTCTGGCGGAACCGAGTACCCCCTACGGGGAGAATCGTTTTTCCCTGGAATTATTAGTACCTAAAGCGCAAATTATCGGTACCTATATGATTGCTGAAGGGCCGGATGGCCTGTATATCCTAGATCAACATGCCGTACATGAACGAATCCTGTACGAAAAAATAATGGCTGGTTTGGAAAATGACCATAATTATAGTCAGGCCGTTTTATTTCCGGAAACGATTGAGTTAACGCCAGAGGAAAGCGAAAGGTTTACCCGACAGATTTTATTTTTTCGCAACCTAGGTTTCGTGCTGGAGCATTTCGGTGGCCATACCTTTTTACTTCGAGGGATTCCTACCTTTATTAAAGAAAGCGGTAAAGAGGCCTTTATGGATCTGCTGGATTATTTAAGCGATAAACACCACCTAGAAGAACCGCGTCTGTATGAAGAAATGGTCGCCCGTTTAGCTTGCCACCAAGCGATTAAAGCTAATCGAGTATTAAGTGGGTCAGAGATGGAGGCGCTAATCCTGCAACTTGCCGGCTTAAATAATCCTTATTCCTGTCCTCACGGACGTCCGACCATTTTGCGTTTTACCCAAGCGGAATTAGAACGCCGATTTCAACGCCGTTAAAACAAATAATCGATGGAGATGGTGATAAAAACGTGGTAGTAGTAACTACCAGCCAGGACAAAAAAGAACAAATTGAACTCGGACAAAAACTAGCCACTGAAATTGACTGTCCGTTTGTTTTACGTAAACAGCAGCGTTTATCCCAAATGATGCGTGATTTATCGCTCCAAGGAATCATCGTAGTTGAAACCCAGCAGGTTACCTTACAGACCAGGGAAGGACCGAGCTTTTATTTTCATCCCAATATGGTCAAACATCGGGCCCACGCTTTTTTAAAAGATCAACCAGATGTCATGGTTAAGGCCATGAATCTGGAACCCGGACTAAAGGTGCTTGATTGCACCCTGGGCTTAGGTAGTGATGCCTTAATCACTAGCCTAGTTGTAGGAAAAGCCGGGCAGGTAGTAGGCCTGGAAGCTTCTACGGTAATTGCGGTATTAGTAAAGAACGGGTTAAGGAATTACCCCTGGGAAAGTCTGCCCGTAGTGGGAAAACCGCTAGCCGAGGCAGCTAATCGGATTGAAGTAATCAACCAGGACCATCGAGAGGTTTTAAAAAGGTTACCCGCCAATTCCTTTGATATCGTTTATTTTGATCCTATGTTTCAAGAAACCATCCCTTCTTCAAAAGGTATTGCTATATTACGTCATTGGGGTTGGAATCAAACCCTGGATCCCAGTTTATTGCTAGAAGCCGCCCGCGTAGCCCGAAAACGGGTAGTAGTTAAAGTTAAAAGAGGAAGTCAAGAGTTTAATAGACTGGGGTTACGGCAAGTAATAGAAGGGGGAAGACGGATAAGCTACGGTATCCTTTCGGTTAAGGAAGGGTAAGGGGATTGTAAACCGGATGGACGCTGAACATAATCACAGTGGAATTATTTTAATGATTATTAGGTGATACATTAGTATGTCTAAACCATTGGTAATTATCGTAGGCCCGACCAGTGTGGGAAAAAGTAAAGTAGCGATTGAAGTAGCCAAGAAATTGAAGGGAGAAATTATCTCCGGGGATTCAGTGCAAGTTTATCGGGGACTCGATATTGGTACCGCCAAAGTTTCCCCCTTAGAACAACAGATAATACCCCATCACTTAATTGACTTTGTGGACCCTAAGACGTCTTTCAGTGTTGCTGATTTTCGAAAGCACGCCCAGCAGGTCATTCAGGAAATATATCAACGCGGTAGAATACCGATCCTAGTCGGAGGAACCGGGTTATATATCCGTGCGGTAGTTGACCCTTACGAGTTTGTGGAGGTAAAAACCGATTTAAAGTTAAGAGAAGCGCTGCAGGCAGAGGCCCAGCAGGTAGGTAGTCAAGAAATGCACCGTCGTCTAGCCCTTATCGACCCACAGGCAGCTCGTAAAATACATCCGGGGGATACGCGCCGGATTATCAGAGCGCTTGAGGTATATAATTTAACGGGCCAGCCTATTTCCCATTTTCATCATCTAGAAACTAATCAGGCACCTCTCTATCAAGCCGTTTGGATAGGGTTAACTTTAAAACGGGAAAAACTTTATCAAAAAATCGAGACCCGAGTGGATCAAATGATTCAAGACGGTCTGGTAGGGGAAGTTAAAGGTCTTTTGGCTACAGGGGTTAAACCAGAAAGTAATGCTATGCAGGCCCTGGGGTATAAAGAAATAATTCCTTTTTTACAAGATGAATATGATTTAAATACCGCGATAGAATTAATCAAGCGTAATACCCGGCGCTTTGCCAAGCGGCAACTAACCTGGTTCAGGAGGGATCAACGAATTCAGTGGATTGACGTAGAAAAATATCCAACTTTGGAGGAATTGATCCAAAAAATTTGCCAAATAATTTGCAGGACAATCCATTTAAATGTAGAATAGGATTTGGTAACGAAATCGGTATTAAGGTACCCGTCGTTAAATATGAAACCTGAAAAAATAAGCCGGAGGTTTAGAGAATGACCAAGAGTCAGATTAATTTGCAGGACTTAGTACTTAATCAGGTACGGAGAGAGAGCATACCTGTTACTATCTACCTGGTAAACGGTTTTCAACTGAAAGGTTTTATCCGCGGGTTTGATAATTTTACGGTAATTATTGAATTTGACGGCAAACAACAGATGGTATACAAACATGCTATTTCTACGATTACCCCCAGTCGACAGGTTAGTTTAATGCCCCCGCAAGAACCCGCTAAAAATAATTAGTTTTCACTTTGATTTAGATTATTGACAATTAGCCCATAAGCATAATTAAGGTTGGTTTTTTTACCCGGCAATTCTTTCTTGCCGGGTTTTGTTTTTTAACCGGCTTTTTTTATTCATTTTTCTATCGGGTTGCCTTGGATCATGTGTTTCGTCCGGATCGAGCCGACCGGATTAAGCATCGGTTGTTACACAAACTAGCTTATTATGAAACGCAATTCGGCGTAGAAGGTTGCGTAGGCTGCGGACGCTGTGTTACTTCCTGCATTGTTAAGATTGACCCGGTAGAAGTAGTTAGTAAACTAAAAGAAGGAAGTGAGGCAGCGAAATCGATAATGCGTTTTCACCCTCATGCGGAAAAAAGATGTCCCAGCGAAAATCCTTATGTTTCGTTTCCAGCGGTTATCAAAGCCATAAAACAGCAAACCGGAGATACGAATACTTATACTTTAGCTTTTACCGACGAGCAATTACAAGCAAAGTATACCTTTGAACCGGGTGCTTTTAATATGATTAATGTATATGGTATTGGCGAAGCCCCCATTTCGATTAGCTCTGGTGCGGATGAAAAAAGTAGTTTTGAACATACGATCCGCGCGGTGATACGACGAGGTCCCAGAATTAGTGCAGCGTATGATCCTGGTTGATGCAGTAAAAAGTGGACTTGCTCCTGGAACCGTACAGCGCATAGAAATTTTATCCAACCCAAAAGAGCGTTTTTCGGTTAACTGGCAGGGGGCAGAATTAACCGATTTTTTTCCGTCACCAAGGTGGTCCTTAACCGCGCATGGCCTGGGGATTATCGAAACCCTGGAATTAGCTCGGTTGACCCATCGCTTACCCGCCCAAATAGTATTGATTGGTATTGAAATTGAATGTGAGGAAAATTTTCGCATAGAGTTAAGCCGTGAAGTGGAAAAAGCAATCCCACTCGCAGCTGATGCCGTACAGAAGGAAATCCAAATTATCTTAAAAAATATTTATAGCTAGTCCTTACGTTACCAAGAACCGGGCATCATTAAATATCGCCGGTACTGTTTCTGAACTTTGAAGGATGATGGTTCAAAAGTTGCAATAGATTCTGGGTATTAACCAAATTAGGAACCACATGGTCTGCCTCTTGCAGTTGTTCCGGATTTTGCCGGTGAGCGACCCCGATACATTTCATCCCGGCCGCTTTGGCCGAACGGATGCCAGAGGGAGAATCCTCCAAAACAACACAGTTTGAAGGGGGAAGCTTTAATAATTCAGCGGCCTTGAGATAGCCATCGGGAGCCGGTTTGTGGACGGAAACCGTCTCCTTACCTACAATGACCGAAAAATGCGATTTAAGACCCACCTGATGAATAAGGGTATTGATATTTTCCGTCCAAGCGCTAGAAACAATGGCTAAAGGATATTTTAACGTCAGGGCCTGAACTAATTCGACTACCCCGGGGTATACCTTTATCTGATCTAAAAGCTGACGAAAAACCGCTTGTTTCTCCCGTACCCATTCCCGTGGATCTGCTTTTATACCCAGGTCCTGTAAAACGGCGCTGACAAAAACATGGTCTTCTAATTCTACGGCCGGAAAGCACTGCTCCCGCGTTACAGCTAGACCTTGATTACGAAAGGTAATTTCCCAGGCCTCAGCGTGGTACGATTCGGTATCCACCATCACCCCATCAAAATCAAAAATTACCGCCTGCCTAGAAGGGTCGGATGCTTTCATCTCATTCCCCCGTTTCTTCTCGTGACTTCGGTCCAGCTTCTAATACGGTAGCCATAGCTTCCAGGCTAGATAGAGCGATAGCCCGTAAAAGAGGACTGTTTATTGGACTTTGCCTTTCTTTCAAATCCAAGGCTGCAGCTAGGGCTAAACGCGCGGCCCCTATTTGTTCCGTTATCCAAAAGTACCAGGCCATATGTTCAAGCCGTCGATGGTAATGGTTCATGGTTTCCGGCGTAAAAATACGTTCCAGCATTTCCCCCGCTAGCTTTTGCTGAAACTCCATCTGAAAAGCACCGGCCACCACGATACGGCTACGCTGACGTTCCAGCCATTTTTGGGCGTATTCCGTTACAATGGCCGGTTCCAGCAGCCAATTTTTCATCTCTGGAGTTTGGGCCAGACCTTCTGAAGGAGGCAGTAATAAGGCTAAAGATTCTCGAATTGATTCCAGGGATATTTTTTCATAGACCGGAGGTTGCGTGTATTCCTCGGACGCTTCCAAATAGCGCCGCCAAAAAATAAAGTCCTGGGGTATGGGCCAATTACTGAGCCGGTTTTGGGATAAATACTCCGAAACCAAATAGTTCAAATACTCGCGCTCGGTCGGAACTAACTGCACCCCGGTAGTAGATAAATCCCATTCTTTAATAAAATCATCCAATTGGCGTTGATTAAAACTATAGATACGGCAATCTTTCAGGCCAGTCTGGTCATTGAACAATAATACCGCAGTTTCGTTTTTACCTCCGGGAGAACGCATTACGAGTACGCCCAGAATATTACCGACCCCATCTACATTAGAAACTAGCGCTTGCTGAAATTCACGTTCAGCAGAAATCTTGACCGGGGATCCCGTGTTTTCCGGCGTAGAAGCCGGGGCCACGCCAAAACTGCGTAGACGATGCCGCGCGCGGGCCACTTCTTTCCTTAACTCTTTTTCTTCGGCATCTTTAACCCCATCGGTCTCCAGCTTTTCCTCAAGCTCATTTAGAATCTCAAATGCCTCAGGTAAACGTACGCCACCAAGGGCCTGGGCTACTACCGCGACCAGCTGTCTATTAGGATGATTAATGGTTTCGCGGCAAAGTAAAAGAGCTTGTTCCGGATGCTCCTGCGCCAGTTTATGTAGTACCGAGGAGATAATATCCATAGGAAACCCTAAAGTCTTTTCTAAGATCTGCACGTAATTAGGGACCGGTTCGGAGAGTTCTTGCCGCATAACCTGAAAGAGATTTTGCACTAAAAAAGGGTATTCTTGCTTCTCTTTTATCGTCTTTTCTTGCTGTTTGGTGGGAGTGGAATCTTTATTTATTACCTTTTGGTCGGCTTTAGCTTTATGGTGACGAGTCCTTTTTTTCGACTTGGACATTCTTTCTCTCCTCCTATTTTAATTATGGTATCACCCACTAACCGTTTTGTACAGAGACGGTCTATACTATTCTAACCAGGCCAAACCTTGTCAAATAGAGGAGTTATCGATAAAATGGTGGTGATTGAATTAAGCATAAAGGGGATCAAGTTAAATGGAGAATAATAAAACCAATTTGGATTCGAACACGTCTCAATTAAACGATCAAGAATATGCCCGGTTATTAATGGCTGCAGCTAAATTTTTAGAAAAAATTGATAAGCAGGAGCTGGAGACGGTTGCAGCCGATCAAGAAACACCAGATATCATAATCGCTATGGCGGTGCACTATTTTGTTAAGGAATTAGTCCCCATTCCGGTGGAGGAAGCCGGGATGCAAAAAATAATGCAGGCCTCAGTGGATTCTAAAGAAAAACAGAAAGAGTTATTAACTTTGTACCTAGCTACCGAACTTCTAGGCTATCAAACGACCGGTCAATTTGCCGGGCTCTCTTTTGGGGCTACGGATAAGGAATTGTACGCTGCTTATACCATCATTCAGACTTTTTACGATCTAGAGCAGCCCCATTGTCCGAATCCCGAGGTCAAGCGGGTATTTTTCTATCCCAAGTTAACCCTAGAAGAAAAACTAAAAGCGGCTGTACTCCAACGTGGTCTAAATCAACCCCATAAATGGAACGATATCAATAAATAGTTATCCAAGCGGCAGTCTCTCAGATCTGGACTGCCGTCAAAATTTTACGTCTGGGTTGATGTACATCCAGGTTGATATGGTTAATATACATCCAGATTCACTAATTAGAATATATACTAATAGTAGTTTAGTGTAGAAAGAAGGGATGCAGCGTGCCGGTTAAACCCTCCGAGCCCTGCCCTTGCGGCAGTGGCAAGAAAAATAGATTCTGTTGTTTCCCCTTAAGCTCGCTTTTCGAACAGACTGCGGAGTTGATCAATGAAAATTATCTTAATGCAGCCCTAGAAAAGCTAGAGGAAGCAATCAGGGAATATCCCAACAATCTGGAAATTTTAGCTTACCAATATTTAATCCTTGAAATGATGGGGCATTCTAAGCAAGCCGAGGCTTTACTAAAGCAAGTAGTAAACAAGAACCCACGGTATTCATGGGGTCTTCATCTTCAAGGGTTGCGTCTAATACAGAAAAATAAACTGGTAGAAGCGATTGAATGTTTTCAGCAAGCCCTTCTTTTTTATCCGGTAACGGCACCGGAACGGGTCGTAGCTAGTCTAAGTGCTCTAGGTGATTGTTACTATGATTTAAGTGATTACCAAACGGCCCGAAAAACCTGGCAAAAAGCTTTAGAACTGGATCCAAGCAATAGTAATTTAATTGATAATTTACTTTTTTTAATTTATGAGAATACCAGCCTCCCTGAAGAAGAACGTATAAAAGATCTTTTTTATCAACAATTTTTTACCCAAGGTAAGGCCGCGATCCGGGCACGTATTGCCACCCTACACTACGAAGCCTTTGCGGCATTTGATAATCAAGAACTAGAGCGGGCTTTTGCCTTGAGTCAGGAAATTTTAGGTTTAGATACTGAATACAAAACCGCCTGGTTTTTATTAGGTTCAATAGCCATAAAACAGCATGATTTAGATCATGCAATCCATTATTTAAGGCATTATACCGCGTTAGAAGAAGACCGAGAGCTAGCTAAAAGAATTAGCCTACTTCTGGATGATCTCGACCATCCAAACACCATCGAGGAAAGTGAATACTTAGAATGGGACTTACTTGATGCAAGCCTGATGAAAGAGCTAGAGCCGGAAAAAGAGGGGGAAGAGGAGGAAGAGCCCTACTTAATTTATGAGTTAACCTTTCAAATTAGACAACAGCAACCCCTACTAACTGAGTTGCGTCAAAAACCTTTTCTCGTAGAAGAAGAAGATTGGGGCGAGGAAATCGATTACCGGTCCGAGAACGAAACCCGGTTTACTTGGTGGGAAGAGCCCAACGCTGAAGTTGATAGCCCTCTATTGTTAGGTTCTCTAATCATCTCCGGAGGTCAAATGACCCTAATCTGCCTTTCAGCGCAACTGATCGATGAAGGTCAGGATATGCTAGAAAGTGAAGTAGGGGTTTGGTTGGAAGATGAACCGCAGCTGCGTGGGCGTCTCATTAGAGGTGACCAATATTTAGAAATAAATGCTTCGGACCTCGAGAACCTAGATATTGAAGAACTAGAGGATTTTATACGTTTATCTAGAACCTAGAGATAAGCATTAGGACCCAGCTCAGGGGGGGATAATAAATGTTAGAAAGTACGCAGGTCGGTCTGGTGGCGGCAGCTGAAGCTTACCTTCGTCAGGAATTAAAAACCGGCCGTTTAAGACGCCAGCTCTTTCCTATGTTAACCGGATTCGGGATTTCGGATTATCAGGATACGGTTCGAACCATGGGTCTTAATTATTTAACCGAAATAGGCCGAAGGGTGATGAATCTTACGGCTATTTCAGAGTATCCGATATTTCCGCAGGGAAAATATAATGCCCGGGATTATCGGGAGGTAAGTTTAGGCTCCGTCTGGTTGGAAAGAAGCACCAATCAGCCTTTTTTACTAGCTGAATTTGAACGTTTTGATGAGGCTCCAGGACAAATGGCCTTATTAAGGGAGCGGGTTGAAAACCTAATAATTGGATACCACCAACTGGGGGGGCACCCCGCCATGGTGCTTTTAGTATTCTGGACTTATCTCGGAACGAACACCAATCGGGTCAAACTACTTTTAAAATTTTTAGAACAGGGATTCTCTTTATCTAATCATAGCCTGGTACCCGGTTTATCTGAGCCTACCCGACTCCTTATTTATCACTGTTTAGCTACAGGAAATTCTAAAAATTTGATTCTTAATCGATGGATTGCACTTACTTAAAGTTATACCGATAAACCAAGTATTCTCGCCGCATTTCCCCCCAATATTTTTTCCACCGCTGAAGGGGCTATAGGTAAATCCCGTATTTGTTGGATATTCTTTTTTAGGTCCGGCGTACCGGGCCAGTCAGAAGCAAAGACAATCTTATCGGCATTGCGTTCAAATTCCGGGAAGTAAGTTAGAAGGCGAGAAGGCGGAAGACCCGCGATCTCCATATAGAGATTAGGGTGCAGGCGGGCTAAAAAAAAGGCTCGATCGTACCAGAAACCCCGTCCGCTGTGTACCATCAAAATATTCAAATCCGGGAAATCAACCGCCAGATCGTCAAAAAACAGGGGATCCCCATATTTTAGCCGGGCCCCTTTAAAGACCGAGGAACCGGTATGAAACATAAGCGGAATACGCAATTCCTGCGCTGCTGCATACAGAGGATAAAGTTGGTTATCATTAGGGTAAAAGTACTGATAGGTAGGATATAATTTTAACCCCCGAAAACCTCGCTTCACCACCAACTCTTCTAACCGTTGGGGCAGATTATTCTCTAAATAAGGGTTTATACAAGCAAAAGGAATTAAACTGGGGTAACCCTGACAAAACTCCTCTACTTGTTCGTTAGTAGCTATACCCGTGGTAATAGGGGATAATTCCGCTAGAATTACCGCATAGTCTACGCCACATTCTTTCAAGAAAGCGACAAAGGTCTGGGGATCCTTATAAGTTTCCCGAATTTCTTCAAAAGGGATTGGGTTAAGCGTTTGCAGCCATTCCAAAGTCGATTGGCTAAACCACTTGTAATCGGCCAGGTGAACATGAAAGTCAATTACCGGTGTAGACGGTACAGGTGCAGACGGTTTAGGCATGTTTTTTTCCATTCCAAAACTTCCTCCTCCATATTATCAACATCCTCAACTTTCCAGTATGGTACTATTATTCCACATGTATTTCCATCTTCCTTTTAAATTTTAAAAAGGTCACCAAAGAAAGGGGGAAATTGAGGGAATTGACTGAATTTAAGTTTCCGACTAGAGTAAGATGAGAAAATTAGTTTATAATACGCTTAAGAAAAGTTAGTTTAATCAACCGATTGAAAAAAGTTAGGAAATATTATCATGATTCCAATTCGTGATTGCATGAGGCCCAAGCGTTTTCCCTACGTGAATATTGGGATTATAATTTTTACGGTAGCAATTTTTCTTTGGGAGCTTACCCTCTCCGAGAAGGAACTGATAAAGGTAGCTCATACCTACGGTCTAGTACCGGTGCATATTACCCTGGCGTTCAAAGAACCGGGTAATTCACTGGCTATTTGGAGTACCTTATTAAGTAGTGTTTTTTTACACAACGGTTGGTTACATATTATGGGCAACATGCTTTACCTTTGGGTTTTTGGCGATAATGTAGAAGACCGTTTAGGACATGGAAAATACTTATTGTTTTATCTGGCGGTCGGGGTAATTGGAGGACTAGTTCAAGTATACAGCGATCCCTATGCTTTTAACCCGGTAATCGGCGCCAGCGGAGCGGTGGCTGGGGTGCTGGGTGCCTATGTACTATCTTTCCCCCGGGCTAAAGTAGAGACACTTGTTATTCTAATTATTTTTGTGACCATTATTCGCGTTCCTGCTTTCCTTTTCATTCTTTTTTGGTTTGCGTTACAGTTGTTTAATGGTCTAGCCGCTTTAGCCCATGGTTTAACCTCCATTGCCTGGTGGGCCCATATCGGTGGTTTTTTGGGAGGCATTATCCTACTGCTGGTTATGCGGCCTCCAGCGATACAAAGCGAGGAGATTGATTGTTGATTAGGGCTCGGTTCTAGAGCCGCCGCCCGATCGAACTTGACAAAGTAATAGGTTTACCCTAAAATAGAGATCACGAATTCTTTGGGGCGTCGCCAAGTGGTAAGGCACGGGACTCTGACTCCCGCATTCGCAGGTTCGAATCCTTCCGCCCCAGCCATATGCTTAGTAGAGGCATGCAAGGTAGCATGCCTTGTTTTATTAAAGCTTAGACTCAATCTATTACCTTTAGCTCTCCTAAAAGAAAGAGGCAAAATATGTGGGGAATCATAGTTAATGTTTTATCCATTATTTTTGGTAGTACGCTAGGATTTCTAGTAGGCAAAAAATTACCAGATTCCATGAGCGATACAATTATGCATGGACTAAGCTTGGCCATCTGTCTTATTGGTATTAAGATGGCCCTTTCCACCCAAAATGTGCTCATCATAATTTTAAGCTGTGTTATCGGCGGAATCCTAGGTGAAGTCGGGGATATTGAAGGCAAAGTTAACCGATTGGGCCGATGGGTAGAAGACCGTTTTTCGAAAGGACAAAAAACAGGAGCCCTGACTAAAGCATTTGTGGCCTCCAGTCTGGTTTTTTGTGTCGGAGCCATGGCCATTATCGGGCCCCTCGAAAGCGTAATCAATCATAACCACAGTGTTCTCTACGCCAAGTCTACGTTAGACGGCATAACCAGCGTAGTATTCGCCTCGGTAATGGGGCCGGGAGTAGCCCTTTCCAGTTTTGCGGTATTACTTTATCAAGGCAGCATTGCCCTTCTGGCCGTATGGGTACAACCATTACTAAATGACCAAATAATAACGGAAATTACCGCTACCGGAGGGTTGCTCATCCTGGGTATTGGTCTAAACCTCCTCAAGCTAACGACCATTAAAATCGGTAATCTCCTGCCGGCGATCATCATTGCCCCGTTTCTGGTTTGTTTGCTGTAAAAAAACCAAAAAAGAGTTTCTTTCCGGTAGGTAGTTGCATAAATTATATAAATTACCTTTTACTAGTTGACATTTTGCGGCTACTTTGTAAAGATATAAGCATAACTAAACGAGTAACAAAAAGGTTAAGGTATAGGTTGGAGTAGAATTGCTTTAAGAGCCAACTTTTTACTAAATATTTTGTTAAATATTTTTTATGCCTTAGCAGGAATCTTTAGTTTCATAGCGAATAATATTGTAATATATAAAACTTATTTAACCATCCGAATAAGCTCTAAAGTTGCCACTAGAGGTGATGGGGGTAGCGTAAGGTAATTTAATTCGGAAAGTAGGAAAGGGCTAAGCCCGTTTTTAGCAGGACGGTAGCCTAAGGTAGTAGGTAGGTTTAAAGCCAAAAAAGGGTAGGAAGGTATGACGGTAGGAAAAGAATGCGGTGTCGCCTTGACCATTTATGGACCCTTAATTATTTTATGGGTCAAGTTATGGGTCAAGGAAGAATGCGCAATTCTCAACAACTCCTATTGGGAGTTTTTTTATTTTTAAATTAAAAAGGGAGAGAGGAAAAATGGGAAAAAGAATTAAAAGAAGTGATGGAAAAAGATGGCGATTATGCAAGGGAGGCCACTGGATAGTTACAATCTTATTAATGATAACCCTGATTGCCTTACCCGGTTGTTCCAAAGACACGAACACCGTTGAACTTAAGCTGGCTCATTTTTGGCCTAGTACCCATCCTGCGGAAAAAGAACTAGTAGAACCTTGGGCCGCAGCGATTAAAGAGGCCACCGAGGGCCGGGTAACCGTAACCAGTTATCCCAGTCAAACCCTTTGCCAAGCCGATGGAATTTATGAAGGCGTAATCAATGGAATCACGGACATCGGCGTTTCTTGTTTTTCCTATACACGGGGCCGTTTCCCGGTATTAGAAGTTTTCGAGCTTCCCGGCATTCGGTACGCTAATTCAAAGGTAGCCAGCAAGGTAGCCTGGGAAGGAATAAAAGAGTTGAATCCTAAAGAAGTCCAGGATACCAAGCTGATGATGGTGCTTACTACCGGCCCTGGAGATCTATATACTAAAGTTCCGGTTCGGCAATTAAGTGACCTGAAAGGACTAGAGATTAGGGCCACCGGCTTAAGCGCCAAGACTTTGGATGTTTTGGGAGCTACACCGGTAGCCATGGCCCAATCGGAGGCCTATGAAGCCTTGTCTAAAGGGGTAGTTAAAGGAAACCTAGGCCCGGTGGAAGTATTACAGGGCTGGAGGCAAGCAGAAGTTACTAATTATTTAACCCAAACGCCATTTCTCTATAATACTTTGTTCTTTGTAACGATGAACTTGGATAAATGGAACGCTATAAGCCCTGAAGATCAAAAGGCGATCGAAAAGGTAAACGAAGAATTCTTTGAAAAGGTAGCCATGGGTTTGTGGGATAAACAAAACGAGGCCGCTTTAAAATGGGCGGTACAAGAAAAAGGGATGGAAGTAATCAACCTTTCCGAAGAAGAACAAGACCGCTGGATTAACCTCGTTAAGCCCATTCAAGATGAATTCGTAACTAAAATGAAGCAACAAGGTTTCCAGGGTGAAGAAATTTTAGCTACCGCTAAGCGCTTGTCAGAAAAATATAACGCTGAGTATCAGTAAGCAATGGTCAATAAGCCGGTCAGAGAGGATGCGTAAAAATGGATATAAGTATTAAATGGGTGAAAGAAATAAGTAAAGGACTAGATAAACTAGCAGGGCTATGCTTTTTTGCCGTTATGCTTTTGGTCGTTTCCAATATTTTACTACGCGCGCTTTTTAGCCGACCTATTTTAGGAACTTATGAGCTGGTTGGGCTTTTGTCTGCCATTGGGATTAGTTTAGCCCTGGCCCATTGCGCTTTCCAGGGCGGACATATTGCCGTAGATATCGTGGTCAATCGTTTATCCACGAAATGGCAAGCGGTGATTAATGCCGTAACCGGTTTTATTGCCTTGTGTTTTTGGCTTCCAGCGACTTGGTATCTCTTTAAATATGCCCACTTAATGATGGTCAAAGGATTAGTTTCTTCCACCGCACAGATCCCGGTCTATCCTGTAATCTATCTTACGGCCCTCGGACTAGCGGCGTTTTGTCTCGTATTGTTCGTCAAATTCACCGTTGCAGTAAGAAATGCGTTGGCCGATATTTCCCTTGCCCCTTATGTCTGGCAACCTGAATTATCGGATCCGGTATTATCCGATCCTGTAAAGAAGGCGAGTTAGTTAAATGAGTCCATTTACGGTTGGGTTAATTGGCATTGTCGTTTTTATCGTGCTTTTAATTTTTCGCATGCCCATTGCTTTTGCTATGGCCTTGGTAGGTTTTGCGGGGTTTGGTTACCTTACTTCAACCTCAGCAGCCTTTAACATGGTAGTACAAGAAATATACAATACTTTCTCCTCGTATTCGTTAAGCGTTATTGCCATGTTTGTCTGGATGGGATTTTTGGCTTATTATTCCGGAATCGGTTCCCGACTCTACATTTTTGCCTATAAATTAATCGGGCACTTACCGGGAGGATTAGCCATTGCCACCCAAGCTGCGTGTGGGATTTTTGGCGCCGTCTGCGGTTCCAATACGGCCACAGCCGCCACTATGGCAGCTATTGCTTTGCCAGAAATGCAGAAATACAAATACGATACCTCGTTGGCTACGGCTAGTATTGCGGCGGGCGGGGTGCTCGGCGTTTTAATTCCCCCTAGTGTAATCTTTATTGTTTACGGTATGGCAACGGAACAATCGATTGGCAAGCTTTTTATGGCGGGAATTTTACCCGGAATCATTTTAATGTTATTATTTATGGGGGCTATCTACATACTTACCTCTTGGAACCAAACCTTAGGACCGCCGGGTCCTAAAGCCAGCTGGTCAGAGAGGTTGCAGGCCCTGCGGGGCGGGGTGATCGAAGCCTTAGCCGTATTTATAATCTCGGTTGGAGGTCTGATTATCGGCATATTTACCCCCACGGAGGCCGGCGCAGTAGGAGCGGCGGGCGTCTTATTCGTAGCTTTACTGGGTAAACACATGAATTGGGAGAAGATAACCAAATCCCTCCTAGACACTACCCGGACCACGGCCATGATCATGTTGTTGATCGCGGGAGCCATGATCTTTGGCCGTTTTATGGCGGTAAGTAGGATGCCTTTTGAACTGGCAAGTTGGACCGGTTCCCTAGCTTTGCCGCCGGTAGCCATCATGGGGATGATTCTCTTAATCTACCTAATCCTTGGTTGCTTTATTGATGCCTTGGCCTTGATTTTACTTACGATACCTATATTTTTCCCTATCGTATTAAATCTTGGCTATGACCCCATATGGTTTGGTGTTATCATTGTTTTAGTCGTAGCGATGGGCGTAATAACGCCGCCGGTGGGGATGAATGTGTATATCATCAAAGGCATTGTGCCGGATATCCCCTTAGAAGTAATCTTTAAAGGGATAGGCCCTTTTTTACTGGCAGTTATTCTCTGTATCGTCCTCTTAATCCTTTTTCCGTCCATTGCTACTTTCCTGCCGAATCTATTATAGAGGTGATCTACTATCTATCGACAAACGATTAAAAAAAACGATGTAGGTGAAATTTTTTCATCGGTACAATGTGACCCCAAATGGTCGTTTGCCGAATGCACTACGAAGCAAACGACCGCTTTGACCCATGGATACCATAAATATCCGGCGAAATTTATTCCCCCTTTAGCGGCTCGCCTAATTGAAAAATATACTCAACCTGATGCGTTAGTGGTCGATCCCTTTATGGGTTCAGGGACAACGCTGGTAGAAGCGATGCTTTACGGCCGGCGCACCGTAGGGGTCGATATTAATCCCATAGCCTGGTTAATAACCAAAGCCAAAACCACTCCCATTAATCCGGAAACGCTGCGTTTGGGTTTAACTAATTTATATGATGCGTTACCGGTGAATTCCGAGGGTCAACTGATTAGTCCCTTGTTGGGTAAAGTCCCCAAACTAGAACATGAACGGATCGATTATTGGTTTATTGAACCTAACCGATCTGAATTAGAAGTAGTTTTATTTTTAATTAAACAGGAACCTAACCAATCCGTACGTTATTTTATGCTCTGCGGATTTTCTAATATCTTGAAAAATTGCAGCCGTTGGCTAATGAGGTCTTCCAAACCTACGGTAGATAAAAACAAAAAGATACCCCCTTTGGTACCTACGCTTAAAAGGCAGCTTAAATATATGGAAAAAAGGAACGCGCTTTTTTGGGGGAAAATGAAAGGAAAAGCCTATTCAGTAGTAGTACATAGGGGAGACGCCCGAGAGTTACCAGTTTTAAAAAATAGTATTGACCTCATTGTTACTTCTCCACCTTATGTAACTTCGTATGAATACGCTGATCTACATCAGTTAGGAAATATCATCCTTGGTTTTACTACTGATTTAAGAGAATTACGTAAAAGCTTTATTGGTTCCATTCAAGCTGAAGAAAATCAAGCAGATCTGCTCAGCCCCTTAGCCCAAGAAACGGTACAAGCCTTGGAAACGGTAGATAAATCAGAAGGAAGAGGAGCTTTAACTTATTTTCAGTCCATGCAACAGTGCCTGCAGGAAATGAAAAATAAATTACGACCGGGTGGACGTACCTGTATCGTAATCGGCAATACTGCCTTAAAGAAGGTACCGATTCCTAATGCCGAAATATTTGTGGAAACCGGATTAGCGCAAGGATTACAATTAGAGGAGCTGATAAAAAGAGAAATTCCTTCTAAAATTCTTCCACAAACGAGAGATCCTAAAACGGGAAGGTTTACCTCGGCCGCTAAAGCAAAAGCTTTAGCTTACCCCGAAGAATATATAATCGTACTAAAAAAATAGAGGGAATGGCATGTCTCAACTTATAGATTTAGGTATAGTTCAAGGGCGAAAGGGAGTAACACTGAAAATATTTGAAGAAGTCTGTCCGGATATTTTTGCCCTACCACAATTAAAACCCAGTCAGTTTGTGACTAAGTTATGGTCGGAATATCAGGCAAGTCCATTTACTAAAAGTAATAATATAAATGGGACTATGTTCGAATATATTTTAGCTGCGATATTAATACGACATAATCTACGTCCTTTTCATCGAGGCGTTAAGATGGCTTTTATTCCAAATATTGAACATGATTTAATATTAATTACTACTCAAAAACAAGTGATTTCCTTAAGTGCTAAAACTAGTCTGAGAGAAAGATATAAACAGGCAGATCTGGAAGCGATGGCCTTAAAAAACGTCCATCGTAAGTCCCTATGTTATTTATTGACTTTAGAAACCCATGAAGCACAGGTAGCTAAACAAAAGATTAAAGCAGGAGATGCTTTAGCTCTTGATGATGTTATATTGGTGAATGATTCGGAATTTGATCATTTAATTGATGATCTTTCAAAATTTTCATTTATAGAGAACCACCAGACTAGTATTGTTTTACAGTCACGTATGGTTAAATAAAATTCAATATATACCTAAGAGCATCATTAACTTATTTCGTAACTATTTCGGACATGCTTTGTAACAACTGGATCTACTTTAGCGTAGAATAAGCTACACCAATAATATATTTGTGGGATGGTGCCAAGCATGGATATTCGCTACCGTTATCCGAAAAAGCCGTATGTGAAAAACAGAAAAGCAGTCGATTTTGCTTTTGCCCATTCCCAACTGGGTTACCCGGAAGCCCGCGAACTTCCGCCCGTAGGGGCTGTACCGTTTCTTTATCCCTGGAAAAAGTCCGGGGAGATGAATAAGATGAATAATCGGAGTTCGGACCCGGTGGATAATATCCGGATCATCGAAGCCATAATTAAAGAATTAGATTCCTTAATTGGCCTGGACAAGGTGAAAAAGTTAGTAAAAGAAATTCAAGCTTTTGTGGAAATTCAAGGTAAACGGGCCGTGGAACAACTAGCCACGGAGCCTTTGGTCTTGCATATGATCTTTAAAGGTAAACCCTTAATGACTCCGGTTAAAAAAATGATAAGTTAGAATGATAAGTTAGATGGGTTGAATTAATCACAACGAAGTAAACTTTCCGCCAAGCGGTAGTCAACAATTTTTTTATCCCGGATAACGATACTGTTAAAAAGAGTTCTTAATGCCTCACGAATTAAGGGCAAATCGCCGTTCCTCCACAGCCAGAGCAATTGCTTCGCTTCTTCTTGCATCAAGCCTTCCACCTCCGCCGGCAGCCCTTGCCCCACACGATTTCTTTCGGCCGCCGCCAAGCTTGCCCGCTCCCGATCGATTCTTTTCCGAGCCAGTTCAAGATCTTTTTCCGTAATTAGATGGTTTTCAAAAGCCTGAATTTGACGTTGAAATTTCCGGTCAAGGGCCATTTTCCGGCGCTTAAAAGCTTCTTCTTGAATCCGCATCGCCATCGTTATTTCTTCCATGGGTACCGCACAAAGCCCCTCGGCTAACTTTTCTAAAACTTTAAAGGCCTGTGCTTCTGCGTCTTCGATAAAAATATAGTTAAAGCGACAACGGCCTTTTTTTTGATATTCCTGGCATACAAAAATTTTCCGTATTTTATGCGGACCTTTACTGCTATAAGGACGGCTAATCATTTTCGCCCCACAATAAGCACAAATTAAAAGGCCGGATAAACGGTGTTTAGCTTGCCTCTGGCCACCCTTGGGCAAGGACCGGGTAATACGAGCCTGTATCGCATTCCATTGTTCCTCAGTTAAAATCGGAGGGTGGGCTTGTTCTTTAACTACCCATTTTTCCGGATCCCGCCAACAGATCTGGCCCCTTTTATCGAGGTAGCGCCGATTCCAAATTAGTTTGCCGGTATAAAGTTCGTTGGTTAGCATCTGCCGGATGGTGGAGGAACTCCAAAACGCTCCCTTACGAGTGCATACCTTAGATTCATTGAGCCATTGGGCAATAGCTCGGTATCCATACCCCAAAAGAAACATATCCGCTGCTTTCGATACCCAGGCCGCCTCTTCAGCTACGATCTGCAGGTTTTGATGCTGATCAAATTGATAACCAAAAGGAGGTACGGCTAGATAGCGTTTCTTTTTATCCGCTAATTCGAACATCCCGGATTTTACGCGGGCCGCAATCATCGATCTTTCAAACTCGGCAAAAGCCGCAAGGATTTGCAGCACCATGCGGCCCATAGGCGTAGAAGTATCAAAATTTTGCGAAGCACAGATATAAGTCGTGTTATGTTTTTCACATAGTTCAACAAATTGGAGCATATCTAAAAGATTGCGGGACAAACGGTCTACAGCTATGGTTAATACCACGGATACTTTTCCCTGTTTAATGAGTCGAAGAAGCTGCTTCAGGGCGGGACGATTCATGTTTTTAGCCGATTCACCTTCATCCGCAAAAATAGAAAGGTTATTCCAACCTTGGAAACTAGCGTAATCCTTGAGCCGATTAATTTGATTTTCCACGGAATAGCCTTCCCGGGCTTGTTCTTCGGTGGACACCCGAACGTATAAAGCCACTATTTTTTCCTGCTTTTCCATAACCTACACCTCATACACTTTTCCCTAAGGGAAACTTCACAACCTTCAAGCGTTTAATCACCACGTTTTCCCATGAACCGTTGACAAGCAGCAGCCGCATAGGATGAACCAGGGGGATGAACTAGGAGGTGGTCCTATGGAGAAAATTAGCCTTAAAATAGAAGATCAATGGGTTCCGCTTGATACGCTGCCCCCTGAGTTACAAAAGCAGGTACAACAAAAAATCGCGGAAGTACTAGAAAAGGCGATCCGCGGTCAAATACAGGTGTTTTTAGCCCAAAAACTAAAACCCGATGACCTATAAATATATCTATGAAAGAAAATTTGAAGTATTGCCGAAGCAACCCAGATTTTATAGAATGGTATAAGATGAGATATAGAATGGTATAAGATGAGATCATGAAAAGAGAGGAGAAAGTAACCGTGACGATTAATGCCCAGGAAAAAGAGATTTACAAATGTGGTATTTTACATGATTTACTGATTGGTAATTATCCCGATCCTCTTGATTACGTTAATGAAAACGGCCTCAGTTATCGCCAATTTATCAACTTAATTGCGGCCATGCAAAAAGAGGGGCTGATCCAAGGCGTTGTATTCCAAGACTCGGACCCTAATACGCCCCCACTATGTGTTCTAGAAAAGGCGGAAGTAACCGATAAAGGCATCGACTATTTAGAGAAATTCATGGAAGAATTGAATTAACTTTTACCGTTGAATTAACCTTTTACTTTGACCTTTCCGCAAAAAATCGCTCGAGTCGATCTAGTCCTTCTTTAATCTTCTCCAAAGAATTAGCGTAAGAAATACGTAAGTATCCTTCGCAACTGCTTCCAAAGTCAATCCCGGGCGTAACTGCTACTTTGGCCTTTTCTAGGATTTCGAAAGCTAGGGCATAGGAGTCGCTAGAATATTGTTTAACCTTAGCTAGGGCATAAAAAGCACCGGTGGGGTCCACCAAGGTAGCAATTCCCATCTTTTTTAACCTCTGTAAAAGATAGCGGCGTCGCTGGTCATAAATATTAACCATTTCCGCGACCTCTTTTTCACAATCTTTTAAAGCGGTAATGGCCGCGGTTTGCACAAAAGAAGGGGCACAGATAAAAAGATTTTGTTGGATGATTTGCATGGTCCGGATATACTCCCGAGGCGCGATTACATAACCTAAGCGCCATCCGGTCATGGCATAAAGCTTAGAGAAGCCATTAATCACAAAAGCCCGGTCCGTAAACTCCAGTACCGAATGCTCTTCGCCTTCATAAATTAGGCCGTTATAAATTTCATCCGAAATAATCGGCTGATCTAAAGCCGCTAAAGCCTGAAAATCACGGGCCGAATAAACGGTCCCTGTTGGATTAGCCGGGGAGTTGACCATAATGGCCCGGGTCAAAGGACTAATCCTTTTTTTTATCTCTTCTGGCCGATATTTAAACCCATCTTCCTCTGTTACCTTCACGAAAACCGGTTTTCCTTCGAGATAACGGATAAAGTTAGGGTAGCAGGCATAATAAGGATCTGAAAGAATAATCTCCTCGCCCTGCTCCAGTAAAACCGAAAAAGCCAGCAGCATCCCAGGGGAGGTCCCCGAAGTGACAATAATTTGTTCGGGCGATATATGCACCCGATACTTTTTAAAGTAGTGCTCCGCAATGGCTTCTCGCAAAGCTATTTTACCTAAACTGTGCGTATAGTGTGTATCGCCATTCATCAGCGCGTGGGCCGCAGCTTCCTTGATGGGCTGAGGCGTAGGAAAATCCGGTTCCCCAATTTCTAGGTGAATGATGTGCTCTCCCTGAGCCTCAAGTTGTTGGGCTTTTTCTAACACTTCCATCACAATAAAAGGCGAAATTTGCTGGGTACGGCCAGGTAAGCTAAGCGTATTTGACTTCATGCTATTTCCTTTCTATATAAAATATTGGCTTAAAGTATTGGCTTCCTATTTTTTTATGGGGGCGTAGTATCTTTTCTAAAAGTCATTATTTCGACATTGGCGGATTATTCCCTTCCAGGCTAAAGATTTTCCCCGGTAGCTTTAAAGGTAATCCGGGAACAGGCAAAACAACCGTTGCGCGTTTAGTGGGAAAACTATTCAAAGAAATAGGGGTGTTACAAAAGGGGCACCTAGTTGAAGTCGAACGCGCCGATCTAGTTGGCGAATACATCGGACACACCGCACAAAAAACACGGGACCAGGTAAAAAGGGCCCTTGGGGGTATCTTGTTTATAGATGAAGCCTATTCCTTAGCGCGAGGAGGAGAACGCGATTTTGGTAAGGAAAGCATCGATGCCTTAGTCAAATCCATGGAAGATCATAAGGAAAATTTAATTTTGATTTTAGCCGGATACCGTGATGAGATGGAAAGGTTTATTCAGAGTAATCCCGGGGTACGCTCACGTTTCCCCATCCAAATCGATTTTCCCGATTACACCGTGCATGAATTAATGCAGATCGCGGACCTCATGTTAAGCCAGCGTCAATACTGTCTTTCATCGGAAGCCCGGCTTGAATTACAACGGATATTAGAAAAGCAGGTGCGGGAGGGAATGGGGCATAACGGTAATGCCCGTCTGGTGCGCAATCTAATTGAACGCGGGATCCGGCGCCAAGCGGTCCGCTTAATCAGTCAAAAGGAAATAAAGCGGGAGGACCTAGTTTTAATCCGGCGGCAAGACCTGGAACCCCATGCCGAAGACAGCTAAGCAGTTGCAAAATATGTAACCATAGGCATCACCTCCCCTCGAAGGGAAGTGACCAACCGCCAAACGGCAACTCCTGTATTATGTTAGCATATTATCCAGGGGTTGTGAGCTCGGTTGACATTAATCTTGTATACATGATAAGGTTTAAGGTAATAAAAATCTAATTAGAAAGTTATACCTTCATGAATTTACCATCACCATATCTACAATTGGTTATTGCCACGATCATATGGGGTGGAAATTTTGTCGTCGGACGCGCCATAGCTGATCAATTACCGCCTTTTAGTTTGACGTTTTTCCGCTGGTGTACGGCTTTGCTTATTTTTTGGCCCTTTTGTCGCAAACAAATTAAAGCGGAAAAACCGATTATCCTAGCTAACTGGTGGTTTATTGCTGTAATGGCCCTTACTGGCATCACCGGCTTTAATACTTTATTGTATTATGCGCTACGTTATACTACCTCCATCAACGCTTCTCTGGTTTTCGCGACTTCACCGATTATTATTAGTATCTTAGCGGCTGTTATTTTAAAGGAAAGACTGACCATGTACCATTTTTTGGGGGTAGGCCTAACTTTAGGCGGCGTCTTATATATTATTTCTAACGGTTCCTTGAGCACTCTAATTAATTTTACTTTTAATTTAGGGGACCTAATGGTCATTATCGCCGTAATCTCCTGGGGCTTCTATTCAATTGCCGTTCGAAGCGCCAGGCAGTTACCGCTTTTTAGCTCTTTTGCTTATTCCATTATCTTTAGTCTACCTTTAATCACTCCTCTTTTCCTCTGGGAAATGAACTGGAGCGATAAAGTAATAGTTTGGTCGTGGGCTTCGGTAGCTGCTATCCTTTATGTAGGAATTATGGCCTCCATTGTGGCTTTCATTTTATGGAATGCAGCGGTTTCCCGATTAGGGCCGGCCCGATCTAGTATATTTTTAAACTTAGTCCCGGTATTTGCCTCTGTTTTTGCCATTTTATTTAATAATGAAACTTTAGCGCCCTATCAATTAATCGGTGGATTAGTGGTCATCATAGGCGTTTATATCTCTACGGATACTAAAAAAATGAAGCGTATCCGAAGAAGATGGTCCGGATTTAGGAAGGGAGGGGACGCTCTACGGAAGAATTAAACCAGGAACAAAAAGAAAAAGCCATCTTAGTGGGGCTGGAAAACCCTAACGAACCCGATGCTTTTTTATCGCTCCATGAACTGGGCCGACTGGTGGAAACCGCCGGGGCCGAAGTAATTGGCCAGTTAATCCAGAAACGCGAGCAGCCGGATCGTGGTTATTATTTAGGTCGAGGTAAAGTCCGTGAATTACAGGAAAAAATAAACGACCTAGAGGCTAATCTAGTCATTTGCAATGATGAATTGACGCCTACCCAACTACGTAATCTAGAAAATTTTTTAGCTTGCCGCATACTCGATCGTACCAGCGTGATTTTGGATATTTTTGCCCAACAAGCCCGTACGCGAGAGGGAAAGCTGCAGGTCGAACTGGCGCAGCTGCGTTACCTGTTACCCCGTTTAACCGGTAAAGGGGTGGCGCTTTCTCGTCTAGGGGGAGGAATTGGTACCCGTGGGCCAGGGGAAACCAAATTAGAAACTGACCGGCGGCATATCCGTCGTCGGATCCGTTACTTGGAGAAAGAAATGGAAACCGTGCGACAGCGGCGCCGCTTACGCCGAGAGCGCCAGGAGCTGATCGGCTTACCGGTGGTTGCTCTGGTTGGGTATACGAATGCCGGCAAAAGTACGCTGCTTAATTGCCTGACCCAGGCTGGGGCCCTGGCTGAAGATCGCTTATTCTCGACTTTAGATACTTTAAGCCGTATCGTTAAATTACCTGATGGCCGCTCCGTTTTAATTAGCGATACAGTAGGTTTCATCCAGAAATTACCTCATCACCTGGTGGCCGCTTTTCGGGCTACCCTGGAAGAAGTACAGGAGTCGGAACTGATTTTGCATGTACTCGATTTGAGCAACCCGGAAGTAGAAAAGCAAAAAGAAGCGGTAGAGCAGGTACTAAAAGAAATCGGAGCAGACGCCAATCCGATCCTTTTGGTATATAATAAAATTGATCAGATCAATGAGGAACAACGCGCTTGGTTAACGCTGGGCGAAACTAGGCCTAACGTAATGATTTCCGCCCGCGAAGGGATAGGGATTACGGCATTATTAGAAGCTATAACCCGTCATCTTCCCCGGCCGGGAACGGAGATGGAGCTGTTAATCCCCATAACGGAAACGAGGCTTTTATCCTTATTACATGAAAACGGCCAGGTTTTCAAAGAAGATTACCAAGAAGACCATGTCACTGTAACTGCCTGGGTGGAGCCTCAAATATGGAAACAGTTAGAACCTTATGTAATAAAAGGAACCTTAATCCCAGAAAGTAGGTAGAAAAAAGCATGGAAGCGATGGAAGCAGCACCCCCACTCGTAAAGATGATGCAAGACGATTATGGTCTTTCTATTGATTTAATTCAACTGGCGGAACAAGTCGAAGCCGAGATTCAAGCTGGGGAAGCTAGAATTCGGACCACGGTCCGTTTAAATCAACTGCGGGTATTACAGGCCTTTCGGGAAGTAGGTATTACCGAATACCATTTAAAAGACTCAACCGGTTATGGTTATGGTGATTTAGGACGAGAAGGCTTAGACCAGGTTTACGCCCGGGTTTTCGGGGGCGAAGCTGGTTTAGTGCGCTTACAGATGGTATCTGGAACCCACGCCCTGGCCGTAGCCCTTTATGGCAACCTGCGGGCCGGGGACGAACTAATTTCCGTTACCGGGGCCCCTTATGATACGTTAAATGAAATTATTGGGGTTAAGGAGGAAAACCCGGTACCCGGTTCCCTAACGGAGCTAGGCGTCCTTTACCGTGAACTGGCCTTGACTCCAGAAGGTAAACCAGATCTAGCCGCCCTAAGCCGCAATGTCAACGCCCAAACCAAAATGGTCTATATCCAACGTTCCAGCGGATATAGCTGGAGGCCGGCGCTTACCATAGAAGAAATGGAAACCTTAATCAAGGTAGTTAAATCAATTAATCCAGGTGCTTTAGTCCTCGTAGATAACTGTTACGGAGAATTTGTGCAAGACCGCGAACCAGGGATGGTTGGCGCTGATTTAACCGTTGGGTCTCTAATTAAGAACCCAGGGGGAGGGCTGGCCCCTAGTGGGGGTTATATTGTCGGAGGGGAAGAGTGGGTAGAAGCTGCGGCTCAGCGTTTAACGGCTCCCGGCATTGGGGCCCACGTGGGGGCTACCCTGGGGGTTAATCGCTGGTTTTATCAAGGTTTATTTCTGGCCCCGCAGGTAGTAGGCGAAGCTTTACGCGGCGCGCTTTTTGCTTCCCGACTTTTTCAAAAACTAGGTTACGCGGTTCAGCCTTTAGCCGAAGAGCTTCGGGGAGATATCATTCAAGCTATCCGTTTGAATACCCCGGAAGCCCTAAACCGATTTTGTCAAGCCATTCAGCGTTGTTCGCCGATTGATTCTATGGCGGTACCGATTTTCGATGAATTACCCGGGTATGAGCATCAAGTCATCATGGCGGCTGGAACCTTTGTGCAAGGAGCCTCTATAGAATTAAGTGCTGATGCGCCGCTGCGTCCGCCTTATATTGCCTATTTACAAGGTGGACTAACTTATGAACACGCTCGGATCGCCACTTTAACCGCGGCCCAAGCCCTTCTGGATACTAAAGGAGAAGTGCTTAAATGATTGGATTAGACTGGAAACTAGGGGTTACGCTACTGCTCATGCTCATCGGCCTAGCCGGTACGCTTTTACCCCTACTGCCCGGGATTCCCCTGATTTTTTTAGCCATGCTTGGTTATGATTGGTCCACCGGCTTCCAAGTCTTAGGGCCTTATTTTTTAGTTACCATGTTTTTGTTAACCCTTATAAGTATACTAGCGGAATATTTATCCGGGGTTATAGGCGCACAAAAATACGGCGCTTCTAAACTAGGAAAAGCCGGGGCTTTATTGGGAGGCCTTGCCGGCCTTATCGCGGCTGGACCCCTAGGGCTGATCCTAGGCCCCTTGTTAGGGGTAATGGCCGGTGAATTATTGACCGGCAAAAATCCGTCCGAAGCAGCGCTAAGCGGATGGGGCACTTTCCTAGGCTTACTCGCCGGAATCATGGCCCGGCTTGCGATTGCCTCAATCATGTTCATTGCCTTTTTGATTAAACTATTTTAATAAATCATTTTATTAAACCATTTTTAAAAATTATTTTAAAGAGAACTTAATGAATCCGACGCACCAATCCGACTACTTTACCTAAAATGGTGACCTCACGCGTTAATATGGGATCAAGCTGAGGGTTTTCGGGTTGTAGACGAACATGATCTGCTTCCCGATAAAAACGTTTAACCGTTGCCTCATCTTCAAGCAGCGCCACTACGATATCCCCATTTTGGGCTGAATTCTGGCGTCGGATAACCACATAGTCGCCATCCAAAATGCCCGCCCCGATCATACTCTCGCCCTGAATCCGCAGCATAAAAGATTCTTCTTCCCCTACAAAATCCAAAGGTAAGGAAAAAACATCCTCAACATTTTCCGTCGCTAAAATTGGCGTACCCGCAGTAACTTTTCCTACAATGGGCAGGTTAACCATTTCTTTAACCGGCGCAAAATTATTATGCAGGATTTCAATGGCGCGGGGTTTAGTTGGGTCCCGTCGGATATAACCGTATTTCTCTAGTTGGCGTAAATGCCCATGTACCGTAGAACTAGAATGTAAGCCTACTGCTTGGCCAATTTCCCGTACGGATGGAGGATAACCTTTAGTGCGCGTTTGCTTTTTAATAAAATTGAGGATCGCTTCTTGCCGTGGTGATATATCCTTCATGGTTCCAGCCCCTTCCCGATGATATTCACCATTTATTATAGCATACTTTAGCCTAAATAAAACATTTGTTCTTAAATCCAGAACTGATTAATCTCCACATTTTGTAACGAACCGAGCAGCCGCGAAAACACCCCGGGTATTTTATCTTCTAAATCCGCGAGTATTTCCTTTACTTCCTGGCGTTTCGTTATGCCGCTGGCCGGACAGGTGTTTTTTACGATGGGCAAGTTGAGCGTAGTTACAGCTTCCTCAATCACGGCTTCGCGAATATATACCAAAGGACGGATCACCCACAAATCCTGACGGCTCATGTAGGTACTGGGGCGAAAAGTAGTCAGGCGCCCGGTATAAAACATGCTCATTAATAAGGTAATCACCGCATCATCGGCATGGTGCGCCAGGGCTATTTTATTACAATGCAGCTGCCGGGCTAGATTGTTTAAAGCCCCACGACGCAAACGAGCACATAAAGAACAAGGATTTTTTTCCTTACGTTCTTCGAAGATTAGGTGACCCATATTCGTGTACTCGATATGCAAAGGAATTTGAAGTTGACGACAAAATTGATCCAGGGCGGAGTAATCCAAACCCCAACCCATATCTAAGGTTATAGCGGTTAAGTGAAAATCTACCGGCGCTTTCTTTTGTAAGCGGGCTAATAACCACAGGAGGATAACACTATCTTTGCCGCCCGATAAACCGATGGCGATGCGGTCGCCATCCTGAATTAAATTGAAGTCACCAATGGCCTGCCCTAATTTTTGCTCCAGAGCATAGCGAAAACGGGTTTTAGTTTTAGGCATGGCTTTTCCCCTTTATAATCAAACTTACCCTTCAAATTTATCAAATATCGGTCGGTAGGGCAATTAAAGTAGGGCCATTAAATGGGACCATGAAGCGAAAAAGAGCCGATTAAAGATACAGGTTAGACCATCCCAGCTTGAATAGCGATATTGATTGGAGTAAAATGAGCTCAAGCCTTGAGATTATATTATTCCATCGATGCAAGGGATAAAGTTAAATTATATAGGGGTGGTAGTTTAATTGTTAGCGTGTGGAATTATTGGCTTGCCCATGGTAGGAAAAACTACATTTTTTAATTTATTAACCCAGACCCAAGCTGAAACCTCCAATTTTTATTCTGGACGCACCGAAGCTAATCAAGCCGCGGCCATTATTCCTGATGCCAGAATCGATTTTCTTTCGGACTTATATCGTCCGCGCCGCACCCTTTACGCTCAACTGGAAATTATCGACGTGGCCGGTCTCGTTCGCGGATCAAGTCAAGGTCAAGGAACCGGTAATGCTTTTCTTACCGAAATACGCAATACCGATGCCCTGATCCATGTCGTACGCGTATTTGAGAATACGGAAGTGGCGCATGTAGAGGATTCCATTGATCCGCTGCGCGATTTAGAAACGATCAACTTAGAATTATTGATGGCTGATCTGGAAATGGTAGAAAAGCGAATCCAGCGCATCCATCAAGGCAAGAAAAAAGCCGAACAATTGAAGGAATTAGCGGTTCTAGAAAAGATTCAAGCCGGTCTGGAAGCAGAGCAAACCATTCATAGCTTAGAACTGACCGAGGAAGAGGCGCTTTTACTGCGCTCGTTTGCCTTTCTGACGGAAAAACCCATGATTCTAGTCGTAAATATGGATGAAGAGCAATTTAGAAATAATCGTTATCCACAAAAAGAAGAGTTAATCGCCTATAGCCAGGAAAAAGGAATACCCCTTTTAGAAATTTGTGCCAAACTAGAAATGGAAATCAGTGAACTTGAAGCGGCCGATCAAGCCGATTTTATGGCTGATTTAGGCATAAAAGAGCCGGGAATCCATAGCGTCGCCCGGGCCATGTACCAAAGTCTAGGTTTAATCTCCTTTATCACCGTAGGGGAAGATGAGGTACGCGCCTGGACTATCGAAGAAAACACGCCAGCCAAAGCGGCGGCCGGTAAAATCCATTCTGATATTGAACGCGGTTTCATTCGGGCCGAGGTAGTTAAGTATGAAGTCTTGCACGAACTAGGATCAATGGCCCGCGTTAAAGAAAAAGGCTTGTTTCGCTTAGAAGGAAAAGATTACCAGGTGAAGGATGGAGATATAATCAATTTTCGCTTTAATGTATAATGACCGAAGGATAATAATCGAAGTATAATAATGGATCAGGGCATCGGTATCGAAGTATAAGGGTCGAACAGCTTAACTTAACTAGACCAAATATTACGGTCAGAAACCAGGAGGGTTACGAAAAAGGCCATGCAGGTAATTATTGTGGGAGCAGGTAAAGTCGGTTTTAATCTGGCTCAAATGCTTTCCTCTGAACATGATGTGTTGGTGATTGAGAAAAATGATGAAAGACGAGAAATTATTGGGGAACTTTTGGATATCCAGACGTTAAATGGTAATGGAGCTAGTCCAGCCGTACTCCGAGAGGCAAATATCCGCGGGGCCGATATGCTGATCGCGGTTACAGAGATGGACGAAATAAATATGGTCGCCTGTATGGTTGCTAAACAGTTTGGCGTTCCAAGAACAGTGGCTCGAGTACGCAATCCGGAGTATACGGAGGGGCCGCATACCGATATTTCCTATGCCAATTTAGGCATTGATATGGTGATCAACCCCGAGCAAGTTACAGCCCGAGAGATTGCCAAATTGATTGAAGTCCCGGAAGCCTTAAACGTTGAATATTACGCTGAGGGACGCATTCAAATGGTCGAAGTAAAAATTGGGCCCCAGGCCCCGGTAATCGGAAAAAAGCTAAAGGAATTAAATATCCCTAACCAATGCTTAATTGCCTGCATTTTAAGAAATAACAGTATGACCGTAGCCCGGGGTGAAGACATGATTCAAAACGGTGATCTAGTTTTTATTATTGTCCGCACCCGCGATACGGTAATGGTAGAAAAAATTATCGGAAAACAAATGGGGCGAACCAGAAGTATAACCATTCTGGGCGCAGGAAGAACGAGTTATTATTTAACCGATTACTTACTGAAAAAGAAATTTGATTCGGTAAAAGTTATTGAGAAGGACCGAACGATGGCTAAGTATTTTGCGCAACGCATGCCAGAAGCCCTGATAATTAACGGTGATGGTACGGATCCAGCCTTATTAAACGAAGAAAACATTGGTAAATCAGACGTATTTGTGGCCATAACTGACGACGACAAAATTAATTTATTAGTATCGCTTTTAGCCAAAAATTTGGGCGTAAAAAAGACCATAACCCAGGTTCGACGCTCTGATTACTCTACCCTGATCGAACAGGTAGGCATAGACATTGCGATTAGTCCCCGTTTACTTACCGCGGAAGCTATTTTGCGTTTCATTCGGCGGGGAAATATCGTATCTGTTACGCTGTTAGAAGGAGATAAAGCCGAAGTACTAGAATTAATTGTACCGTTCAGGTCCCGGGTAGCTAACCGATCGTTAAGACAAATTAATCTTCCGATGGGGACCCTGGTCGGAGCTATTCGACGCAAAGACGAAGTAATCATTCCGCGGGGCAGCGATATTATCAAACCCGGGGATCAGGTGATGGTTTTTACCCTGCCCCAGTATGTGAGTACGATAGAGAAGTTTTTCCAAAATAACGGAGGCAAATAAGGGACGTGAACTATCGGTTAGTAATTTCTTATCTAGGAAAATTTTTAGTTATTATCGGGATATGTATGCTACTGCCGATTCCTTGGGCAATATACTACCGGGAGAACTTATTACCTCTACTTTTCGCCAGTTTGATTACGGTTGCTCTAGGATTATTAATGGACCATTGCTTTAACCAACAAGAAGACAAAGGCCTCATCCGATACCGGGAAGCGTTTGCCCTGGTGACCTTGGGCTGGATTTTAGCCTCAGCCTTCGGTTCCCTTCCCTATCTCTTTTCCGGTACCATTGATAGCCTGGCTAATGCTTATTACGAAACGATGTCGGGATTTACTACTACCGGGGCTAGCATTTTAACTAATGTGGAAGTAATACCGAAGAGTATCTTATTCTGGCGCAGCCTCACCCACTGGTTGGGAGGAATGGGGATTATCGTCTTGCTGGTTGCTTTGTTATCGCAGCTAGGCGTAGGGGCCAATCAGATTTTTCGGGCCGAGGTACCCGGAACGGGAGTCGAGAAAATCACCCCCCGGGTAGCGGAGACCGCACGGATTCTCTGGCTAACCTATGTGATTATGTCCCTTATCCTTGCCGTTTTATTATGGCTAGCCGGAATGAACTTATTTGACTCCCTCTGTCACACCTTTGCAACCATGGCTACAGGTGGATTCTCTACGCGGAATCTAAGTGTCGGGTATTACAACCCTACCATCCAGTGGATCATTACGGTGTTTATGTTTTTAGCGGGAGCCAATTTCGCCCTTTATTTCCAAGCTTTACGGGGTAGAACGCTGCGCGGCTTTTGGAAAGATCCGGAATTTAAACTATACGCAGCTATCGTCCTAATTGCCACCCTGATGGTGGCCTTTACCATACGTGATCTATACCCGTTTGGAGAACCGTTAATTCGCACCTCTCTCTTTCAAGTCGTCAGTATTATTACTACGACCGGTTACGCTTCGGTGGATTTTGGGGTTTGGGCTCCCACCGGCCAGTTAATATTGCTGTTATTGATGTTTATCGGTGGATGTAGCGGATCGACCTCTGGCTCGGTTAAGGTGGGACGCTTGCGGATCATTCTGAAACAAGCTGCGAATGAGTTGAAACGCCTCATCCATCCCGGCGGCGTGTTTACCCTGCGTTTTGGTGACCGGACCATAACGGATGAAGTCTGCATTAATGTGCTGCAGTTTTTTTCCCTATACATTCTAATTTTTACTGGAGCCTCCGTCTTATTAACTAGCATGGGTATTGACTATCTAACTGCCTTCACCGCGGTAGCTTCAAACCTGGGGAATGTAGGGCCGGGATTGGGAACGATTGGTCCGGCCGGCAATTATTCCGCCCTTCCCGATGCGGCTAAATGGTTACTCAGTTTAGTAATGCTCCTCGGTCGGTTGGAAATCTTTACCGTGCTGGTCCTGATTTCACCGGCTTTTTGGCGGAGATAAAGATAAACCAGATGTATGAAGAAAAAAACATTAGTCAGACAGGGGGATATATATTTTAATGGAAAACCAAAAAGCCTCCTTAAAAGCATTAAGTTCTTTGTCCCATATCCGTAATTTATCGACTTTTATCGTTGGAGGCACCATACGGGATCTACTACGGGGCCAAAAAACTAATGATTTGGATATCTTGGTCTTCGGTGATGTATGGCGAACGGCAGCTGAATTGGCTCAGGCTCTAGAAGCTACCTGGTTTGTCCTGGATGAATCCTCACGGACGGCACGCGTAGTTTTAACGGGGAACCGTAATCTTCACCTTGATTTGGTGGGAGCCGGCCATCAAAGTTTATTGGAAAATTTACAAGAGCGTGATTTTACGCTGAATGCTATGGCCGTGTCCTTACCTGATTACCTAGAATATCTGGAAAAACCGGACTACCCCTTAAACGGCGCCTTGATTGATCCCTTAAAGGGAAAGCAAGACCTAGAGGACCGGATGCTTCGGGTCACCTCGGATCAAGCGTTTAAGCACGACCCCCTGCGACTACTACGCGCTATCCGCCTGGCCGCTACGCTGGATTTACAGGTGGAAAAAGGAACTCTAGCTTTAATCACCCAGCAGGCCCGACTTATTACCCAAAGTACCTCCGAACGTATTCGGGATGAACTATTTAAAATATTAGCCGTAGATAAAACTTATTTCTGGATTAAGCAACTGGAAAGACTGGGTTTGTTAGGGGTCATCTTCCCGGAACTGGAAGCCTTAAAAGGCGTTGAACAAAATAAATATCACGCCCTAGATGTATGGGGACATAGTTTAGCGACCCTAAAACAACTAGAGCAGAAACTTTGGCAAAAATGGTTACCCTCGGATTTAGAGGAACACGTGGAAAGTTACCTTTCCGAGAGTTTGGGCGCCACCCGCACCAGATGGCAATTACTTAAATTGGGCGCCTTATTACACGATATGGGCAAACCGGAAGTTAAAGCCACCCGGCATGGGGGTAAGATCATCTTTTACGGCCACGAACAGGCTGGTGCCCGTCAAGCGCGTCGTATTGCCGAACGCTTAAAGTTATCCAACCAGGAAAAACGGGGGCTCACGACCTTAGTGGACCAACATATGCGACCGTTTCATTTATTTCGGGCTGAAAACCATACCGGCAAGGCGGAATACCGTTTTTATTTAAAGACCGGGTCCGAGGCGGTGGCTATACTCTTACTCGCCCTCGCTGATCGGGCGGCCGGGCGGGCCCTAGATAGTGATGCCGAACCGTTAAGGTTTTCCCATTTTATTAAACGATTATTGGAAAGGTATTACTATGAGTTTCAAACCGCTCGTAATCAACGCCTAATTGGAGGCCAAGATGTGCTTCAAGCCTTTGGCCTTAAACCCGGCCCTTTAGTAGGGAAAATATTAAAACAGGTCGAAGAAGCTCAAGTTCTAGGTCGGATCCACACCCGAGAAGAGGCCTTGCAATTCGTAGGTCAAATCTTAAGACGCAGCCGTATAATTATCTAGATAGACAATTAAATGTACATGATCCAAACCCACGGGGGGTAATAACATGTTAATCAAGTTTTTTAAAAAAATAATCGTTAAAGGAGAAAAAAATAAGCCGAACCATTCCGTAGATCTGGATAACATGGATACCTTAACCTTAACCCTGCCGGTTCAGGAGAAGACAGAGGAGGGCGTGGCCCTAACCGAAGAAAACCAAGTAAACGAGGCCGCGGCCTTACGGATAAAACCAATCCAACCGATACCTCAATGGGCAAGCACCTGGCTGCGCAAACCCGGGGCCGATCACACCCGAGGGCTATACGACGAAGACGAAAACGAAGAGGAAGAGGAAAATACCGCTGCTGTTCCCGTTAAACTGACGAACACGGAGGGGGTAGACGATTTAGAGGAACTGCCCACGGAGAGTTATTTAGAACCCCGTAATTTTGAAGTGCGTGAAATGGTATTACGGCAGATTCAAAATTCTCGTTCCGTGGCTCGCTATATGTGCAGTACTAATGATCTGGTCGAAGATCAGATTAGGAAAGCTATGGAACGGGGGGATTTTAATAATTTAAGGGGTAAAAATAAACCCATTAAATTCGAGGAAAATGCTTATGAGGACCCAGAATTACGTTTGCCTTTTAAAATTTTAAAAGACGCCGGCTTTGCCCCCTACTGGGTAGAAGAGGGCAAGCAAATTGATGCAGCCATAGCGAATTGCCATATGACCTTTGATAAATTTGTGGAAACCTTAGCTTACCGTCGCGCTAGATATGGGTATATTTCACGTACGCCAGAATTTGAACGAAGAGTCATGCAGGTCATGGGAACCTGCGCCCATCAATTAGAAGAAGCTAATAAAAAAATTGATAAATATAATATGATTGTCCCCATGTACTGGTTACAGAGAAAAAAGATAGATACGGAGGCAGAAATAAGTGCTCTGCAGCGGCGTCTAGATGAATTTTTATGGGGTACGACGAAGGAGAAGAAAGAAAAGAAGGAAAAGAAGGGGAAGAAGGAGTGATTGAGTTTGTACCTCGGGGCGCATTTACCTATTTCTAAAGGGTATCAAGCTGCCGTACGTATGGCATTAGAGATAGGGGGCAATACTTTTCAGTTTTTTACTCGTAACCCTCGGGGTAGCCGAGCCCGAGCTTTGAATTTAAAAGATATCGAACAAGCAGCCGAATTAGCCCGGCGTAATGATTTTGGGCCTTTGGTCGGCCACGCTCCCTATACGATTAACCTAGCGGCAGTGGCTGAAAACACCCGAGCTTTTGCCGTAATGGTACTCAAAGAAGACTTGGAGCGATTAAAAACCGTGGGGGCTTCCTACCTGGCTGTACACCCGGGTAATCATGGAGGACAAGGGATAGAAAAAGGAATTGACAATATCCTGCAGTGCCTGGATTTAATCCTTACCGAGCCGGAGGGAGTTACCTTGCTTTTAGAAGGCATGGCCGGGGAAGGGACCGAAATTGGCTTTCGCTTTGAACAACTTAAAGAAATTTATGATGGGGTTAAACACCAGCAGCGCCTTGGGGTAATTCTTGATACCTGCCACCTTTATGGGGCCGGGTATGACATACGGGACCATCTAGATGCGGTGCTAGAAGAGTTTGATCGGATAATGGGTTTAGACCAACTTAAAGCCTTACATGTAAATGATACGAAATATCCTTTAGCCAGTAAGCGAGACCGACATACGAACCTAGGTGAAGGTTTTCTCGGCGTAGACTTTTTTGTCCAGTTGGTACGCCATCCGGAAATTAGCCAATTACCCCTCATCCTGGAAACCCCAGGTGATTTAGCTACTTATGAGAAAGAAATCGCTTTTTTACGCGCTGCTGCTACCACCCAGTAGCCCTCCGTAGTAGCCCTCCGTATAATTACCGTAAAATATAATTCGTATAATTACCGTAAAAATGGATAGAATAATTTTATGATAATTTTTATTATTACCCATTAAGCTTAAGTTAAGCTTAAGCATGATAAAGCCAAATATCAGGAGGGATGAACCGGATGGACCTAATACGCTGGGAACCAATGCGGGAAATGTCAAGCTTTCGGCGGCAGTTAGACCGTTTTTTTGACCTAGAGGAGATGAGGGAAATGGGCAGAAATTTAATGCGAATGGGCCCGCGAACGGATATTTATCAAACCGAAACCGAAGTAATCGCCAATGTAGAACTACCCGGGATCATTGAAAAAGACGATGTCGATATCCTAGTATCGGAGAATGCTTTAACGATTAAAGGGGAAATGAAAAGAGATACGGAAAAAAGAGAAGAAGACTACGTCCGTAATGAAAGATATTTTGGTTCCTTTAACCGCACTCTAAGTTTACCCGTAGAAGTTAGCCCGGATAATACTAGCGCTAGTTATAAAAACGGGGTCTTAGAAATTCGGATGCCTAAAGTTCAACCTGATCGTCGTCGCGGCGTTAAGATAGATATTAATTAATGATATTGATATTATAGATGTTGATTAATGACATTATAGATATTAATGAATGACATTAATTAATATCTTAACCGATAAATTTTAAATATGAATAAGCCTATTTATAAGCAATGAGGCAAACATCATGTATTAGGTATTAAGTATTAAACCTTCACCTGTGAAAGGTAAGGGTATTACTAATAAGACCACCTGCTAAGAGCAGGTGGTTCTTTATTTAATAAGGCGATTTGATGGGTATCACATCTAAATCTTAAACTTAAAAAAGACATAGAAAGTAGGCGGATGATCGTGAGAAGGTTCACAAATATGACAAAGCTGAAAATTAAGGCTATAATGGATAAAATTAGATATCGATATTTTACATTAAATTAAAAATTTAATTAATAGGAGGTTTTTCAATATGCCGGGACCGGTAATGGTAGTTTATAGTGAGAAATTTAGTGCGGAAGGCTATCCTTATCTAAAACATCGAATAAAACCGGCCTTTCAAGCCCTGAAAGAGCTTATCCAAAGGGGACTGGTAGAAGTAATAGAACCCACCGTAAACGACCAAGCAGTACATCTTCTTGAGCGCTTACATAATAGGCAGCATATTAATGATGTACGTTATTCAGGCCATTACGACGTTTCTTTGTTATCTCTAGCCGGGGTGGTGCAAGGGGCAGAACTTTTAGCGGAAGGGAAATATGCCAGGGGATTTGCTTTTGTAGGAGCCGCTGGACATCATGCCAGTCCAAACGGCTTTTGGGGTTTTTGCTTCTTTAATGATGTAGCGGCGGCCATTTATCATTTACGAGAAAAAGGCCTGAAGAGATTTTTAATTTTAGACGTAGACCCCCACTTTGGCGATGGAACCCGCAATTTCTTTAAAAACGATAAAGACGTAATTCATATAAATTTTACCACTGGAACTAAAAACGAAATTGATGAAGAATTCCATAATTATGATTACGGTTTATCCTTTAACGCTGACGACCAAGAATTTGAAGAAGCTCTAAATCAGGCGTTAGGAAAACAATTTGATTTTGATTTGATGTTTGTGATCTTTGGACATGATTCGCATGTAACTGACTACGGTGGTTTTGCTTTTAGCGATGCCGCTTATCCGATGTTAACCCGAAAGGTTATAGAATTCTGTGGCCAACGACCGTTACTTTGGGTCTTAAGCGGCGGTTCTGATGCAGGAGTAGCCACTCGGGTAATTCCTGAAGTAATTAAGGTTTTAGCGACCGAATAACGCTTAGAATAAAGCACGATATAACGCTCAGAATCTCAGAATAACGCTCGATATAACGCTTAAAATACCGCTCGATATAATTTTTATAACTTCCTATAATAAGTATTATGTAAACTAGAAAA
>JAAYQE010000102.1 GCA_012519455.1 Syntrophomonadaceae bacterium
CCTTGCCAAGGCGAGGGTCGCGGGTTCGAATCCCGTTTTCCGCTCCATACGCTAATTCATACTTTTTTAACTGCCTCGGCTATTGACAAATTGCCGAGGTATAATGTTTTGTTTAGTTAGATATAGACAAAACTCGATTTACTTATGTTTTGTACTGGTACTGGTAAGAATATTATGGTAAAGTTAACCGGCCCTACATTTATAAGTTAGGGCTGAGTTAAGAAGCGCAAGGAGGAGCAGCATAGATGAAGGTTAGCGTGGAAAAGCTACAGACGAACCTGGTTACTCTAGAAGTAGAAGTAGAAGAACAGCAGGTAGAAGAAGCCCTGGAGAAAGCCTATTGGCAGGTAGTGAAAAAAGTGAATATTCCCGGATTTCGTAAAGGTAAAGCTCCTCGCCAAATTCTTGAAGCCTATATTGGGCGGGCTTCTCTTTACGAAGAGGCTTTGGATAGCCTAGTGAATCAAACGTATCCGGAAGCCCTTAAGGATTCTAATCTCGAGGCGGTTGGGCAGCCTAGAGTAGAGATTGTACAAATCGATTCTGGAATGCCGCTTATTTATAAAGCGACCGTTTCCGTTATCCCAGAAATTGAATTGCCTCCATATAAAGGGATTGAGATGGAGGAAATAGTTGCGGAGGAGCCGACGGAAGAAGAGATCCAAAATGTTTTGAATAATTACCAAAAAAGGATGGCTCATCTAGAGAGCGTAGAGAACGGCACCTTAGATAATGGGCATATTGCCCAGATTGACTTTATTGGTTACTTAGATGGGGTTCCTTTTGAGGGTGGTGCTAGTCAGGATTATTCACTGGAGATTGGCTCCAACACTTTTATACCCGGTTTTGAGGAGCAATTAGTTGGCATGCAGATTGGAGAAGAAAGGGAGATTGAAGTCACTTTTCCGGAAGAGTACCCGCAGCCAGATTTAGCCGGTAAACCTTCTACTTTTAAAGTTACGCTTAAGGAAATCAAGCGTAAAGAATACCCGGCCATTGACGATGAATTTGCCAAGGACATTAGCGAGTTTGAAACCTTGGAAGAACTAAAGGCAGATATTGCGAAGAATCTTCGTGAAAAGGCGCAGAATAGCGCTAAAGGAGAATTGCGGGAAAGAATTGTCGAAAATCTGGTATCTCCCATAGAAGTTGACGTACCGGAGCCCATGGTGGAAGAACGCTTAAAGGAAATGATCACTAAATTTGCGCAACAGTTGAGTATTCAGGGGACTACCCTGGAACAATATATGCAATATACCGGGAAAAGTGCAGAAGATTTGTTTACTCAGTTCCGTCCCCAGGCAGCGGAATGGGCTAAAACTACGCTCGTCTTAGAAGCTATTGCCCGTACCGAGAATATTACCGTGACCGAGGAGGATGTGGAAGAACGCATTACTCGGGCTAGCCAGGAATTTGGTATGGATCGGGATGATGTGAGCAAATCGATTGATAATGTTCTGGAATCTTTTAAAAAGGAAATTTTATTGGATAAAACGATTAATTTCTTAATCGATAATGCTAAAATAACCCCAGCAGTGGAGGCTTAATGTATCGATAATAGTAGAAAAGCCGGCCAAAGATGTGGTAGGATAAAAGTGGAAATAAATATTTGGTTTATCGCTTCATAGTATGGGAGTATAAAGAAACTCTCGGGTTCTAAAAAATAATAGAGGAAAGGTGGTGTCCAAGTTTTGTCCATTTTAATCCCCATGGTGGTTGAACAGACTAATCGTGGAGAAAGAGCTTATGATATCTATTCTCGATTGCTCAAGGATCGCATTATTTTCTTGGGTAGTGCGATAGATGACCATGTAGCCAATTTAGTGATTGCTCAGTTTTTATTCCTGGAAGCGGAAGATCCGGACAAGGATATTCATCTTTATATTAATTCTCCAGGCGGTTCGATTACGGCCGGGATGGGCATCTATGATACCATGCAATATATTCGTCCAGAAGTGTCAACGATATGTGTTGGCTTAGCTGCTAGTATGGGAGCCTTTTTACTAGCTGCCGGTGCTAAAGGTAAAAGAATTGCGCTTCCGAATAGTGAAGTTTTGATTCATCAGCCACTGGGTGGAGCGCAAGGTCAGGCTACCGATATTGAGATCCACGCTCGACGTATCTTACAAGTACGGGAAAGGTTGAACCATATTTTAGCCGAGCGAACCGGTCAACCTTTAAGTCGGATTCAAAAAGATACGGAAAGAGATTTTTTCATGTCGGCGGAGGAAGCTAAAAAGTATGGTATAATAGATGAGGTTATGATGAAGGCAGGGCCCCGAAAGAGAGTTTAAGGCAAGAGGTGATATTATGTATAAATTCGGAGACGACAAAGGTCAACTAAAGTGTTCCTTTTGCGGGAAACTCCAGGAGCAGGTGAAGAAGTTAGTCGCCGGACCAGGGGTCTACATTTGTGACGAATGTATCGAACTATGCAACGAAATAATTGAAGAAGAATTAAATGAAGAAGTCGGGTTTGAATTAGGGGATATTCCCAAACCAAAGGAAATCAAGGAAATCCTGGATCAGTACGTTATTGGTCAGGAAAAAGCCAAGAAAGCCCTAGCGGTCGCCGTGTATAATCATTACAAGCGGATTAATATTGGCATGAAGATTGATGATGTTGAGCTTCAAAAGAGCAATATTGTCATGTTGGGACCTACTGGGAGCGGCAAAACCTTACTGGCGCAAACTCTGGCTAAAATCCTTAATGTACCCTTTGCCATCGCCGATGCCACCTCTTTGACCGAAGCAGGTTACGTAGGGGAAGATGTGGAAAATATTTTATTGAAGCTGATTCAAGCGGCTGATTATGATGTAGAAAAAGCGGAAAAAGGAATCGTCTATATTGATGGGATTGATAAGATTGCTCGTAAATCGGAAAATCCTTCAATTACTCGGGATGTTTCAGGTGAAGGGGTACAGCAAGCTCTTTTGAAAATTCTAGAAGGGACCATTGCCAGTGTACCGCCGCAGGGCGGAAGGAAGCATCCCCACCAGGAGTTTATTCAGTTGGATACCACGAATATCCTGTTTATTTGTGGTGGTGCTTTTGACGGAATTGACAAAATCATCCAAAATCGGATAGGCCAGAAATCTATGGGATTTGGGGCTGATATTCAAACCAAAAGCGAGAAAAAGATTGGAGAAATTCTGGAAAACATCATGCCGATTGATTTATTAAAATACGGCTTGATCCCAGAATTCGTAGGACGCTTGCCAATCATCGCGACCTTAGACGCGTTAGATGAAGATGCCTTAATTCGTATTCTTACGGAACCTAAGAATGCTCTGGTCAAACAATATCAGAAGTTATTTGAACTGGATGGAGTAACTTTAGAATTTAAAGAAGAAGCGTTAGTTGCTATTTCTAAGGAGGCAATTAAACGTAATACTGGGGCACGGGGTTTACGGGCTATATTCGAGGATATTATGATGGATGTAATGTATGATATTCCATCACGGGGAGATATCACTAAATGTGTGATTACTAAAGAGGTTGTTCTTCGTAAGGAAGATCCCATCTTAGTTACGGTGGAGCGAAAGAAGAAAAAAGAAGAAACTGCTTAAAGCTAAATGGGGAAAACAACGGCAGGCCGCGAAAAGGTCTGCCGTTTGCTATGTCTGCGGTGATTATTCCGACCTCTCCTGGGTAATACTAGCAGTTAATGGAGGGGGTGAAATAATGGGAGAATTCATTAATGGAGTAGGGAGTTTTTTATTACTTGGACAGTTATTTTTTGGGATAATTATTGGTCTTTATTTTTGGAACTTGTTGCGGGTGCAACAAGGGAATCGTCAGGCTGTATATCGAGAATCACAAAAAGAAATGGATAAATTACAGCGTTTAAGGCAGATATCTCTGACCGAGCCACTTTCGGAACGTACCCGTCCTTCCTGTTTTGAGGAAATTATTGGTCAGGAGGAAGGATTGAAAGCTTTGCGCGCGGCTTTGTGTGGACCTAACCCGCAACATATAATTGTTTACGGTCCACCCGGGGTGGGTAAAACCGCAGCGGCTCGTTTAGTTTTAGAAGAAGCGAAGAATAATGCGTTTTCCCCTTTTTTAGAGGAAGCGCAGTTTATAGAACTGGATGCCACTACAGCTCGATTTGACGAAAGGGGGATTGCGGACCCCTTGATTGGCTCGGTTCACGATCCTATTTATCAGGGAGCGGGACCTATGGGGTTAGCCGGCATACCGCAACCTAAACCGGGGGCGGTAACTAAAGCGCATGGGGGAATTTTGTTCATCGATGAAATTGGTGAACTGCATCCCATTCAGCTTAATAAACTACTTAAGGTATTGGAAGATCGAAAGGTTTTGTTAGAAAGTGCTTATTACAGTGCTGAAGATATAAATATACCGGCCCATATCCACGATATTTTTCAACATGGGTTACCGGCTGATTTTCGGATGGTAGGAGCTACCACGCGTATGCCGCATGAATTACCGCCGGCCATTCGTTCCAGGTGTCTGGAAGTTTATTTCCGTGCTTTATTACCATCGGAAATCGGCATTATTGCTACTAATGCGGCAGAAAAGATTAACTTTTATTTGGGAGAAGCAGCGGTAGAGGTAGTAAAGAAATACGCCACTAACGGTCGAGAAGCGGTAAACATAATCCAGATAGCGGCTGGTTTAACCTTAACCCAAGGTAGTCGGGAAATAAGAGCAGAAGATGTAGAATGGGTAGTCAATAGTGGACAATATACTCCCCGGTCCGAGCATAAAATTCCTTCTAAACCACAGGTGGGGCTGGTCAACGGACTGGCGGTTTTTGGGCCTAATTTAGGAACTATAATTGAAGTTGAGGCTTCTGCTTTGCCCACGACTAAAGGCCAGGGGAAAATTATGGTTACCGGTATGGTTGAGGAAGAGGAAATAGCTGGCTTGGGGCATACGATGCGTCGGAAAAGTCTGGCCCGAGGGTCGGTAGAAAACGTACTTACGGTGTTGAGACATTTGGCCCGGCTTGATCCCCGGGATTACGACATTCACATTAATTTTCCCGGAGGGGGTCCCATAGATGGTCCTTCAGCCGGGGTTACCATTGCTACTGCTGCTTATTCAGCCATGTTAAACCTTTCGGTAGATAATCAGCTCGCCATGACCGGCGAAGTTTCCGTTCGTGGAGAAATAAAGCCAGTGGGTGGAGTAGTAGCGAAGGTCGAAGCAGCGCGATTGGCCGGGGTGAAAAAAGTATTGATACCGAAAGAAAACTGGCAAGAGATGTTTGCCCATCTAGAGGGGATTGAGGTTATCCCGGTGGAAAAATTAGAGGAAGTTTTACAGATGGCGGTAATTAAACCGGCAACTACTGGTATCGCAACAGAGGCACGGAAACCAAGCATGGATCTTATACCCCAAGGCAATCCATCTTTCGGGAGTTTTGCAGGGTAAAAAACGGGTCATTAATTAGTTTCACTTCAAGATCCCTTGCGGTGGCAAAGGGATCTTAATTAATTTAAGATAACGGAAGGAAAGAGGGACCGCCCTTTCACGCTGGTTGCGTGATTTTTGCTTTAAGGGTAAAATATAAACAACATATTGAAACAGACGAGGTTGGATACGGTACGAATTCAGGGGAGGTGTCCGGAGTGAATGACCCATCAGATCGAAACAAGATTTGCGAGCTACCTCTTCTGCCTCTACGAGGTATTTTAGTATTTCCTTATATGGTGATCCACCTGGATGTAGGTAGGGAGAAGTCGGTTAGTGCTATAGAAGAAGCGATGATCCAGAATCGGGAGATTTTTTTAGTTACTCAGAAGGAAGCCCAAACCGATGAGCCCCAGGAAGAGGACATTTATCGGGTAGGAACCATTGCTGAAATTAAGCAACTGTTAAAATTACCTGGCGGTACAATTCGGGTCCTGGTGGAGGGCTTGGAACGAGGCCGACTGGTTCAGTATCTACAAAAAGAACCTTTCCTTAAGGTAGAACTCGAACGGTTTACCGAGAAGCAGGAGAAGTCATCCGAAATTGAAGCGTTGATGCGCAGCTTAATTTATCAATTTGAACAATACGTAAAAATCAGTAAAAAGATTCCTCCAGAGACAGTCGTCTCGGTAGTATCCGTAGAAGATCCGGGGCGCTTGGCGGACATTATTGCTTCCCATTTAGCTTTACGCATTGGGGATAAACAGACGATCCTGGAAGCGATTGAGGTAAAAGAACGCCTAGAGGCCCTTTGTCGTATTCTTTCTACGGAAATGGAAATTCTGGAACTGGAGCGGAAGATAAATATTCGCGTGCGTAAACAGATGGAAAAAACTCAGAAGGAATATTATCTGCGGGAGCAGATGAAGGCGATTCAGAAGGAATTGGGCGATAAAGATGAGCGAATGGCCGAAGTGGAGGAACTACGGGAGCGGATCAGTAAGGCTGAGCTTCCGAAAGAAGTCGAAGAAAAAGCCCTAAAAGAAGTGGAACGCCTAGAAAAGATGCCGCCAATGGTGGCTGAAGCGGTGGTTGTGCGTAATTATCTGGATTGGATATTATCTTTGCCATGGAATAAAGAAACGCCTGATCGTCTAGATTTAGATCTAGCGGAGAAAATTTTGGATGAAGACCACTATGGATTAAACAAACCTAAAGAACGGATTTTGGAATATCTGGCCATCCGAAAACTTGCTAACAAGATGAAAGGACCTATTCTGTGTCTGGTGGGACCACCTGGAGTAGGTAAAACTTCTTTAGGTAAATCGGTTGCCCGGGCTTTGGAACGGAAGTTTGTCCGGATGTCCCTAGGTGGGGTACGGGATGAGGCGGAAATTAGAGGTCACCGCCGGACCTATGTCGGTGCCATGCCGGGCCGGGTTTTACAAGGTATGAGGCAAGCAGGTTCTCGGAACCCCGTCTTTCTTTTATATGAAATTGATAAAATGAGTATGGATTTTCGTGGGGATCCTTCAGCTGCTTTGTTAGAGGTACTAGATCCGGAACAAAATTTTAGTTTTAGTGATCATTATCTTGAAGTGCCCTTTGATTTATCACGAGTAATGTTTATTACCACCGCCAATAATCAGTATAGTATCCCTCGGGCGTTATTAGACCGGATGGAAGTAATTCAAATTTCCGGGTATACCGAAGAGGAGAAGTTGCAGATTGCCGTTAATTATCTTATGCCCAAGATGCTTCGGGAGCACGGATTAGAACCAGTTCAATTACAGATCTCTGATAATTCGATCCGAAAAATAATTCGGGAATATACCCGGGAAGCCGGAGTGCGTAATCTAGAACGAGAAATTGCAACCATTTGCCGTAAAACAGCACGGGAAATAGTTAGAGATCTGGAACGTAAAATTAAAGTTAACACCCAAAATCTAGAAGGTTACCTGGGGATACCGCGCTATCGTTTTGGGGTCGCCGAGGAAAACGACGAAGTAGGGGTAGTAACTGGTTTGGCCTGGACTGAGGTCGGGGGAGATGTACTTTCTATTGAAGTGGCACTACTTAAAGGTAAAGGTAATTTAACCCTGACCGGAAAACTAGGGGAAGTAATGCGGGAATCAGCGCAGGCCGGTTTTAGTTATGTTCGTTCACGGGCTGAAGAACTGGGTATTGAGGAAGGTTTTCACGAAAAGTGCGATATTCATATTCATGTCCCAGAAGGAGCGATACCGAAAGACGGCCCTTCTGCGGGCATAACGATGGCTACGGCTCTGGCGTCGACCTTAAGTAACCGGGCCGTACGCAAGGATGTGGCGATGACCGGAGAAATTACGTTACGGGGGCGGGTATTGCCGATTGGTGGCGTTAAGGAGAAGGTGCTAGCCGCGCATCGGGCCGGGATCCGAACCGTAATTCTACCGATAGATAATAAAAAGGATTTAGAGGATATTCCCAGTAACGTTCGGCGTAAATTAGAATTTGTCCTAGTTGAGCATATGGATCAGGTTTTGCGGCACGCTTTGGTAAACGTTTCTTTGGAAACCGAAGGAGAAGCTGAAGTGTTGGGCCGGGAAGAAGAAATGGTTGAGATCCTTGAAGATAATGCTCTTAATCCGTCCGAAATTGCAGAGATACCTGGTGATTTAACCATAATTCAACCGGAAGGGTTGCCGATTACTGGAGAAGCGCAAAA
>JAAYQE010000103.1 GCA_012519455.1 Syntrophomonadaceae bacterium
CGAGAAGGGATTTTTATACGGATTTTGGAAGGTGGGGAGGTTAAGGTGGGTGATGTGATTGAGGTTATCCCGCCGATCCGTATCGGTATAATAACCTGTAGTGATCGGGGTTCGCGGGGAGAGCGGGAAGATCTGACGGGCACGATGCTTAAAGAGTTGGTGCGGGAAATAGGCGGAGAAGTAGAGGCTTACGCGATTGTTCCTGACGAAAAAGAGGTTATTATTGAAAAACTAATTGATATGGTAGATTATCAGAGATTAGATTTGGTGCTTACGACCGGGGGTACCGGGTTTGGTCCTCGTGATATAACCCCGGAAGCGACCATGACGGTTATTCAACGTCGAGCCCCGGGGATTGCGGAAGTGATGCGTATTGAGAGTATGAAGATTACACCGCGGGCCATGCTCTCCCGAGGTGTAGCCGGTATCCGGCGACGTAGTCTAATTATTAATTTACCGGGGAGCGTCAAAGCCGCTCAAGAGTCCTTTGAAGCAATAATGCCGGCCCTTTCGCATGGGATTGAAATCCTCCGGGGTGATGCGCAGAATTGTGGAGAAGCTTTTGAACTATAAAGCTCGGATAAATGTATAAGAGAGGGCTAAAATGGAAATATTCATATCCAGAGGAAATTAAATACGAAAAATTAGATTTATCCGATAAAATTAGATATGAGTATAAGTTAATGTAAGAATGGCTAAGGTAAGGGAAGGAATAATAAGAAAACCCAAATGACAGTCAAAAAATCAGCCATAATTGATTATATTTGAGACTAGATGGGTTTGCAATTTTTTTCTCTCTTGCCTAATATTATAGTCAGGTGTTAGCACTCATTGAAGGCGAGTGCTAACAACAAAAGATATTTCAATATTATATTCCTTTAAAGTAAGGAGGTTATGTAGAGTGAAGCTAAATCCATTAGGTGATCGAGTAGTAGTTAAGGTTATTGAGGCCGAAGAAAAAACTAAAAGTGGGATCGTTCTTCCGGATACGGCCAAAGAAAAACCACAAGCTGGTCAAGTAATTGCCGTCGGGACCGGCCGGTTAATGGAAAACGGTCAGCGGGTACCGCTGGAAGTTAAGGTCGGTGATCGGATTGTGTTCGCCCGGTATGGGGGAACCGAGATTAAGATGGATGACGATGAGTACTTAATCCTTAACGAGCGAGATATTTTAGCTGTAGTAACGGAAATTGACAACTAGGCCGAGATATATCTACCCTGAGAATTAGATTCTCTATTATTAAAGATTTCTCTAAGGAGGGACAGAAATAGATGCCAGCGAAAGAGTTATTATTCCGAGAAGATTCGCGTCGTGCTCTAGAACGTGGAGTTAATGCCCTAGCTGATGCGGTAAGGATTACCCTTGGCCCTAAAGGGCGTAATGTAGTATTGGAGAAGAAATTTGGTTCGCCAACCATTACTAATGACGGAGTTACTATTGCGCGGGAAATTGAAGTGGCCGATCCCTATGAAAACATGGGCGCTCAATTACTTAAAGAAGTAGCAACAAAAACGAATGATATTGCGGGTGACGGAACGACCACCGCAACCGTACTGGCCCAGGCCATTATCCGTGAAGGAATGAAAAACGTAGCGGCCGGCGCTAACCCAATTATCATGAAAAGAGGCATTGAAAAGGCGGTAGCCAAGGCTGTGGAAGAGATCCATAAATTGGCCAAGCCGATTGAAAGTAAAGAAGCGATTGCGCAGGTAGCCTCAATCTCTGCCGCGGATAACTTTATCGGTAATCTGATTGCGGATTCCATGGAAAAAGTGGGTAATGATGGAGTTATTACGGTGGAAGAATCCAATACTTTAGCTACGACCCTGGAAGTAGTAGAAGGAATGAGCTTCGATCGTGGTTATATATCTCCATACATGGTCACGGATCATGAAAAGATGGAAGCGGTATTAGAGGAACCGTATATTTTGATCACGGATAAGAAGATTACGGCTGTAGCCGATTTTCTACCGGTGTTAGAAAAGGTAGTACAGGCCGGTAAACCCTTATTTTTGATTGCCGAAGATGTAGAAGGAGAAGCCCTAGCTACGTTGGTAGTGAATAAGCTTAGGGGTACCTTCAACTGTGTAGCCGTAAAGGCTCCCGGTTTTGGTGACCGGCGCAAAGCGATGTTAGAAGATATCGCCATCTTAACCGGTGGTGAGTACATCAGTGAAGAGTTAGGACGTAAACTGGAGAATACGAGCCTCAATATGCTCGGCCGAGCCGCTAAGGTTAAAATTAATAAAGAAGAAACCATTATTGTCAATGGATATGGTCAAGAAGCAGATATCAAGCTACGTTTGACAGCGATTAAAGCGCAGTTTGATGAGGCTACTTCTGAATATGATCGGGAAAAATTACAAGAGCGCATGGCGCGAATGGCCGGTGGCGTAGCCGTGATTCAAGTAGGCGCGGCGACGGAAACGGAACTCAAAGAGAAAAAACACCGCATGGAAGATGCTTTGTCAGCCACGCGTGCAGCCGTAGAAGAGGGTATCGTATCTGGTGGTGGTACCGTTTTAATCGATATTCTTCCGGCCCTAGATGAACTTCAAGCCGAAGGCGATGAGTTAACCGGGATTAAGATCGTCCGTAAAGCTTTAGAAGAACCGCTGCGCCAGATTGCCAATAACGCAGGAGCGGAAGGTTCTGTAGTGGTAGAAAAAGTTAAGGCAACTGCTCCTGGAGTAGGCTTCAACGCTTTAACGGAACAGTATGAGGATATGATTGCGGCCGGTATTGTTGACCCGGCTAAAGTTACCCGTTCAGCGTTGCAAAATGCAGCCAGTATTTCGGCTATGCTTTTGACTACGGAATGCCTGGTAGCAGAAAGCAAAGAAGAGGAAAAAGCTACCTTACCGATGGCCGGAGGCATGCCTCCAATGTAAATTACAGGAAATAAACCCCAAGGAGAGAAGGCCTCTGATATATCAGAGGCCTTCATTAATGTGATTCGACTTCTCCTAATTTAACTAGCTTGGAGTAGATTACTTAATTCTTCACCACTAATTATTTTCCGCTCCATAAGCTTTTGCGCTAAGCGTTCTAATAAGGAACGATGTTCTTCTAAGAGCGCAATGACTTCCGTATAACATTCTTCAATAATTTTTTGGGCGGCTTGAAAAACTTCTGTAGGAACCTGGTAAGATAACATTAGAGAAGCGTAATTAATCAGTCCTAAACTACCCATGCCATATTCTCCTACCATTTTTAAAGCAATTTCGGTAGCTCTGGCCAGATCGTTTTGGGCACTGGTCGTTGTATTTTTAAAGATGACTTCTTCCGCCGCTCTTCCCCCTAGGAGCGACATTATTTTGTGTTGCAGGTCTTGTTTACTATAGATACTTTTATCCTTGTCTGGTGTTTGCAGGACAAAGCCTAAAGCTTTGCCGCGAGGTATAATGGAGATCCGGTGAATTACTTCATTTTTTAGTAAATAAGTGACTAAGGCATGGCCGCTTTCATGATAGGCTACATATTGTTTTTCTTGATGGGTTAAAACATGGGCTTTCCGTTCTAAGCCAGCAGTCACGCGATCAATCGCTTTTTCTACATCCTCAATCTCGATCAATTCTTTTCCATTACGGGCAGCAATAATCGCCGCTTCGTTACACATATTGGCTA
>JAAYQE010000104.1 GCA_012519455.1 Syntrophomonadaceae bacterium
CCTAAAAATCCGTCCGCGTCTATTGATTATTTTCCTCCGTCGGGTTAGGAGGATTCTCCGCTGGAGGATTAGTCACCGAGGGAACCGGGTCCGGATTCGTTTTTATCGCGGGAGCCGGTAATTCCTCTTTTTCTATTTTTGCCTGTTGGCGTAAATCCTCCACGTATTGTTGAAACTTTTCGCTTTCTTTACTGGTCTTCAATTCTTCGATAATGGAATCTTTAACTTCCTCCAAGGTCTGCTGGTGGGCGGGTTTGCGATCTTCCACCTTAATGACATGATAACCAAAATCGGTCTTCACCGGTTTAAGGGTCATTTCTCCGGTCTTGAGTTTAAAAGCGGCCTCCGTAAACTTCGTATCAAACTCCGAATCTTTAGCGAAGTAATTAAGGTCCCCTTGATTTTCTTTAGCCGTTGGATCAATTGATTTTTCAACGGCTAGTTGAGCGAAATCAGCACCGTTCTTTAATTGCTGGATAATGGCGTTACCTTCGGCCTCTGTAGCTACCAGGATATGCCGGGCGCGAACCTGCTCGGAAAGCGCAAATTGTTCAATGTTTTCCTGGTAATATTTCTGAACCTCTTCTTCTCCGACCGTTATTCCGGCTACGACTTGCTCATATAATTTTTCAATCATGATTTGTTTTTCTACTTCCTGGGTATACTCTCTTTCCGACATTTTTAATTGATTCTTAAGAATGTCTAAATATGCTTTTTCTCCTCCGACCATCAGTTTATCCTGGTCGATCCGCTGTTGTACTTCTTCCTTGGCAGCCTTAACTCCCTGTTTTCGAGCTTCCTGCAATAATATATGCTCGGTTACCATCTGATCTAAAACCATTTCTTGAAGATACTTAAGCATTTCTGCTCCACTTTCCTCTTCAAACTTGATCCCTAAGTTAGCCTCATAATACTGCTGAACCGTGGCCAGTCGCTGCTCAAATTCCTTCTGCGTGATGGCTTCGCCGTTAACGGAAGCTACTTTTTTTTCTCCACAGCCACCTAAAAACAAAACGACCGCGAAAAGCAAAAGTAGCGTCAGGGCCGCCTTACGACAAAAGGCTCCCTTAAGCTTCATAACTATATCCCCTTTCCTCCATATCCGGGCATAATTTAATTGGGTACTTAAAAGGCCGAGTTTATTATACCAAAAGCCCTAGGATTTCCAAACCCCTAGACGACAAATTATTCAATTCTCCGTTTCACCCCGGCTTTCCTTATTCATCCCTAAATTAGCCGCCTCCCATAAAAGGGTCTCCAGGATGGCAACTAAATCCGCCGGGGCTATCCCCTGCGTACGCAACCTAAAATCTCCGTTATTTAATAGGGATAAGCTCCGGGCATGTCTTCCCAGACGTCGGGTAAGACGGGCCAAAGTATCCGTCGGCCAAATAATGGGCTGGGAAAAGCGTACGTATAATTGATCCCCTAGTTGTTGTAAATTACTTATCTCAGCCTTTACCGCCAGTAACCGCAGACGAGTAAGGTTAATGAGATTTTCCAAGGCTTCGGGTAGGACTCCAAAGCGATCCCTGATTTCTGCGGCTAATTCCTCCAGACGTTCGACTGTATAGGCCCCGGCCAGTTTTTTATAAATCTCTACTTTTAAGCGAGGATCACTTAGGTATTCATCCGGAATATAAGTGTCCAAAGGAAGCTCCATTACCGGTATAGCTGGCGGTGGAGGCGGGCTTTCTCCTTGTAACTCTTGTATACTTTCTTCCAGCAAACGACAGTACATATCAAATCCAACGGCCGTCATATGACCATGCTGCTCCGCACCCAATATATTACCGGCCCCGCGAATTTCCAGATCCCGTAGCGCAATCTTAAATCCCGAACCGAACTCCGTAAAATCGCGAATGGCCTGTAGTCTTTTCGACGCTACTTCGGTGATTACTTTATCTTTACGGTAAGTAAAGTAAGCATAAGCCAATCGGTTAGAGCGGCCTACCCTTCCCCGTAACTGGTAAAGTTGGGCTAAACCCAGGTGATCCGCATCCTCTACAATCAAGGTATTTACATTAGGGATATCCAGTCCAGACTCCACAATCGAGGTGCTTACTAGTACATCATATTCCCCCTCCACGAAGTCCAGCATAATTCTTTCTAGTTGATCCTCTTTCATCTGCCCATGGGCAATAGCCAAACGAGCTTCAGGGATCAATTCTTGAAGCAAGAGGGCTACTGAGCGTAAGTCAAAAATACGATTATGCACGTAATAAACCTGACCCCCGCGCCGTAATTCCCGGTTAATTGCTTCCCGTACTAATTCAGGGCTATACTCGACCACGTAGGTTTGGACCGGATAACGATCTTCTGGGGGAGTTTCAATAAGACTCATATCCCGTACTCCGGCTAGGGCCATATGTAGCGTACGGGGAATCGGCGTAGCCGTTAAAGTTAATACATCTACATTTTGCCGTAATCGTTTTAAACGTTCCTTATGGGTTACACCAAAACGCTGCTCTTCATCCACGATCAGTAATCCTAGATCCCGAAAGGTGACATCGTTGGATAACAACCGGTGCGTCCCGATTAAAATATCGATCTGACCAAGCGCTGTTCGAGCTAAAATATCCTTTTGTTCCCGAGGCGTTCTAAAGCGACTTAAAACCTCTACGGTCACGGGATAATCAGCTAAACGTTCCTGAAAAGTATGGTAATGTTGCTGCGCGAGAATAGTGGTCGGTACTAGTACGGCTACCTGCTTACTATCCATTACCGCTTTAAATACCGCCCGTAAGGCGACCTCGGTCTTACCATAACCTACATCTCCGCACAGCAAACGATCCATGGGCCGGGGGCGCAACATATCTTGTTTAATTACCTCGATTGATTGCCATTGATCCGGGGTTTCCTCATAGGGAAAAGCCGCCTCAAATTCTTTTTGCCAGGCATTATCCGGAGAAAACGAAAAACCCGGTACGGCTTCGCGCGCAGCATAGAGTTCAATTAACTCTTGAGCAATATCTTTAACGGATTGTTTAACTCGGGCCCGGGTACGTTGCCATTCGTTGCCCCCTAGTTTATTCAATTTAGGCGCAAGCGCGTCGGCTCCGATATATTTCTGCAGCAGCGAAACTTGATCGGTAGGAACGTAAAGCCGGTCTTCCCCGGCATACTGTACGACCAGGTAATCTTTTTGAATGCCGGCAATGGCAATCATTTCTACGCCCTGATACTGACCAATTCCATGGTTAACGTGTACTACGTAATCGCCGACTTTAAGCTCCGTAAAAGCCTCCAATTGAGTTCCCCTAGTTGAACTAAACGGCCGTCTTTGACGGGGCCGACGCGCCTGACCAAACAATTCCTTCTCCGTAACGACCACCAGACGTGCATTCGTTAATTCGAAACCATTGGATAATTGCCCTCGTAACAGGACTATCGGCCCACCCCGGATTAATTCCTCCGGTTCCCATACCGCAATCAGTCCGTAATCAAGAAAAGTTTGTTGCAAATGTACTCCTTGCTCTGCTTCCGTTACCAGAATAACTACTAAATAACCCTTCTTTTTCCATTCATTGAATTCCGTAATAATTGATTCTACCGGTCTTAAAAACCGAGGTAAAGTTCTGCCTGCTAAACTCATGCTCTGACTAAGTTGCCAGGAAAAACCGCTTTGGGGTAGCAAAGAAAAGGCCACCGTCTGCCGCGAGGCCAGTTGCTCCCGTAAAACATTTCCTGAAACCAAATGATCCTCCGGCCCAAAAAGCAATTTACCCTCTTCGAGGTGACTATGCCAAAGCTCGGTAAGCTCTTGCCAGGCCTCCTCTATTTCGGCTTCGATGGAGGAGAGATCATCTAGAATCAGCAAAACGTTAGCCGGTAAATAATCTAACAAAGTAGCGGCCTGGGGATACAAAAACCCCCGTAGCGGTTCTAGTCCCTCAGCACTACCGGGAAAGATTAAACGTTCCCGCCAGGACTCAAGGCGCTTCTCTAATTCCTGTGCCGCTGCCTTCTTTCCTTCCTGACGCAAACGTTTAAGTACCGATTCTCCTATCTGCTGCAAGCGTTTTCCCAAGGCTTCCCCGTCCGTATGGCTGCTCACTATTTCTCGGGCCGGGCTAACGGTGATTTGGGTCAAGGCTTCAAATGATCTTTGTGAATCAGGCACAAACCGACGCAGGGATTCGATTTCATCATCAAACAATTCCAGGCGTACCGGTTGCCTTTCCGTTAAAGGATAAAAATCAATAATCCCCCCTCGAACGCTGAACTGCCCGGGGGCTTCAACTATTTCAGCACGTTCATAACCCAGACTGACCAAAAGTTCTAGAAACGCGGTTAAATCTAGCGTCATTCCTTCTTTAAGGGTCCGATGATATCTCTGCCACTCCATTAGGGGCATCAGCCGCCAAAGCAAAGCCCGTACCGGAACTACAACCACCGAAAATTCGCCTTGTGGTAGACGCTCCAAGACCTTTAGACGCTGAATGGTTAGTTCAAGACTGCGCGCCACCACTTCAAAAGAAATCGGGTCTTTATCTGGGAAGCTAAAAATTTGCTCTGAAGGGTATAATTGTAGCAGTTCGTTCATCCACTTATTACTATTTTCTCCCGAGGTGGTAATCACCATTAAAGGCCGTTGGGTCCGCTGCTGTATACTGGCCAAAAAGAAAGCCTTGAGTGATCCACTAATGCCGCTAATTCCCAGAGCTGGCACTCTGCGACTTAAGCCCTCGAGTAATTGTTTAAAACTAGGATCAAGACTCAGGCATTCTAATAACCTTTTAATTTTTACTCTCCCCTTTCCAGAGGTTACACGCTAGAAACACCAAAAAGGGGACCTTGTTCTGGACCCCCTGTTATCCTAGTTATTCGCGTTCAAATAGCGTTCAAAAAACCCCTTAGTGGCGCCAGATACGCAACCCACCGAACCACCCGCTTAAACCCTCATCGGTCCACCCGAGAGCGGCTAAGCAGTCATCACAAACCGTGTTGATGTTTAAACTAGTCATTGTACTATAATCTGCGTTGATTATATCGTTCTCGGTTTCCCCCGTCAAGTTAAGTTGAGTCAACCCGATATCCGTTTCCTGGATCACTTCTTTGCAACACTCACAAACATAATAAACTTTCAATCTTTTTACCCCCTAGGCCTCAGCCGGATCCTTTTGTAAAAAGCTTTAAGATTATCCAATTCCAGACTGAATGTAAAAATGCTACGCCTAGCACCGCTAGGCTCCAGTAAGGAAAAAAACTCCACAGGATTCCGGTCATCACCCCAAAAAAAAGATGTCCCCCCAGGGCTATAACCGCTGAACCGATCCGACGATCGCGCTGTAACTCATAAAGCCCTTCAATTAAGCCAAAAACCGCATGCGCTAGAACTAGTTCTCCTCCTAACTGCCGGGCCAAACCCGTTTTAAGAGTCTCTTCTAACAACGGGACCCAAAACACCAGGCCCCAGCAACCGCCCCGCTCGGTAATCCAAGAATTTACCGGCCAGGATATAGCGGCGGCGATTACTCCGGCCAGTATCCCGTTCAAACCCTCAACCTCCCGGCTGCTTCTAGCTCCAACGCCTCCCCCTGATTATATAAACTATTATATACACCCTACTTATTTTTTAACCCTCATTTCGACTGTTCAATTCCGTGGTCGGGCTCCAGGCATTTACCCGGTTCATAGCTTTTTCCAATCCTTCCAACCACCATTGCCGGGCCCCCTCCGCGGCAGCGGCTAATACTTCTTTTACCAGGACCTGTTCTTCCGAAACAAACCGGGTCAGTACATAATCGACCGTTTCCATTCGAGTGGGAGGACGACTTACCCCAACCCTCAAACGAGGGAATTCTTTAGTCCCCAGACACTCAATAATGGAACGCAAACCCCGGTGACCCCCATCACCGCCCTGCCCCCGTAACCGCAGACGACCAAGCGGTAAATCTAGATCATCACAGATCACTAATAACTCTCCCGGTGTTAGCTTATAAAAGCGCATCAGCGCGGCTACCGCAAGTCCACTACGATTCATATACGTCTGCGGTTGCGCCAAAAGTAGTCGCTTCCCAGCCAAGCGGGCTTCCCCGATTAAAGCCTGGTGAGCAGACCGGCGCGCTCGAATCTCCAAATCTTCCGCGATTTGACTGATTACCATAAAACCAATGTTATGTCGCGTTTCGGCATACGTGGCACCGGGATTACCTAATCCAACCAGTAATCTAACGGATTCCTCCCGACGCGACGGTTTGTGCCTGAACCGAAACATCTTCCCCAACCCCTTACCATCCTATTTAGTCATCAACTTCCTTAGTAAAAAATAAAAAAGGGGTCTCGCTGCCTCCCCGCAGGTAACAACTGACCCCGGTGTTTTCTCTTCCGCTCTATTTAGCTGCTAGGCCGTTCACTTCCGCGGCCGGAGGTTTTATTTCCTCTCTTTTTTCCTCCGGCGGAGGCGAAGGTTCCTCCTCTACCCGAGCCGATAAGATAGAAACAATTACCTCTTCCAGGGCCTCTAATATCTTTACCCCCGGGGGTGTTTGTAAGTCCGCTACCGTAAGTTTATCCCCTACATTCAGATCCGCTACCGCTACTTCCAGACGTTCCGGAATTTGTGCCGGTAGACACTCAACCAAAACGGATCGTAAACCTGGTTGCATTAATCCACCCTTTTTCACCCCTATTGGCTCTCCTATCCAGGTTAAAGGAACCTCAGCTGTAATCGGTTGAGATAGGGATACCCGATAAAAATCAGCATGTATTAAAGCTCCGGTAAGTACATTCCACTGTAAATCCCGAATCATTACGGTTTCTTGTTCCTCGCCCGGTACCATTAATTCAATTAGGGCATTAGTCCCTTTACCAGATCGTTTTAAAATTTTCCCTAAATTCTTACGGTTAAACTGTACAAAGGTATTTGGTTTGTCCCCTCCATAAACAACGCCGGGGACCAGACCTTCTTTTCGAATCTGGTTAAGTGAACCTTTAGTACCTATTTTCCTTAGTTGCACCGACAGGTGATTGACGGTCATCTCTTCCTCCCCCTTTAGCCAACCTTAATTCCCTTTCCAGTATTCCCTGGGGAAGGAAGATCCAACCCGGCTAGGGCCTAACCGTCGAATAATTTACTTACTGAAAGATCTTCATGAATACGAATAATGGCCTCCCCCAATAGCGGCGCAACGGAAAGCACCCGAATTTTATCCAGCTCCTTTTCCTTAGGCAGGGGAATGGTATTGGTGATTACTACTTCCTTAATCGGCGCTTTGTCTAACCTTTCTACTGCCGGTCCTGAAAACAAGGCATGCGTAGCACAAGCATATACTTCCTTGGCTCCACGATCCATCATTACCTGCGCCCCTAAAGTGATGGTACCGGCCGTATCAATTAAATCATCAATCATAATTACAGTTTTATTCTTAACTTCACCAATTAGATGCATTACTTTAGCTACGTTTGGTTCGGGACGACGCTTATCAATAATGGCGATCGGAGCCCCAATCCGTTCAGCTAAATCTCGAGCCCGGGTAACCCCGCCTACGTCCGGCGAAACGACGACGACGTCCTCAAGGTTTTTCTTACGAAAATACTCAGCCAAAATCGGTACCCCAGGTAAATGATCTACCGGGATGTCATAAAAGCCTTGAATTTGTCCAGCATGCATATCCATGGTTACGACTCGAGCTGCGCCGGTGACCGTAACTAAATTAGCCACCAATTTAGCGGTAATTGGATCCCGCGCCCGGGTCTTGCGATCTTGTCGACCATAACCGTAATAGGGGATAACGGCATTAATCCGAGCCGAAGAAGCACGGCTTACCGCATCCATCATAATTAATAATTCCATGATATGCTCATTAACCGGGGGGCAGGTCGGCTGAATAATAAATACATCTACTCCTCTAACACTTTCATCAATGGCTACCGAAATCTCTCCATCGGCAAAACGCTCTACTTTAGCGGCAGCTATATGCAAGCCTAAATAATCGGCAATTTCCTCAGCTAAACCGATATTAGCGTTTCCGGTAAATAATTTTAATCGTTTGTTAAATACTGACATCCCTCTGCTCCTCCTATAGAACAGATTCAACATTTTCTATTCTTTTCCCCTTCTCTGACTCCAATTGGAAATTATTTTCTGCTTACTACGTTCTACGGCTAAACCCTGGTCGGGTACATCCTTGGTAATTGTGGATCCGGCCCCGGTAGTTGCATAAGCACCAATCTTTATTGGGGCCACCAAATTTGAATTGCTCCCAATAAAGGCTCCGTCCTCAATAATGGTAGGATGTTTATTTACACCATCGTAATTACAAGTAATCGTTCCACAACCAATATTGACCCCAACTCCGACAATAGCATCGCCTACATAGGAAAGATGAGGTATTTTGCTGTTTTCACCTACGCGAGACTTTTTTAACTCCACAAAATCTCCCACTTTAACCCCCCGGGCTAAGTAAGTTTCTGGCCGCAAATAGGCAAAAGGCCCTATATTGCAGTCATCCTCAATTTGACTGTCTAAAATAATTGAGTTTTGAACACGTATTCCGTTCCCCAGCACCGAATTGACGATCCGGGTCATAGGACCGAGCTCACACTTGCCCCCGATCCGGGTTTTTCCCTCAAGAAACGTAAAAGGATAAATAATGGTATCCGGAGCGATGCTTACCTCGGCATCAATAAAAGTAGTCCCCGGATCCACAATGGTAACCCCTTCTACCATTATACGCTGCAAAGTCCGCTGGCGTAAAATCTGCTCCACCTCAGCCAGTTGCTGCCGACTATTTACGCCTAAGGCTTCCTCTTCTTCCGCGCCCTCGAGAATTTCCACCCTTAATCCTTTACCCTGCAGTATCGGCAAAACATCTGTCAAATAATACTCTTGCTGTACATTATGGGGCTCTATCTTCTTAAGGGCTGAGAACAACGAGTCGCGATCAAAACAGTAGGTACCCGTATTAACCTCCTCAATTTCTTTTTCCCCGGCCGTGGCATCTTTTTCCTCGACAATCCGCTGGAGATGGTTATGGGGATCGCGAAGGACTCGTCCATAACCAACCGGATTTCTCACTCTAGCGGTAAGCACGGTAGCCGCTGCCTCTCGCTGACGGTGTTGTTCGATTAATTTTTGTAAAGTACTTGATTTTAACAGAGGCATATCCCCGCAAACTACTAGGACATTGCGTTCAGCTGGGTCCACTGCCTTTTCCACCTGAGCCACTGCGTGACCGGTTCCCAGTTGCTCAGCTTGCCTTACATAACGATAACCATCACCTAATCCTTCCTGCACTAAATTCGCTCCGTGACCCACGACTAGTACGACCCGGGAAACCCCGGCTGCACTTAGAGTGTCCAGTACATGCTGCACCAAATATTTTCCCCCAGCGCGATGCATCACCTTAGGGAGATCAGATATCATTCTGGTGCCCTTACCGGCAGCCAGGACCACGGCTACCACATCCTGCATTTCAGTATTTCCCCCTGTCCCCTTTTATTCATCATTCATACTCCCGGTTTATCAAATACGTTATTCTTTTTCTACATAAATTATGATTTTCCTGTAAATTTAGGTCGAACAAAATAAAAGAACCGGGTTTATTTCTCCGGTTCTATTGCTTTCGGATCCAGCTTTTTCAATATCTTCCTTAATTTATTAAATATAACTTAATTAACCTTATCCGATAGAGGCTGCCTCTGTATAGGCCTCTAGTACCGCCTGTTGAATAGCCCCCCGTGCAGCCGTAGAAATGGGATGAGCAATATCCCGATATTCTCCATCCGGAGTACGACGACTAGGCATTGCTACAAATAGTCCTTTTAGGCCTTCTACTACTTTTACATCATGAACCACAAATTCATCATCAAAAGTAACCGAAACAATCGCTTTCATTCTTCCTTCTGGAGTAATCCTTCTTATACGCACATCGGTTATTCTCATTTCGAATTTCCCCTCCCTAAACTGCGGTTTAACCACTTTATGGCTTGTAACCGATATTTCAATCTTAATACTAATTCTCTGTAATCGGTAAAACTCCTCCTAAAAACTATTATTATTTAAAAAATGGTCAGAAAAATAAAAAACAGTATGCCCCTATAGGTATACTGTTTTGATTCATTTTCTAAATTTTAAATATTTTTCCAACTAACATCCCGCCTTTAAGAGTCGGCGAGCCAACTGTAAATCGCTAGGCTTATCTACATCTACGCCAACTTCCGGATAATCGGAAATCACGGCGACCCCATTAATCCCCAACATCGTTGACACTTTCTTTTCTACTTCGGGTAAACTTAAATAATGAAAAAGAAATTTCAAGACAAATCGCCATCCCAACAACTGACATAAAGCCAGGGGATTTTTTCGCCGTAAGATCATCTGATCGGCTAATTTAGCGCAACGTTCGACTACGGTAGGATCGACCAGGATCAAATTTCCTCCCGTAAAATACCCTTCCCGAAGCCGGACATAGGTTCTTTGCATGCCGGGATACTTACTCTCACTAGCCTCCCGAGTAACGATCGGGTAATAAAGATCGGCTTTACGTTTATGGCATAAACCAAGGAAGTTCTGAATTGCTTCCGGGGTAATCATCGGAATATCCCCGGCCGTAACCAACACCAGGTCCGAGAGAGGGCCAGAAACCAATATTTGTTCTCGCAACGCCTGCAACCCATTCAGTAAAGTTGATACCGTAGTCGGTCCACTTTCAGTCAAAATTAATTCTGGATCTTTAGCAAAGACAGCAGCCATATCTTTACGGTGTCCTGCAACCACAATTCGACTTACTTCAGGAGTGTGTTTTAAGGCTTTTACCACATATTCTACCATGGGTCGATTACCAATGCTGATTAGGGCTTCGCTGGTACATCCACTATTCTCCCTTAGAGAGCTCGAATTCAGTCCTCCGGCTAGAACGACCGCGTCTACCCGCACCAAAGCTCCCTCCTGTCTTTAAATTACTCCCCGTTAGTATCCTTTCCACTCCGTTGCATAGCTTCCAACAAGGCGTTTTCCGCATTTTCAATATGTTCCTGCGCTAAAGTCTGAGCTGTTGCTGAGTCACGATCAGCAATCGCTTCCACAATCTTTTTATGCTCATCCAGGGCTTCCCGTCCTCGCCCAGGAAAAGCCAGGGACACCATACGAAAGCGACTAATCTGTTCCCTCAAATTATTGATAATTTGAATTAAGCGTTCATTTCGGCTAGCTCGATAAATAAGCTCATGAAATTCAAAATCTCTTTCTAGTATGGAACGTAGATCGTTAGCCTGTACACTAGCGGCCTTGCGGACTAAAAGACGCTCTAATTCTTCCTTCTCGGTATCCGTGATTCTCTCTGCGGCTAGGTACGCGGCCAGGCCTTCCAGAGCAGCCCGGATTTCAAAAACGTCCGCGACATCCTTCATTGAAATACCGGCAACATAAGCCCCTTTACGGGCCACCATTATCACGAATCCTTCTAGTTCCAGTTTTCGAATAGCTTCCCTTACCGGGGTGCGGCTAACCCCCATCTCCTCTGCCAGTTGAACCTCCATCAACCGTTCTCCGGGTCTCAAGGTTCCATTAATTATGGCCTCACGCAAAGATTCAAAAACAATCTCGCGTAAGGGTTTATAATTATCCAGTTTCACCGGAATCAAACGTCGTTCGGTCATTACACTCCCCCCATAAAATTTATTTATCTCTAATAAGCAGTATGATTATTCCATGTTCTTATTTATGATTCCACTGCAAAAAATTATAAATTTGCCTTAGCTTGCCTAAATATACCGCTCGCTTGGTATATTTAGGCAACCCTTATGCAACAAAAGGGGATTTTTACAAGGAAATCATTGATAAATTATCCCCAATATTAGAGAGGGTACGTACGACATAAACTTCCCGATACCGATCTCTAAAAGCAGCCGCTAACCTGATTGCCTCGGCTCGGTCCGCCACTAATCCAAATACCGTAGGTCCGCTTCCGGACATTAAAGCTCCAATAGCTCCTCGTTCTACCATTTCTGCCCTAACCGCCCCAATTTCCGGATACCATGGAATAGTTACGGTTTCCAATACATTGACCAGGTTTAGTCCTGCCTCCTTTAAACGGTCTTTGCGTATGGCGTCCAGCATGGCCTCCTGGTCTGGTTGTTGGGTTACCGCCTCTAAACGGAAACTATGGTATACCGCCGCGGTAGAGATAGAAACCGGAATTTTAACTAGGGTCAGCCACCAATCTCCCGGTCCTTCCAAAAAAGTCAGTTTTTCCCCTCTCCCCCGGGCCAGAGCCGTCCCTCCCCGTAAACAAAAAGGAACATCTGACCCTAACTGACTTCCTAATTCCTCTAATTCTGGCGCCGTTAGTCCTAAGCCCCACAAACGATTCAACGCCCGCAAGGTCCCAGCTGCATCCGTACTACCACCAGCTAACCCAGCTGCCAGTGGAATTTGCTTTTTAAGGGTTATACGTACGCCCTTATTCGCCCCGGCATAATCCCTTAATAAGACCGCTGCCCGGTATATAAGGTTATCCTCCCCCACCGGAAGCCCCGGATAATCCGCAACGAGACTGATCCCCGTTCCCTCTGACGACAGGTACAGGGTATCCTCCAGACTGATACTCTGCATAATGGTTTCTAGTTCATGATAACCGTCTAGCCGTTTACCCTGAATGCCTAAGGTAAGATTAACCTTAGCCGGACAATGGACAATTAATTGGTTCAATAGACCTCACTTCACCTATAGTATTTAGCCTGATTAAACCTTATTATACCACAACAAGTCCTTGGACGATTATAGGTCATTTCTATCTTATCCATTTTTTCCTTATAGCCCGAAATAGACTAGCTTTGACTAACTTGCGTCTGTTTTTGGTTCATTCTCCACCAATCCCACAACTTAGACCGAACCTGGACTTTATCCTCCATCGCTCCTCCGACTTCTGGCGCCCCTGCGATTTCTGGGACAGCTGGGTAGTGGGACAAACTTTCTGCCTTATTATTTAACGATTCTACCCTTTCAACATAACTATTGTATTCAACTTCTGACGGTTCAGAGTTTCCGGTCGCTACATTGATAAAGCACAGCGGGGGGAATAAAACACACCACCAATTAGCTCCCTCTCCCTGTCCTATTACCACCCGCACTGCTTCATAACGACCCGCGGGTAGGGTTAATTCCCCATAACAACGGGTGGGGAAGTCAAAAAAACCCATCTGTACTTGTACGGGATAATGATACCCTTGACCCTCAATACTTTCAACAACCATATTTTTCAGGTGGTCCAAATTAGCCTGAACGATCAGCCGGGATTCGGTAATGCCCCGGGCTTGTTGCAGTTTGGGCGTTAGATCCTCGACTACGGCATCACGTACCATATACTTTAAGGCCTGATCTTCTTCCGTATCACTATTAGCGATCACGTGTAAACGAATTAAATCATCCCTAGCCGGTATATCTTTATCGGCTAGCCCAGACAACCTTGTCCCGTTTACAGGAAGGAATACCCCTCCGGCTAACCAAAGCCCCAGCAGAATAAAACCCAGTATCCAACTATTACGTCGTACCCAATGGATAAATTGCATGTTCACCCACCCCTTCGTTCCATAAACTACCTATTTTCATTCTGACCACTAAGCTGGTAGTTTATTCAATCCCAACGCCCGATTTAGCAAAAAAAAAGGACCTGTTTCGATACAGGTCCTCCCTGATACTGGTTATTTAGTTTTATGTCCCCCATAAAGTGAACGGTGCCGCTAGATTCCCAGATATTCTATAACTCCACGCGCAATCGCTTGGGCAGCACGCGCTCGAAACTCCGGTTGCTGCAACAAAGCATCCTCCTCGGGGTTACTTAAAAAAGCAACCTCTATCAGAATCGAAGGCATGGTGGTATTCCTTAGTACCGCAAAATTCTCCTCCCGGACCCCTTTATCAATCCGTCCTAATTCTTGCACCAGTTGGCGCTGTACCATTTCCGCCAGACGCTGACGTTCCCCTCTCTGGGCTTGTAATTCCATCTTATCCGGCGGAGCGTAGAAAAAGGTCATGGTCCCAGAGGTTTCTGGATTAGTATAAGCGTTGCAGTGGATCGAGACAAAGACATCCGCGCCTGCTTGATTAGCTAGGTCACTTCTTTCGTTTAAACTTAAATATTTATCCGTGATTCGCGTACAGATAACATCAATCTCAGCCTTTTCTAGTTGATCCTTAACTCCCAGAGCAATAGATAGGTTATGGTCTTTTTCCTGGCAACCGGATCTCGAGGCAATCGCTCCCGGGTCCTTACCCCCATGACCCGCATCAATTACCACCTTAGCTTCCGCTCGACTTTCTTGAGCGGGCATTAAAACTAGGCTTATCACTGTGCCATCACACAATTCTGTAGCACTAGCTCGTTTCATTCCCCGCGTAGGTAATTGTAAATACATACTGCGTGAAGGCTCGGTGGCTTCCTTTAACTTTAAGTTTTTAACGATTTTTCCCTGCAGATTGGCGTTTATTAGTTCGCTTCCCGGCTGAACCCCGATTAAATCTAGACGGACTTCCTCCTTTAACTCCTCATATTTATATTTAACCGGAGATAGGGCACGCACCAGCAAGGTTTGCATTCCATTTTTATTCACGATCTCCGTAATATCGGTAATCTGATTAGGTAAGTAAAAAACTTGCTGCTTACTTGCTTTATTCTGTCCTTCCATACCCGGGTTCTCTTTACCGGACTCAGTTTCGAACAACAAACCACTGGGAAATTCAATTAAGACCTGCAGGTCATCCCCCAGTTCCAACGCGCTCACAGATAACGATTTATCCCTTCCCCCGCCCAGTTTAACTGAAAAACGGGGATCTCCACTAAGTTTCCGCTCCTTAAACCGATATACGACCTGTTGCCGCTCTGGAGGGTTATACTTTTTAATTTCTACTTCTGGATCGCCAAGCGTATCCATAAACAACCGGATTCCCTGATTATCCCGGACTAATCTTAAGCTAACGCTATCTGCCTCCGGTTTAACCTCACTACTAGAGGAATTGCTTGGTTCTTCTTCCTTAACCGGAACCGGGGGATGGGTCCCCTCTTCAGGCTCAGAAGTAGTATCACTCCCGTTATCCATCGGTTCCGGATCGACACGGGATTCAGCATCTTGCTCTGACTGCGGTTCACTGACTTCAAGTTTCGAGGGTGGTGATACCGGTAAATATTCAACCAACCAACCGGCAATCCAGACGGATTGATCACTGTATCTTACGTTATACCAACCACTTTTTTCTCCCAGACAAGGCAGAACGTTCCCCACCGTCACTTTACCAACCCGAACAAACTCAGTCC
>JAAYQE010000105.1 GCA_012519455.1 Syntrophomonadaceae bacterium
CCAACCTAGGGAAAAAACAACTATAAATAATTTTTTACCGTCTTTTCCATCCATCATCGGGATCAAGCCAAACGTACCGAAACTAGTTTGGAAACCCCTTTTTCTTCCATGGTCAGACCGAATAGGGCCTCGGCGGCTTCCATCGTCCCCTTCCGATGCGAAATAACGATAAATTGCGTGTTTTCCGTAAAACGTTTTAAATAGCTAGCAAAACGATACACGTTAACCTCATCTAACGCCGATTCAATCTCATCCAAAATACAAAGAGGAGCCGGACGCACCTTGAGAATGCCAAACAACAAAGCAATCGCCGTCAGAGCTCTTTCCCCCCCGGATAACAGCATAAGATTCTGCATCTTTTTTCCGGGTGGTTGAGCGATAATCTCAATTCCCGACTCCAATGGTAACTCGGGATTAGTCAAGGCTAGTTGCGCTTTTCCGCCCCCAAACATTTCCTGAAACACCTGGTTAAATTCGCTGGCTATTTTCTCCAAATTAACCTTAAAACGGAACGTAATTAAGGTGTCTATCTCGCTTATTACTATTTGTAGATCCCGGTGCGCCTGGTACAAGTCTGTCTTCTGTTCTTTTAAAAGGCAAGTTCGCTGCCTTAATTTTTCGAATTCCTCGATAGCTCCTAAATTTATTGTGCCTAAAGCATCCATTTCTTGCTTTAAAAGGGCCAGATTTTGGCGGGTACCGGAAAAATTAAATTTTTTTGTTTTAACCAGGTTCTGGAGTATACTTTCTTCAGCCTGCAGTTTCGTTATTTGGTATTCCTCCCATAAACGCTCCTGCCATTTTTGTTCCTCTCCCTCGGTTCGCGTATATTCCACTTCCAAATTATGGACACGTTGTCGGGTTTGCTCTAACTGGCTACGCTGTATAGTTATTTCCGCCTCTAACCGGCTGGCCGTCTCTCTTTGTCTTTGAACTAATTGTCGCAAGGCGTTAATCTTTTCTTCCAAGCCAATCATTTGCTGCGTAGTTCGTTCAAGCGTATTTTCTTCTTCAGCCAATGCCTTCTTTATGGAGTCCTGTTCTATCTCTATTTCTTTAACCCGAACGGAAAGCTCCGTCAGTTCTCGTTCCCGCTTAACTTCTTCGTTCCCTAAATGCATCAATTTCTCTTCTAATCCTAATATCTGCTGTTTTCCGGTGGCCCGCGCTTCCCGTAAAGCCGAAAGGATTTTTTCTTCCTCACGGGCCTGTACGTCCTGCTCTTTTAACTTTTCCTGCAGAAATTTCTGTTTTTCGCGAATCTCTTGTTCCTGCTCAACCAAAAACAGCAACTGTTCTTCCAAACCAACGATTTCCGCCTGACCACGCACCTGATTTTCCCTTAAATCAGCTTCCTCAAAAACCATTAATTGAAGGCGTTCTTGCACCTGTTTGGCTTCCGCTTCGAGTTGAATACTATCTTTTTGGGCTAGAGAGCACGTCAATTCTAATTGATGATGTTCCTTTTCCAAAGCTTCTTGTCTCTGGGCTAATTCCTGCGCCTTATTTTCCAAGGCTGCTTTTTCTTGCTGCTGGGTTAAAAGGTTATTTCTCTCCAATCTTACCTTAACTTCCAGATCTTCTATTTCCCGACGGCGACTAAAAAATCTAGTACCACGAGGGGGAAGACTACCTCCGGTTAAGGCTCCTCCAGGATTTAAAACCTCCCCTTCTAAGGTTACTACCCTTCGATAAAAATTATTATGCCGCGCCCATTCTAAGGCCTTAGAGAGATCCTCGGCTACCCATATTTTTCCGAGCAATAATTCGGCTACTGGTCGGTACTCTGGCGTACAATCCACCAGCTCCACAGCTCTTCCCAAAATTCCGCTAAATTTACTTTTCGGTGGTATCTCTACCCGGGGTGGCCGTAAGATATCTAAGGGTAAAAACGTAGCCCGACCGTAATTACCCTGCTTAAGAAAGCGTATCGCTTCCTGCGCGGTCTTTTCCGTATCTACAACTAAATTCTGAGCAGCGCCTCCCAAGGCGACTTCTAAAGCTTTTTCCAACCGTCCCGGCATGCGCAAAACCTCAGCTACAACGCCCTTTATTCCCGGTCCCCAACTCTGCTTGCCCTTTTGGCGCATCAATTCCTGCACCGCGCGAGAATAGCCCTCGTAGGCCTGCTCCATTTCCCGTAAAGCCTGCAACCGGGATTCGGCCGTCCGCGCGCGATCTCCGATTTCCGCCACAATCTTCTGCTGTTGCGTATAATGACGACTTAGTTGAGCTTTCTGTTGTCGTGCCGCTTCCTTTTGCTGCGTAACCGTATGTAAACGTTGTTCCCAGGCCTTTATGCTAACGGCTAATTCTTCGTACTTGGCTTCTAAAACTTTCTGACGGTTTAAAAAAACCTGCCGTTCGTCCATCAAATGGACTATACTGCGCTCATTTTGCTTTTCCTGCAGTTGTAAACGTTTTAGTTCATTACGTTTTTCCGCCCCGGTTTTCAAGTTTTCAATTAATTCACTTTTTAAATTCTCAAGTTGATCTACCTCGAACTGACGGCCCGAATGCCGAGCTTCCTGCCTTTTCTCTATTTCCTGTAATTCATGTTCTTGCTGTATTATTAATTCTTTGAGTTCGGTTAATCGCGCTTCAATTTGCGCCTTTTGCGGTCTTATTTCCCCTAAATATTGCTTGTTTTCCTCTTGTTTAACGCTGGTCTCCTCTTGCTGACGCTGTAAAGAGAACCGTTTTTCCTGCAATACCTGAACCGTCATGCGAGCACGCTCTAGTAACGACTGGGCAGCCTGGTAAATCTCATTTTCTTGCCACCAATCTTCCTCGGCTCGCTCCCCGGTTATCCGGGAGCTCGTAAGCCCTTCCGTCAGATGATTCAGTTCCTTTTCCTGAACCTCCAGTTCCTTAACCGCCTCATCCCCATTTTTCCGCGTCCGTTGTAGCCGTAAGTTTTGCCGGTACCATTCCTGAAGCCATAATTCTTTTTCCAGTTTTCGATATTGGGTTTGCTTTTCCCGATAACTTCGGGCCTGTCTAGCCTGTTCTTCTAAAGGATCTAGCTGTTCTTCCAATTCCCGCAGTAAATCCTCTAGCCGGACTAAGGAATTTTCGGTTTCATCTAATTTTCGTAAAGCGTCTTTTTTTTGCGTCAGGTATCTCGTAATTCCTGCAGCGTCCTCAATTAGGCGTCGCCTTTCTTCTGGGCGAGAATTTAAGATGGACTCTACTTTCCCCTGACCAATTATGGCAAACGAATCGGACCCCAAACCGGTATCTTGCAGTAAATTTTGGATATCACGTAACCGGCAAGGTGCCCCATTCATGAGAAATTCGCTTTCCCCAGAGCGATAAGCCCGTCGGGTAATCCGTACTTCACTATAATCTAGAGGAAGTATTCCGGTCGCATTATCTAAAGTTACTGAGACTTCAGCCATCCCTACAGGACGTCGGCGATCGTTTCCAGCAAAGATGACATCCTCCAATCGGTTACCACGTAAAATACGTACATTGGGCTCCCCTAAAACCCATTTTATCCCGTCTACAATATTACTTTTACCGCAACCATTGGGGCCGACTACGGCCGATATTTTTCCTATCAGCTCCATATCCAAAGGTTCGGCAAAGGTTTTAAATCCCTGCATTTCTATACGTTTAAGAAACATCGTACCCTGCCTCTTTATATGTACTTGCCTCAGTACTTCCTATGCGCCTAAATAGAATTAAATCAATCTTCACCAAATAAAACATCTCCAGCGATGACACGATAAATACGGCCATCCTTTAATCGCAAACGGAGACTGCCATCTTCTTCAACATCCTCAGCTAACCCCTCTACCGTCTCCTCCATTACCTTGACTCGGGTCCATTTCCCCAGGGTATAGGATAATTCCCGCCATTCCACTAGTATAGACTCGAATCCGCTATTCTTCCAAGTATTATAATAATGCTCTAATTCTTCTAAACATTTTTGTAAAAGTAATACCCGTGAAACCTTTCGATTTAAACAAAAGCTAATCGAAGTCGCTACCTTAGAAATCTCTGATGGAAAGGTGTCTGGATCCAGATTAACGTTAATCCCGATTCCTACCACTAAATAATTTATTCGGTCAATTTCACAATTCATTTCCGTTAAAATACCGGTAACTTTTTTCCCTTCAAGAAGTAAATCATTCGGCCATTTTATTTTTACCTCTAGACCGGTTAACTGCCGAATCGCTCGAGCCACAGCTACGGCAGAAACCAGGGTGGCCCGAGGCGCTTCTACCGGAAGCATCTGGGGTCGTAAAATAAAGGAAAACCATAGTCCCTCACCCCGGGGTGATACCCAATGACGACCTAGACGGCCTTTTCCCCGCGTTTGCCTCTCGGCCACCACTAGGGTCCCCTCCATCGCCCCCTGTTGAGCTAAACGCCGCGCCGCTTCATTCGTAGTCTCTACTTCGTCATAATAAATAACCTGCTGACCGAGATAGGAGGTACTGAGTCCATTCGTAATCTCTTCTGGCAAAAGACGATCCGGCTTACTACGCAAGCGATAACCGACGCGGGGTTGAGCTTCAATTTCATAACCCTGCTCCCGTAAAGTTTGAATTTGTTTCCAGATAGCCGTACGCGATACCCCCAGTTGCTGACTTAATTGCTCCCCCGAAATATATTCCGAAGAACTAGAAAGAGCTGAAATTAATGCCTTCTTCAATAAAATCCCTCCAATGTATGGTTAAGGATAAATAATATATTTCAATAACTTCACCATAATGGTACTCTAAACGCACCTGATCTTCATTATACCAAAAAATAAAAAAAATCTGCGATATGCACCGCAGATTCAATCTAAAATCACATTATATTCAATATTTATTTAATCCTTTAATTTACTTTAAATAATCCTAGCGGGGCTCAACGATAAATTTGATCGCTGTACGCTCTTCTCCATCGATAGTTATTTCGACAAATGCGGGTATAGCTACTAAATCCATTCCATTTGGCGCGACGAATCCTCTGGTAATAGCGATAGCTTTAATTGCCTGGTTAATCGAGCCGGCCCCTACCGCCTGTATTTCGGCCCTTCCTTTTTCTCGCAAAACCGCAGTCAGTGCCCCAGCAACTGATTTTGGATTAGAACGCGCTGATACTTTTAGTACTTCCATGAACTGTCCTCCTTAGAAAAAATTATTTGCAATTCTTGTAAG
>JAAYQE010000106.1 GCA_012519455.1 Syntrophomonadaceae bacterium
GGATTAAAGCCCAGGTTAAGATTCCAGTAATCGCTTCCGGTGGAGCCGGTAAAATGGAGCATTTTTTGGAGGCCGCACGGGATGGCCGGGCGGATATCCTCTTAGCCGCATCGGTATTCCACTTCGGAGAGATTAAGATCGAAGATCTAAAACAGTACCTGGCCAGCCATGGAGTTGAAATTAATTCTTAAACTATATAATCCATAAATAATAAAACGTTATAATTGTTTTAAGTAAATAGGAAAAAGGCCCTGGTTTAGGGTTAATTAAGAACCCACCCTCAGAAGGATAATTTGATGGAGAGGAAAATGAGGAACCCGGTTTTTAAACCGGGTTCTCCACTTTTGTATTCTGAATTATGGTAATCAGCAGGGTTTTTAACTGAGAAATGGAAAGTTTTATCGCTTTTATTTCCGAAAAGGAAAGGGTAGTAACCTTTACCGGGTTCTCCTCAGCCCAATAGAGTTCTAGGACTACATTTTCTGGGTTTTCAATTAGTTCAATATAGTTAGCCTCACAATCGGCCATCCCAGCATCGAAAAACACTTTAATACGAAAAGCTTCTTTAAGATCAATTGAATAGATCGGGTTTATTCTTTTCAATTCTATACCTTCACCAACCGTGATTACGGGCAGCACAGATACATTCCCCCAATCGTCTAGATTTTAGGTTCAATCTAGAATATTCTTAGGGAAGTATTAAGTTGAAGGAAATCTTTAGAATACGAAATTGGTAATAAATTGTAGTTAATCAGTAGAACCATAATAGCGTTGATCAGCATCAAAAAAGTCTATTTTTGTAAATAGACTTTTTAAAGCTGGACACGCTTTATTTGTTTTGCCCAGGATAGACGATGACAGGCCGGGCATTTTAGGAGTTTTAAATGAGAGTTTTTTCGCGGGCTAATTCGATTAATAAGCCAGGATATTTCAAAAATATGATCACAGTGACTACATCTCCAACTATAAATACGTCGATTACCCGTTATCAGATAAATAAAAACGCCGATTAAGATAATGAGCAAAACCCATTGCATGATTACACCTCTTTATACCTCATTCGAGGGGAATCGTTTCATTGCAAACTATACATTAGATTTATTTTCTAAGACTGCGACGGGAGTTTGGCAATCTGGGCATAGGGCACTAGTCATATGGGTGTTATACATAATTTTTTTTCGACAGTTAGTACAAGTATACCTTTTCCAACCTAATAGTCTAGCTGCAATAAAATAAATTAAAGTCGCTATAATAAAACAAAGAATAAATAGGACCAGTCCACTGACTAAGTAAACTAACAACTATTTCACCTCCAAAAATTATTTTTCGACTTTAAAGGTAAAAATCCTGCATTTTAGGAAAAAGAATATCTTTAGTGAAAGGGGTGATTAACATTAATCTGCCGGTATCCTTGAAAAATTATTTACAATTGGGGATAAAGATAATAAAATGAATGGAATTAGATTATTAATCAGACGTACTATAATATAGAGCATAGGAGAATGTAGGTGAAGGATGGAATGCAGGTTTATAACGATATTCTGGAAATTACCGGTAATACACCTATTGTTAGATTAAATAAAGTGGTAGACGGATGCCCGGCCGAAATCTACGCTAAATTAGAAATGTTTAATCCTAGCGGTAGTGCTAAGGCACGTGCGGCCCTAGGAATGATAGAAGACGCGGAAAGAAGGGGCATTATAAAACCCGGTTATACCATAATTGAACCTACCAGCGGAAATCAGGGGATCGGTCTAGCTATGGTAGGGGCGGTTAAGGGATATCGGGTGATTGTTGTAATGCCCGAGAAAATGAGTAAAGAGAGAGTAGACCTAGTTAAGGCCTACGGGGCCGAGGTGGTATTAAGCCCGGCAGAAGAGGATATTCAAGGAGCTGTTGATCTAGCTAATCAGTTATTGAGTCAATATCAGAATTCTTGGATACCTAATCAGTTTGCTAACCCAGCCAATCCTGACTATCATAGTCGTACTACGGCAAAAGAAATCCTAAATCAAATGGACATCATCGATGCCTATATCGCCGGGGTAGGGACGGGCGGGACCTTAACGGGTGTAGCACGAATCCTGAAAAATAAGTTTCAGGAAATAAAGATCTATGCAGTAGAACCGGCTCAATCAGCAGTTCTTAATGGTCTACCAGCAGGGGCGCATAAGATTCAAGGAATAGGTGATGGATTTATACCGGCTAATCTAGACCTGAGTTTATTAGATGGTACTATTGCCGTTGATGAGCATGAAGCCATAGAAATGACGAAGCGATTAGCTGCGGAAGAAGGTATTTTAGCGGGGATTTCCAGTGGAGCTGCGGTCGTGGCCGCGCTAAACGTGGGAGAAATGATAGGCGAAGGAAAACAAGTATTAACCATTTTACCGGATACGGGAGAAAGGTATTTAAGTACGCGAATTTTTGAGTAGACTAGCATGTGCATTTCTATCATTTTTATGTTAGTACAGTCTGAGGGAGAAACGCCGTAGTTAACTTTTGCTAACTACGGCGTAATCCTACGCATACAGATTGAATTAGCAAGAAAATCGGCGGCAGAAGCAGCATTGGATTACCAGCAAGATGGCTATACAATAAGCTAGATTATTGAAACAACCTCCGAACCCACCGAACAACCCGGAATCTCCATTCAAAAGTTGTGACATTGAACATCCCTCCTGTAATTATAATTTTGATTTTAGTAGTAGTTTTTCATTTACATAGTATTGCTAGTTAACCTAATTGGTGCTGCTTTTTATTAAAAGTAGTAACAAGCGGATATTGGAATAGATGCCTCTGATTGGGATTTATTCGTGACAAACATCCCGGATGACGGTATAATATAATTGAAAAAGTTTCTATGGTAATAACTTGTGCTAAGCATCTCAAGAAATCTTCTTATAATCCCCTCTATTCGTACAAAATAGCTCACCACTCGCCCTAATTTTATATTATCTCCCTAGCATCTATTTAGCATCTTCACAGAATATTCACATTAAATGAGCCAGAGATTTTGAAGTATGCCTGAGTATTTTTTCAGAACTTCTTATCTCTCGGTTTTTTCTCTTTTCTTGATCGTTTTAATGGGGGTCCAGGAAAGGAGGGTAGTATTTTAAGTAAAGTCGTTTGAGTATGGTTAAAAATATTCCTAAATTAGGAGGTGTTAAGCCTGGTTTCTTGTCGTGTCCTCCGTTGGATTTTGGGCACGGCCTTCCGTATGTCGGCGGAAGAGAAAGTTGATAAATCTTAATGGTTCTGGTTCCACTGATTTATTACACTTTTAGAAACCAGAAATTATGGCGATACGGCAGAATACTTTTATGACTTTTGTGGACATTAGTAATCAAGGTAATCCTGTAGAGGAATTGGTTGGAATTATTCATTCCAGACGGGAACGCGTAATGGGTGTTGTACAGGTACCACGTCAGGGAGAAAAAGGGTTAACCTCAGTTTACTGCTTACTCCTTAAACCAATTTACGGTTTTGACGCTCAGGGAGATAGTAGTGTGATTGTCTATTATTTAGATAGCTGGGCCGGCGAAGCTGATTTAACGGATACGATAAATAATATTTTAAATCAGAATCAGGTTAAGATATTTGAAGCCATCCCTGATCCTCCGCGTAGACAAAGACAGGGAGCTCAATCTTATTTCGATACTTTAAATAAAAATGAATGGCACCAATATCTAGAACGAAAGATTAAGGAGTTAAATAAAACATAATAAGCTTAAGGATCATAAAAAAGCTCGAACCCTGTTCAATTCAGAGTTCGAGCTTTTCGTTATAATTAACTACCACCAATTGGTATACTTTTTCTTATTTTTTTTCTGTTCGGCTTTATTCGTTATCCCCCAATAGATCAGCACCCCCACAATCGCAAGCAGAAACAAGATAATTATTGGCAAAAGGTAACGTTGATTCCATAATTCTTGATTCTTCATCGCTTCACCAAAGGCTTGAACTAGTTCCCAGGTTTGATTACCGAAGACAGTCATTCCGCTCACCATCCTCTCTTACTTAACCCACCAATAGCTCCTTCCAACGTTTATTGAGCGATTATCCGGTATTTATCCCTTAATTGATTTTTGGTAACCTTACCCATGGTATTACGTGGCAGTTTATCGATAAGGTAAATCGCTTTAGGTCGCTTATAGCCGGCTAGGTGGTTTTGACATAAGGTAGTAATAGCGTTAACATTTACTTGCCGACCTGGTTTAGGTACAACGACCGCAATAACCTTTTCGCCCAGGTCTTCGTCTGGCACCCCAATGACGGCTGCTTCCTCAATTTCCTCGAGGGTTTCAATTAAGGCTTCGATTTCTTTAGGATATACATTCATTCCTCCTGATATAATTAGATCTTTGGAGCGTCCTACTAAAAACAAATAACCGTCGGTATCGTGGTAACCTAGATCACCGGTCTTAAACCATTCTTGGACAAAGGATTCTGCGGTTTTTTCCGGCATTTCCCAGTAGCCTTTAAAGACGTTATTTCCTTTAACCCACACTTCGCCGACTTCTCCAGGAATTACGTCCTGTCCCTTAGAATCTACAATCCGTACCGATACTCCAGGTACCGGTAAACCTACGCTACCTGGTTTACGAACCCCATACAGGGGATTGGAAACATTCATGCCGGTTTCTGACATCCCGTATCTTTCCAGAACCGTATGGCCAAATACCTGCTGAAATTGTTCGAAGGTACTGGTTAAAAGAGGAGCAGAGCCGGAGATCCATAAACGCATGGAGGAAAAATCGAATTTTTGCGGATTATCTACCTGCAGTAGACGGTGGTACATTGTCGGTACCCCCATAAAAATAGAACATCGGTTTTTCTGGATACAATTTAGGGTATCGATTGGATCAAATTTGGTACGCATGATTATATCCATTCCGGCATTTAAAGCTCCGTGAAAGGCGACCAGTAGCCCGTGCACATGAAAGATAGGCAGCACATGTAACAGGATATCCTGATCGGAATGATTCCAAAGCTTATGTAGAGCTTCAAGGTTGGTTAGGATATTTTGGTGGCTTAACATAGCTCCTTTCGATCTACCGGTAGTCCCAGAAGTATAAATAATTAATGCGATATCATCTTGTTGCGCCGGATAGGATTTATCTAAAGCTTGAGTCTGAAGAAGTGCATTAAAAGAAAGGATAGAATCTATTGAAGAGTCCTGAAGGTCGATGTTAATAACTTTTTGCAATTCGGGAAAAGCAGTTGATTCAGGATCCGCAAAACCAGCATGGTGGCCATCAGTGACAAAAATTTTAGCCCGGGAATCTCCTAGAAAGTAAGCGATTTCATCACGAGTATAGGTTGGATTAAGGGGGACGGAAATACTCCCCAACTGCAGATTGGCTAGATGAATATACAAAAATTCCAGACATTTAGGCAGTTGAATAGCAACCCGGTCTCCCGCCTTAACCCCTAGGTCTTCGAGGGCATGCCGTATTTTCGAAGCCGTATTCCATAAATGGTCATAGGTAAGGACTTCATCATCAAAAATTAAACGCTTATGAGGATGTTGGCTACAAGATTGCTTTATTGTTTCGGCTAGATTCATCATTTACCCCTCCCTGTATGACAATGTATGTTTCTATTATTAGTTTACTACTACCTGCGGGTAGAGGGAAGGGATAGGTCATAATAAGCAATCTATCAAAGTATAAAAGAATTGTAAAAAATTAATATATTTTTGTCAATATTCGACATTATCTCCGAAGGTAATTATTAGATCAACGTCAAATATAAGACAATCTAGGTAGAGTATAAAGAAAAGGGGTAAATTTCGGGATGATCTGTGGTAGTCTTTTGGACGTTATTGAATTTCTTCCGGATGCTACCTTTGTCATCAACCGTGATAAAAAAGTAATAGTTTGGAACCAGGCCATTGAAGCATTAACTGGAGTTTCGAAGGCAGCGATTATCGGTACGCGTAATTATACGGTTTCCCTTTACGGAGAGCCAGGACTAATGTTAATTGATTTGCTTTTTTCCACGGACTGGACGAAGGAGTTGCCATCTAATTATAAAAATATTAGTAAAAAGGGAAATATTTTGTATGGGGAGTCGTTTTCACCTTATTTAAACGAAGGTCAGGGAGCGTTTTTATGGGGTACGGCTGCGCCGCTTTTTAATGAAGAAGGAAAGCTGATCGGAGCCATTGAAACACTTCGAGATATTACTGAACGAAAGTTATTGGAAATTGAATTAACTAAACATCGAGATGATCTTGAACAATTAGTGAAGCAAAGGACAGAAGAACTTAAACGAGCTAATGAAGAGCTGCAAAAAGACATTATTGAACGAGAACGGGCGGAAGAAGCCTTGCGGGAAAGCGAAACCCATTATCGTGGGATTTTTAATGCGGTAATGGATGGTTTTCTTATTATAGATCTGAATAACCAAATTGTTGAAGTCAATCCAGAAATGTGCCGCATGCTTGGTTATACATATGAAGAACTGATTAATCTTTCCGTTAAAGAGATTATTCATCCTAATAGTTATCCAGTATTTGAGCGGTTAAAAGATAGTTTATTAACTAATAATGAATTTTCCGTGCAGGCCATAGATATTCGTAAAGATGGCAGCTCTTTTCCCGTGGAAATAAAGGGTAGTATATTTGAGTACAAGGGGAGGAAACATTTCTTAACGATTATTCGTGATATTTCTGAACGGGAGCAAGTAGAGGAACAATTACGTAAACTCTCTAGGGCCGTGGAACAAAGTCCGAGTATCGTGATGATTACGGATAAATTAGGAAATATTGAGTATATTAACCCTAAGTTTACGCAGATTACGGGTTATGGTCCGGAACAGACAATTGGTAAAAACGTACGTAATACTGGGGGTCTAAGTCCAGAAGAGAGCAAGATATTTTGGGATACCATTTCTTCGGGGAAAGAGTGGCAAGGAGAGTTTTATAATCGTAAAAAAAATGGTGAGTATTACTGGGAATTTGCATCAATTTCCCCTTTTAGGAATATTGATGGCGTTATAACTCATTTTATTAAAATGGCGGAGGATATAACTAAACGGAAGCAAATGGAACAAGAAATGGCCCGCTTAGATCGTTTAAACTTGATAGGAGAAATGGCGGCCGGGATTGGGCATGAAATTCGTAACCCGATGACTACGGTACGGGGTTTTTTACAGTTATTAGCTGATAAAAAAGAGTGTATGGTATATAAAGATTTTTTTGATCTAATGATTGAAGAATTAGATCGGGCTAATTCAATTATCCAGGAGTTTTTATCGTTAGCGAAAAATCGCATCATTAATTTAAAAATACGTAATCTCAATCAGATTATAAAATCCCTGGCTCCCCTAATGTCTGCGGATGCGATCGTGAGTGACAAATATATAAACTTTGAGTTAGGTACGATACCAGATTTACTTCTGGATGAAAAAGAGATTCGTCAATTAACTTTAAATTTAGTGCGTAATGGGATGGAGGCCATGTCCACGGGAGGAAATTTATTTATTCGAACTTTTTGTCAGGGGGAAGAGGTGGTCTTAGCGGTTCAAGATAAAGGAAAAGGGATTAAACCAGAAGTTATTGAAAAGTTGGGCACTCCTTTCTTCACGACTAAAGACGAGGGAATTGGCCTGGGATTAGCCGAATGCTATAGTATTGCAGCTCGCCATAATGCTAAAATTGAGGTGGAAACGGATTCCGGGGGAACCACTTTTTATATCTATTTTAAACCGTATAGACCTGGGAAAAAAGATAACGTAGAAAAGTAAGGAATGATTTTACGATTTATAGGTCTATCTAACCAGTCTTGACACTTTTAGTATTTATGTTAGGGTAAAGGCAGGTATTTATAAGAGATATAATAGTCCAGCGATATGCTGTCCGTTAATAATCCGTTAACAAAATGAAGTGTTGTGAAAATAAGTGATTTTGGAAGTAATGCTTAGTTATAAAAGGGGGTGTTTATGTAGTTTGTCGGGATCAATCTGAATTCGGAGGTGCTTTTTTTGAAGAAAACGAGCTTAATCCTGGTTGTGCTTTTAATTAGCTTAATGTTTTGTCAACCTGTTTTAGCTACTGGTATAGGCTTGGAAGTCAATAAACAAAGCCTATCTTCGCCAGAATTATACATAGAGAAGGATATAACGATGGCGCCGTTGGATTTTTTTGCCCAAATTTCCGGCTGTAGCCACAAGTGGTTATCTGAAGATACGGTTGAAATAGCAGGAGAAGGGAAAAAAATCACCTTATCGATAGGAAACAGAGAAGTTTTTCTAGATGGAAAATCGCTTCAAATGCCCAATGCGCCGGTAATTAAAGGGTCTCAATTTTTTATACCTCTTCGTTTCGTTTGTGACGTTTTTGATTTTGAGGTGAACTGGAACGCGGAGCAGCGGACGGTCATACTGGATCGGGTACAGACGCGAGACGGTAGCACAGCGATAGATTTATTGGTTAAGGCTAATCAAGCGAGTCAGAAATTTAATACCTATGATTTTGATGGAACCATGGAAATGGCGTATACCATAAACGCGGATGGGAAGCAGATGTTGGATCCACCTTTGGAAATGATTACAACTTTTACCGGATCCATTCAAAATCAACCTCTTCAGATGTATATGAAACAAAAAGTATCTGTATCTGGAGAACAAGTGGCCGAGGATATGGTGATGGAAAGTTATATGCATGAAGATAAGATGTATATGAAGGCTCCAGGTCAAGAATGGACTTATATGGATCTTCCTTTTTCGGCAGATTTTTTTAAACAGCAGCAGGAGATTCAATCGGATCCTTTAAAAGCAGTGGCTCAGATGCAAGAAATGGGAATAGTTTGTAATTTTAGTGATGATTTAACCCTTAACGGTAAAGATTACTACGTGATTAACTCTATGATTGACCCGGATAAGTTTCGACAGGCTACAGGGAAAATGATCGAACAGATGCTTCCCGCAGTGAACCCAGAGTTAGAAGCAAGTAATTTTAATGATTTTATGCATAAAATGTTTGAGAAGATGGATTTAGATTATTATATGTCGGCTTATATTAATAAAAAGACCTTAGTAAGTGAGGTTATTAAGTTTAATTCTAGAATGGCTATTAATCTTGATAAAAGTGATTTTGCATTTGTCGAAGCCGCAACCGATGGTGATATCCCTCAAAATACTTGGATCGATATGACCCAAAAGGGTATGTTTAATATCACCGGTCTAGATAAATCCTTTAGTCCTCCCGATATTAGCCAGGCTACTCAGCTTAGTTTTGAAGGGATTAATTAACGGGGTAAATTAATATACCAGCCAAGGGGACGGTTCTTGTGGCAGGTCTAAGCTTAGACCTGCCACAAGAACCGTCCCCTTGGCTGGTATATTAATTTACCCCGTTAATTAATCCC
>JAAYQE010000263.1 GCA_012519455.1 Syntrophomonadaceae bacterium
GCTATGCATCTTTATTCCGTCAACAATTGAGGAAACAGTTAATGCACCTGCCATACAAATTTTTTATATATTGATTTTAGGCGTGCTGTCAAGTGCTGCCGCATACTGTGCATGGGCAAAGGCACTGTCCCTTGCAAAGAGTGTGTCATCGGTAAGCAACTATATGTTTGTCACACCGTTTCTTACATCTGTACTTGCTATGGTTATTGCAGGTGAAAGTGTTGAAAAATCAACTGTAATCGGAGGTATAATTATCTTTGCGGGATTAATTTTGTTCACGGTTGCAGGGAAAATACAAAAGAAGAAATAAAAGAAGCCTACAGTTTAGCGCTCATTTAATAAGGATGTTTTTAAGGCAGGTATCTGGTTTACAGGTACCTGCCTTAGCTTCACATTATGCTCATAATCTCACCATTAACTGCTTTTAGTTTTTATTAGCTAATTTTTTATAAAACAGCCAAGTTCCTGAAATCAACACCACAGATATTAAGATATGCAATATAATGTTTGGAATTGTAAAATTATAAGTATTCGACACTTCACCAAATTCGAGTAAAAATCGGATTCCCATTCCTACAATAGTAGCAATTAAATTGAATAAACCTATAAACATTGCAGAACTATTAGGAAATAATTTCGCTTCTGCCTGTCCAATGCTATGGTAAAACATAATTGAAACGACAATTACTAACCAGTTTGCGACTTCCATTCTTATTGGAGTTTCTTTTGTTAAATTTAAGAAAGGAAACATACAGCAAGTTATGAATGTAACTGCTAACATAAAAGTGAGCCATTTTCGATCCTTGTGCTAACGTAAAAGTGAACCACTTGCCCAGGTGTTTCCCCACTTTGCTAACATAAAAGTGAACCACTTGCTATCATAAAATTGAGCCACTTCCACCATACTCCTGTATACTGAAGGCAGCCAGCCTAGAGTGACAGGAGGGAGAGGAAGTGATCGATATCAACCTGTATGAACAGATTCGGCATCTGTACAGCGTGGAGGGCATGAGCCAACGGGCCATCGCCAGAGAACTGGGTATCTCCCGCAATACCGTTCGCCGCTATTGTCATGGGGAGCACGTACCATGGGAAAAAACGCCGCGCACCAGAAGCTCACCTGTGACAGATCCCATCAGAGATATCGTCGCTAAGTGGCTCAAAGAAGACAAAGATGCCCCCTGTAAACAGCGCCATACAGCCGAACGTATACACCAGTTACTAGTGGCTGATCACAACTTTGCTGGTGGCAAGTCCACCATTCGGAAGCTGGTGAAGGAACTTAAGGCCGAAAACGTCAAAGCCTTTGTGCCGCTAGAGTTTGATCCGGGCGAAGCAGCCCAAGTGGACTGGGGTGAGGCCACCTTTTATCTAGCCGGCAAGAAAACAACTTGCTATTTGTTTTGCTATCGCCTCTGCTACAGCAGCGCTCCCTTTGTGGTTCCCTTTCCCAGCCAGCGTCAGGAAGCCTTCTTGGCCGGGCACGTCATGGCCTTCAACTTCTTCGGTGGTGTACCCAAAAGGATTTTCTATGATAACCTAAAAACCGCAGTAAAAGAGGGCTGGGGCCGGTACGTAAAAGCAGAGCAATCGTCATTCGTAGCCCTAAGGGGCCATTACGCTTTCCGTAGTGTGTTCTGTAATCCCCGGGCTGCCAACGAGAAAGGCTTGGTAGAAAACCTTGTGGGTCTAAAACGCCGTAACATTTTTGTACCGGTACCACGGGTGGATGATTACAACCAATTGCAGCAGGAAACCTCACGCCGCTGCCTACAGTACATAAAACACCACCACATCAGATATAAGCCTCTTTCGGTACAGGATGCTTTCACAAAAGAACAGGCTCACTTATTACCCCTACCCCTTAGGGAATTCGATTATGCCCTTACAACCACAGCAGCCGTACAGCTTGATGGGCTAGCCAAATTCCAAGGTAATCGCTACTCTGTCCCGATTCACCTGGCAGGGCGCAGAGTCACCATAAAAGGGCATCCTTTAAAGGTAGATATTCACTACCGCGGCGACCTGGTGGCCAGCTACGAGCGCTGCTATCGAAAAGGACAGACTTTCATGCAAGCGGAGCATTATTTTCCCCTGCTGGTAACTAAGCCGCGATCACTCTACAATGCCGCCCCGCTTAAAAATGCTTCACTGCCGGCGGCTTTCGCTCGGGCCAGAGATCTTCTCTTGGCTGAAGAAAAAGACCAGGAACTAGCTAAGATTATCAAACTTACCCTAATTTTCGGCCTAGAGGCTGTTGAGACAGCATTGGCCCAGGCATTAACCCAAGGAGTGGTTAACGCAGAAACCGTACGCTATCTGTTAGATCAGAGCCAAACTTCTAAACCTCTACCGTCACTTCTAGGTATTGGACCACGGGTTGAACCACCGGATCTTTCTCGGTACGACCAGCTGTTAGGAGGTGCTGGACGATGAGAGAAGCAGGGCTTGTAACTCTTTATGCCAAGGAGCTAAGGTTACCTACTGTGGGTCACTACCAGGAGGTGATACGTCAAGCTAAGGAACAAGGTCTGTCCTATGAAGGGTTTCTAGTGGAGTTGTTGTCCCGTGAGGTTGCTAATCGCAAACAGAATCAACTGCGAAGGCGAATTAGGCAGGCAAAGTTTCCTATGGTTAAGTCCTTGGATAACTTCGAGTTTGACCTGCTGCCTCATTTAAGCGAAGCTTTGGTGTGGGAGCTAGCCACTTCTGATTTCATCACCAGGAAGGAGAATATTGTGCTGATTGGCCCTCCTGGGACGGGCAAGTCGCACCTTACACTGGCCTTGGGCTACAAGGCCTGTGAACACGGGCACTCGGTACGTTTTTTTACGGCAGCAGGGCTGGTTAACCAACTGGTGGAGGCCCAAGAGCAAAAACGCCTTTCCAGGTTGGAAGATCGGCTGGCCAAAACCAATCTCCTAATCGTAGACGAGCTATCTTACGTTTCTTTTCCCCGCCAAGGGGCCGAGTTGCTATTTCAGGTAATCTCAGAACGAACGGAGCGCTCCAGCACTGTTATCACAACTAATCTGGACTTTTCCGGCTGGGACGAGGTCTTTGGAGATACCATGCTAGCGGCGGCTTTAGTGGATCGGCTCACTTACCGGTCCCACATTCTAAACATGAATGCTGAATCTTACCGACTAAAGCGAGGTACAAGAGCTAAGTGAACAAATGTTCGTGTCTCCTCCTCGGAGATGAAAACACGTCTCTAGTGGCCCAGATTTAGGATAGCAAGGTGGTTCAGTTTTAAGATAGCAAGTGGTTCACATTTACATTGACAATCACA
>JAAYQE010000107.1 GCA_012519455.1 Syntrophomonadaceae bacterium
CCGCATTCGATGTGTATCCTCGAACCGGATCAATTGGAAGAAGAAAGAAGGCTCTGTTACGTGGGGATTACCCGAGCCCGGGAAGAACTTTATTTAACCCGTGCGCTAACCCGGACCCTCTATGGTTCGCAGCGCAATAATTTAGTTTCTCGTTTTTTGAAGGAAATCCCGACTCATTTGCTTACCCAAGAAGGACCCCGTATTGATTCAAGAAGTACGGATGCGCGTAAAGGGAAGAGAAAAGGGGAAAGTATTAGCTATACACCGACCAATCAGGCGTTGGTGCATGCGGGGTCATCCTGGTCAAAATGGGAAAGCCAAGGTTGGACGGCCATTCCCCCTAGCAAGAAGAGTCTCAGCCGAGCTCCCGCTAGAATAGAAGAAGGGGAAAGGCTTAGTTTGACCGTAGGCGACCGCGTTGTTCACGCTAAGTGGGGCCCGGGAGTAGTGGTCCAGGTGAGGGGCCAGGGTGCCGAAAGCCAGGTTGCGGTTGCTTTTCCCGAACAAGGAATCAAGCAGTTACTATTAGGCTACGCTCCTTTAGAGCGGGCAAAAGACTGATTATGGTTATGGTAAGGTGACAAAATTAATGACGATAAAGCAACGTGTAATTTACGTTATGGGGCATATTCGGCCAGATACGGATTCAATTTGTGCGGCCCTGGCTTATGCGGATTTGAAGCGTAAGCTGGGCTACCTCCAGATCCAACCGGTTCGGGCTGGAGTTATTAACCCTCAGACTCGTTTTATTTTGCATTACTTTGGGTTTGAGGAACCTAAATTAATAACCGATTTACATGTCCGAGTGGAGGATGTGTTAGAAGGAAAACCAATTCTCGTCAGTCCCTCAACTCCTTTGCAAGTAATCGGAGAACTGGTACGTACCCAAAAGGTGAAGACGTTTGCGGTGGTTGACCATCGGGAACGCCTGCTAGGACTGGTTACCGTAGGGGATCTGGCGGAGAAGTATTTGGAGGAATTAGCGGAGAAGGATACGACACAGGTCGCCAGTAAAATTCAGCAAATTTTGTGTACGCCGGTATCCAGCATTATGCGTTCCGAAGGATTAGTCTTTTTTTTAGCGGATGACCTGCTTAAAGATGCGCGGCGGCAAATGTTAGAAACGCGTTATCGGAATTATCCCGTAGTAGATGAGGAGCACCGGGTATTAGGGTTTATTTCTCGATATCATCTGCTGGCCTTCAGCCGTAAACAGGTCATTTTAGTTGATCATAACGAAAAAAGCCAGGCCGTTGACGGTATTGAAGAAGCAGAAATTCTGGAGATCATTGATCATCACCGGTTGGGTGATTTACAGAGTGGAGAGCCTATATATATAAGAAACGAACCGGTAGGTAGCACTTGTACCTTAATCACTCGCCTTTTTTTAGAACACCAAATTACGCCGGATCCGCGTGTAGCCGGTCTTTTATGTGCGGGAATCTTGTCCGATACCGTTTTATTTAAGTCGCCTACTACTACGGAACAAGATCGTCAAATGGTGCAGATCCTTGCACCCAAGGCAGGGATCGATCCTGAAGTCCTGGGACGAGACATGTTTCGGGCTTCGGTTAGCCAGGAAGGCCGTTCTCCGGAAGATCTTTTTTATGAGGATTTTAAAGAATTTATCCTGGGTGAAGAAAAGGTAGGCGTCAGTCAAATTGAGGTTATGGAATTGGAGGTACTTCAGCCGTTACGCGAAGCCTTAAAAGCGGTAATGGAAAAGGCCCGAGCTCAAGGGGGTTACGACTTAGTGATCTTGATGCTCACGGATTTATTACGGGAGGGGACCGAACTATGGGTTAAGGGGAAAAATCCGGCCCGAATTGGTCAGGCTTTTCGTGATTATGCGGGTGTAGATGTTGAAGTAGGCCGTGAACGAGAGGGACGACGGGTAGCTGGTGATGAAGGAGAAGGTCACTGTATCTACCTTCCCGGGGTAATCTCGCGCAAAAAACAGGTGGTTCCGGTATTGGTAAAATTTCTGGGGCAGCAGAAAGGGTGAAATTGTGGAACAACGGCGTAAAACCGGACGAGCCGGGGAACAGAATATTCCCCAAGAACAAGTAAAACAACGAATGGAAGCTCTACGGGATCGCATCCGTGAGCATGATTATTACTACTATGTTCTGGATCAACCGCGCATCACCGATGCCGAGTATGATACTTTAATGCAGGAATTAGAAGCTTGGGAAGAGAAGTATCCGGAATTAGTTGACCCGGATTCCCCAACCCAGCGGGTAGGGGGGCAACCCTTGACTGCTTTAGGTACAGTGCGGCATCGTTTTCCTTTGCTCAGCCTGACCAACAGCTTTGATGAGGGGGACTTAAGGGATTTTGATCGAAGGGTACGGCAGGCCGCAGAAGAAGGGGAAACCGTAACGTACGTTGTTGAACCCAAGATTGACGGATTATCCGTAGCTTTGGTCTACGAAAAGGGAAAATTGATCAGTGGGGCTACCCGTGGCGATGGGGAGGTCGGAGAGGAGGTTACCCAGAACTTAAAAACTCTGCGGTGCCTTCCCCTGAGGTTAAAAGATGCTCTACCCCGCTTAGAAGTGCGGGGTGAGGTTTTTATGTCCCGTCACGAATTTGAACGTTTAAACCAGCAACGGGAAGCCCAGGGAGAGGCACTTTTCGCTAATCCCCGTAATGCAGCGGCTGGTTCACTACGCCAGCTTGACCCTCGGGTTACCGCTACGCGTCGCTTACGGGCCTTTGTCTATCAGATTTTGTACCTGGAAGCATTACCTAACGAAATGGCAACTTCGTTGGCTTATGGAAACGATCAGCTTCAGGCACTACAATATTTAGAAGAACAAGGTTTACCGGTTAATCCTTGGCGTTATTACTGTTCTACCCTTGAAGAGGTGGTTCAGGCCTGTAAGGAAGGTGAAGCCCGACGTAATGATCTGCCCTATGAAATTGATGGGATGGTTATTAAAGTAGCTAATTCCGTTCTGCAGGCCAAATTAGGGGCAACATCTAAAACCCCCCGTTGGGCCACGGCTTTTAAGTTTCCTCCCCAGCAGGCCGTTACTCGCGTGGAGGATATTATTTTACGGGTAGGCCGGACTGGGGTGTTGACCCCTACTGCGGTCCTGCAACCTGTTCGTCTGGCCGGATCTACGGTTAGTAAAGCTACTTTACATAACGAAGATATTATTCGGGAAAAAGACGTACGGATTAAGGATCAGGTAATTATTCAAAAAGCGGGAGATGTAATTCCGGAAGTAGTGCGCGTTTTGTCGGAAAGACGAACTGGGGAGGAACGAAGCTTTACGATGCCCTCACACTGTCCGGAATGTGGTTCTCCAGTGGTGCGTTTAGAAGGCGAGGCTGCGGCTCGTTGTACCGGAGCTGCCTGTCCGGCGCAGTTGCGTGAGGGGATTATTCACTTTGCTTCTCGAGACGCCATGAATATCGAGGGGTTGGGTCCGGCAGTGGCTAATCAACTTCTAGAAGCCGGTTTGATTCGTGATGTAGCTGATCTGTATTCCTTAAAAAGAGACGAGCTATTGAAATTAGAGCGAATGGGAGTTAAGTCAGCGGATAATCTCCTACAAGCTTTAGAAAAGAGCAAAAACAATCGATTGGGACCACTTATCTTTGCTCTGGGTATCCGCTATGTAGGCAGTCGTATAGCTCGGGTTTTAGCCGCGCATTTTGGTTCCTTGGACCGCTTGCGAGCAGCTACCTATGCTGAATTACGTACCGTACCTGAAATAGGAGAAAAAATTGCCGCTAGTTTGATCACCTTTTTGCAAAACGATCAAAACCAGCAGATTTTAGAAAAACTCGAAAAGGCCGGCGTAAATACCCAGGATAAGAGGGAGGACGCCACGGTAACCGCTTCTTTAGCCGGTCAAGTTTTTGTTTTAACTGGAACCCTATCCCGTATGACGCGCCGGCAAGCTCAGGAGCGGATTGAGGCACAGGGGGGGAAGATAGGTTCTAGTGTGAGTAGGCATACTAATTACGTGGTAGCCGGAGAAGACGCGGGCTCCAAGTTGGATAAAGCGAGGAGTCTAATTACTACTGGTGTGGCGCCCCATTTAAAAATTATAAATGAAGAAGAATTTTATCAACTAATATCAGATAAATAACAATCATTAAATTAGCCTTTATTTTTGAGATTGATGTAATGCGATGAGGATTGGATCATAAACCGGAGCAAAAGGCGGGGCGTAAGCTAGATCTAGGTCTTTTAACTGAGCCGCCGTAGCTCCTAGCGTAAGAGCCGTAGCGAAAGTATCGATCCTTTTACCAGCTCCTGCATAGCCGACAATTTGCGCCCCCAGCAATCGGCCTTCCGGTTGTTCAGTTATGACTTTAATGTGGATTGGCCCCCCTCGGGGATAATAGCCGGCAGTAGTTCGAGAAATTATGGTACGGGTTGCGTAATTAAGACCGTTTTCTTGACATTCTCTTTCTGAAAGACCCGTACGGGCTATTTCTAGATCGATAATTCGGGCAATTCCGGTGCCGAGTACCCCAGCAAAGCGGGCGTCACCCCCGGCGGCGTTTTCCCCGGCAACGCGACCTTGTTTATTAGCCGTGGTACCCATCGGGATATAAACTTCTGTGCCGGTTATCAGATGCCTGGTAACGGCACAATCTCCGGCAGCATAGATGCCTTTAAGGTTAGTCTCCATACGATCGTTAACCCGGATGGCTTGACGCACTCCTAGTTCGATACCCGCAGCTGCAGCCAGTTGAGAATTGGGCCTCACTCCGACAGCTAAAAGTACCAGATCCGCGGTAAAAGTACGGCAATCAGTGGTTACTGTAGTTACACGGCCTTCGTGATTTCCTTCGATCTTTTTTAGCATTTCTCCAGTAGCAACCTCTACCCCTTGTCGGCGAAGGTATTCTTCCACTAAGACCGCCATATCTGGATCCATATTAGGTAGGATATGCGGGGCCATTTCCAATAAGGTTACCTCTAGGTGGTGACGACGAAAAGCTTCAACCATTTCTAAACCAATATAACCGCCGCCAACGATCACGGCTTTTTTAGGTTTAGAACGGTTTAGATACTGAAAAATAGCTTCACCATCCTGGAGATTTCGGAGCTTATAGACCCCTTCTAAGTCTTTCCCCTCCACTGGAGGTTGAATAGCGGAAGCACCGCAAGCAATAACCAGTGTATCAAAAGCAACATCTAGGCGTTGGCCAGATGGTTGGTTCGTTACCGAGAGGGTGTTTTTTTCCGCGTTAATACTTTCGACTTGGTGACCGGGATACACTTTTATTTCCTGCGCCGCAAATTTTTCTATGGACCTTACGACCAGACGCTTACGATTAACGATTTCTCCGGCAATGAAATAGGGTAAACCACAGGCTCCATATGAAACGTCAAATTCATTAGTGTAGACTTCAATTTTTATTTTGGGATTGACGCGTCGGGCTTTGGCTGCTGCACTCATACCGGCTGCAACTCCCCCGATAACCACTAATTTTGCCATTTTCTATTCCCTCCTGTTCATTTTTACCTCTTTGTTTGATTGTCGTAATAATACTTACTAAATGTTATTAGTTCTCTAGCTTATCTCTATGTTAACTTTTTCCTGGCCTTTGTTCAAGACAGAGCCTCGCTCCCAAGAAAGTTAAAGGAATGATCCCGTAAGCTGGATTGATTATTGCAAAGTGAACTTACTAAGCATTTTAATAAGGCAGGATTTTTTTCTAAAATACCGAATTATAGCGCCAGGGTATGTGGGTTGATAACTAGTTCTTCAATTAGGATAAAATAAAGGTAAACCTTGATGGATATCAATGATCGACAGCTGTGAAGGGGGGATTATTTTTGTTAAACGAATCTTTTTTAAAGCAGTACCGCAAATCGTATTCCGAGGAGAATTTGTGGGCTAAACTAAAAAAATTTGCTAAAAGCGCGGGAGTAAAAGTTATTTATATGGTGTTGTTATTATATTATACCTTACAACAACCTAATGTGCCGACCTGGGCTAAAACCGTGATTCTGGGTACGCTGGGTTATTTTATTTTACCTCTAGACTTTATTCCGGATATCACGCCGATTGTAGGTTATAACGATGATTTAGGTGCGTTAACGATGGCTTTGCTTATGATATCTATGTATATTGATGAGAATATCCGATCTAAAGCTAAGGAGAAGTTAAAAGATTGGTTTGATAATTACGATGATTATATATTAGTAGAAATTGACAAGAAAATTACTTAAAATATTGTTTTAAATATTTTATCAGAGGGGTAGTAGTCGCGTGTTAAAGATTCTACATTTAGCCGATTTGCATCTAGGTTGGGAACCTGGTTTTTTAGGCTCTCGTACGCCGGAATGGCGGGAAAAACGGGATCAGGTTTTTTCTGCGGTAGTAGAATATGCGGTGCAATCAGAGAATAACATTAACCTGGTACTCCTTGTCGGTGATTTGTTCGATAATCATACGCCCCATCTAGAACTGGGGAACGAAGTCATTCGCCAGTTACAGCGGTTGGTTAAGCGGGGCATTCACGTAATTACCGTACCGGGTAATCACGATGAAATAACTTATCCGGATTCCATTTATCGTCAGCGTGCCCGGGATTGGCCGGGGATCCTGGTACAAAATCCACATCCAGCCCACATTGTTACCTTGGAAATTAATGGAGTACCCTGCCATATTTACGCGCTAGCTTATATCGGTGGTCTAACTCCAACCCGTCTAGAGCGGCAAGAATTTCCCCATAATGGAGAACCTGGTTGGCATATTGCTGCTTTTCATGGCTCCCTTGATTGGGATGCGGGTGATCGCAGCCTTCCCTTGTCCGGGGAAGCTTTAGGTAAAGCTGGCTATGATTATATTGCATTGGGACATATACATAAACCGGGACAGTATCCTCTTGCCCGAGGGGTTGCGGTATATCCAGGTAACTTGGTCGGTAAAGGGTGGCATGATCCCGGCTGCGGTCAATTAACGGTGGTTACCTTGCACCAGAGCCAGATGCAGATCGAAAACGTTCCCTTTCCCTATTCGGCTAACTGTAGCTTCGAGGTAATCGAGATGGACGTGGGATCGTATTTTACTTTGGAGGAACTGCTAAATGCTTTAGCGGCCCGTGTTTCTAGGGAAGCTATGGTTTCAATACGGTTGGTGGGGACTGCTAATTTTTTGATTGATGCAGAAGTAATTAGAGAATCTCTAGCGTATTCGGCTTCAGCTTTTTACCTTGAGGTTTTAGATTTTTCCGAGGTCTATCCAGCGGAACTACTCGATACCTGGGCCAGAGAAAATACCTTGCGCGGTTATTATATTCGCCAGATGCAGGAACGCTTAACCGCGGTAAAAGATGAAAAAGAACAGCGTTTAGTTAGGCGAGCGCTGATACAAGGCCTTAAGGCGCTTGGGAGTGAATTCTAATGGGCCGTAAAATTTACTGGGAACAGCTAATTTTACAGGGTTTTGGTTGCTATAAACACCCGGTAGAGGTTACTTTTAAACCGGGGTTAAATAATTTAGTAGCGGCTAACGAACAGGGCAAATCTACTTTAGTAGTCGGTTTGGTGGCCGTACTTTTTGGTCTGCCTAATTCTACGGATCCAACTAAATTTGGCAAAGCGAAATACCGGAATTGGGAAGGGGTAGAGCCGTTTAACGGTGAGGTTCGGTTTTGGGTTGATCGTAAGCTATATCGGATACAAAGAGATTTTAGTCGGGATCGGGTGTCGCTGCAAAAACGGTCGGAGAAAAGTTGGGTACAACTGGCCGGAGGTGAACACCGGGCCCAAGCTCGGCGCCCCAATCTAACTTATATGGAAAAGTTAGCGGAGTTGATCAGCATAGCTACTCCGGAGCTCTTCGGGTCCACTTTCTGTGTAGGTCAGCCTTTACCGGAACCAGAAAAAATAAATCAAAATGTACAGCAACTTCTCTCCGGAGCTGGTACGAGTGCAACGCAAGCGTTGGAGAAAATTAAAACTTGGTTAGAGAAAAAAACTAGGTATACCGGACGTCTCGGGGTCACCACTCGGGATAAGCATAAAGATCGCGAATTGGAAATTTGTCTGGAAAAAAAGAGACATTTAGAAAAGGAAGTAAGGGCGAGCATCGCTAATGTTGATACCCGGCAGGTTCTACAAGCGGAAATTACGGTACGGGAAGCAGCGAAAAGAAAACTGGAAGCGGATATAGCCGATAAACAAAAACTATACGAGGCTTGGAGTAAGTGGCGGCATTTGCGCGATCGCTATGCGGATGCGGTGCAAGAACAGTGGAGGCTGAACCAGGCTCAGCAGGAGGCCGGTAAATTAAATGCGCAATTAGAACAAAGTGCAGAAGAAATTAAGCGAGATTATGCGGAGTTTTTAACGGCCCCACTAGGACTAGAGGACCGCTTGGAGGAATTACTCCGACTAGAAATCGAAATTGAGCGACGTCAGAAGGAAATCCAGAAAGACGAAGCGGAACGACACGGTTTAGACCGAGTGCTAGTTGATTTAGAGCAACGCTTACAAGGAACACTAGCGCCGGCAGTTGGCCGGCCCCATCTGGCTAAAGACCATCAGGAATTGCGTAAAGTACGCCAAGAACTTAAAGAGCTAGAGTTTAATTTAGCGGAATTAGACCGTCAGGAAGCAGAAGCCCGGCAGATTTTAACTACCTTATCAGCCTGGAGTACTCTAGGAGATAAGCCTTTGTCTTTTTATCAGCAGGCAGCCCGGACTGCTCTCCAATCGTATCGGGAGCTGAAATCGCTCCTCGAACAACAGGAAGCGCGGCAAAGAGAAATTACGACGACATACCGGGTATTTGAGGAGGCTGATGCTCAATTACTAATGGTATGCCGGGATTATCCGGTGTTGAAGGGTAAATTAGAACAACAAAGGGCTGCAGCTGATGCTACCTGGGAACAGGAGATGAGCCGGCTAAGTGAATGGCAAGGCGAAAGAGAAAACTTAGAGCAGGAGTTTGCCGATCTAAGTGGTATCTCTGAGGTTGAAAGGGACGCCATAAACGCTAAATTGGAATTAGAGCCCGAAAAATCCGCCATGGAGGACCGGGCTCGGATGGAAGCTGCTAAAGGCTGGAAAAAAGCCCGGATCATCACTAGCCTTATTTTTATATTGGCCGCAGGGATAAGCTGGAGCCTTGACTTACCCCTAATCGTATTTTGGATTTTAGGGGGTGTGGGGGCCACTTTAGGAATTTACAGTGTGGTAATGCTTAAAAAAGCGCGTAGTCTGTACCAGCTTGAAGTAACGCTCCTAAACGCTAAAATAACCGAGGTGAATGCTAAACTTGGACGGTTAGCTACGTATCCGGTTCATGAATTAGGCGCCGTTCGTGAGCGACTTAAGGTGTATCAAGAACGAAAGCAAAAGTTAATGGAGAAGGCGAAAGACATCCCTTCGGAAATGCAAATAAACGATTTAAAAGATAAAACAGAACAAGCTGAAAGAAAACTAATGCATTTTAACCGGCAATTGGAACCAGTTTTACAGGTTTGGGAAGAACCTTCTATGGCTTATCGCGAATGGCAGAGAAGCAAAGATAACTTAGCGGATCTAAAGGAACGCACCATCGCCCTGGCGCAAAACCGTTTTGGGGTAGGCCTAGAGCAGGTCGATACCTTGCCTTTAGACCAGGTAGAAGGTTGGAAAGAAGTTTCGTTACTGGCCAGGGCTACGACGCCAA
>JAAYQE010000240.1 GCA_012519455.1 Syntrophomonadaceae bacterium
CGGAGCTGCCGGCCCAATCGCCATTTTAACACAGCTGTTGTCATATTCCATGTCGACGCTGGCAACTTGTTGATACTTGCCATCCTTAAACTGATATACCACCAACGCGCCCGGATCATCCATGTTGTCAAAGTCGCGTTGTTCGTATACTGCAATTTCAGGTAACTTGTCCCCGTCCAAATCACCTACGGCAAAATGAGTTGCGTGTTCCAAGAAACGTTCGCTTTCTGTCCTAAGTAACGCTGGGGCAAGGGCGTTGACCAGACTTAGGAATTCCTCATCGTCGGCAAAATTGTATGTAGCCTCTTTAGCGTTAATGTAGCCGGCGATTTCTTTTTCCAAGTCAATGGCACTTTCTCTTTGTCCAATTGGAACGGGCTTTCTAACAGCCGGTTTTGCTGCTGCCGGTGCAGCAGAGAGTGTTCCGATAGTAACAGCTAGACAGATCGCTAGGATAAGTGCTGTTCTACCTTTTGTTTTTCTGTTCAATCCAGGTTCGCCTCCTAAGGTGTCTGTGTTTCCTTATATACACTATAGCCCGAACTAGTTAACAGCACGTTACGAAACCATTAACCTTTTGATGCCATAACCTACACTTACTTCAAGCTGCTATGCTAACAGGAACCTAGATGTTATATAACGAAATATAGGTTGTAAGGAGGTAGGAGCCATGGGCTGGCGTTTTCGGCGCTCCATTCGGATAGGCAAAGGTACACGCATAAATATTTCTAAGAGCGGTGTCGGCATGAGTGTGGGTGGGAAAGTATTGCGTGCAGGCGTGGGACCGCGTGGTGCCTACCGTACGTTCCGAATTCCGGGAACAGGATTGTATCATATGGAACACTTGGGTACAGGAAAGGAAAGGGGCTCGGCTAAGCAACACAACCATGACGTTACTACCGCGGCTGTTTCGTCTTTACCACCGGAGTTAGCACCAAAGGCCAAAGCCGTGGGGTGCTTGGCAGTGGTGGTCTCACTGATTTTATTGTTTGTGTGGTGGCCGGCGGGACTGTTAGCACTTGGCGTCAGCATTTATCTAAGGGCTAACACACCTAGTGCTCGAGCTCGGAAATGTTTCTTAAAGGCCCAAAAGGCCCAGGCGAAAGGGGAAATAGAAGAAGCTGTCAGTGAGTATCAACAAGTACTGGCCCTGGTGCCGGACGTACCGGCAGTGTTTTACAATTTGGCTTATCTTTATTGGGAACAAGGCCTTCTAAGAGAGGCAAAGGAAGCCTTAGAAACATATTTGGGCTTCCAGCCTGAGGATTACAGCACTAAATATTCTTTAGCAGTGCTTCTTAGACAACAAGGGGATTTGGATTCGGCCTTAGAGTTGCTAAATGAGTTGCCGCCGGAGGTAAGGAATGAGGTACCGGTAATAAACGCGCGGGCCGGTATTTACCTGAAGCAAAACAAGCCGGAACTGGCCTTAGCTGTTTTGGAGACCGGGCCTTGGCGACAGAAGAAAAATATGGATCAGGTGACGATGGAGTATCGCTACCTGATGGCCCAAACTCTGTTAGCCGTGGGTAAGAACAAACGTGCTTTAACGCAGCTGCGTCGTCTTTTTACACAAGACCCCAATTATAAAGATGTGGCCGAGCTAATCACTAAGCTGACAAGCACAAGCAGTTAAGACTGTTAGCCATGCCTTTTTATGTATTGTAGTATAATTATCTTGCCACCGTTTACGATAAACTTGTATACTAAACACGGTATTTAACAATATTGGTGGAAGGAGA
>JAAYQE010000251.1 GCA_012519455.1 Syntrophomonadaceae bacterium
CCGAAACATGAAACACATTGTTGTGCAGATTTTTCCAATCGATAAAATTAAGCGTATAGCTTTTTTTATCACCATCGATGCTTTGCTCCATGGCTTTGCCGAGCGTGAGCAGGTTATAGACATATTCATTGCTGGAAATATAACCCTCTTGCATCGGTACGTTGCGCATTGCTTCAATACCGTTTTCTATGTTTTGCTCTGAAAACGGTTCAATCTTACCGCTGATAAGCGATATGGAGTTGATTTTCCGCAACTGCTCACGCAAAATAGGTTCGAGTAAAACGTTGGTGGTTTTTTCTCCACGCAATAGCAACGCTTCTTCCTGTGAAAGATAGGTGTAACCCAATTTCTGTAAAAGCATCAGTGCAGGTAATTGACTGATATGGTCCTCTTTGAAAGATAAGTTCATATACAATGTATATATTATGTTTTATAAATGAAATATGGAGAATTGAAATCGTTGATATATATTCTACTAAAGCCATTTTCCATTCATTTATTCGATATATGGAGAATTATTCCCGTTTTATGGAGAATTGACTTTTTATTTAATTAATACTGAATTTCAATTAGTTATCATTGTAAAAATCTCTCTTATAGACGAAAAAACACAAATATGGAGAATTTTGCCTGAAATATGGAGAATTGGTTTCCTCTAATAAGTTCTTTCTTAAATCTCTAATAAAAGTACAATTAACCTGGGCTTGCTTTATAATCTAAATTGTAAACAATTCTTTCTGCTCTTTGTTAGCTTGTTTCAATATATAGTTGATAAGTTTTTTTGATATTTTTTTGTAATGTGAGAAAAATTTGTATGAAACATTTGTTATATTCAATAAAACAAACTATCTTTGTGCCGTTCATTATACCAGCGTAAAAGCATTAGGATAATTGAGCTTCGAAGTTCGGTAAGCCAAGGCGTTTATCGAACTTTGCGTTTTAATATACTTTCTGCAACCTTCTTTTATATTTATTCTTTATTCTTTTCGGTCCGTTGTACCTACTTTCTAAGTAATAAGCAGACAAAAGATAATAGTCATTCGTTTTTCTATAAGGTTCCAAAACAACAACATAGTTTTCTACTTCATCAAAAAGATAAGTTCGAATAACATTTTTTCCATCCTTTCTGTCTTTGTGACTAAAAATCTTTATTTGCTCTATCTCTTGAACATGATGCCATATCCAATGTAATCTTTCCGACCTTTTCATGTCAAAAACACTCCTTGATTTCACATTTTTTTCTTTCTCGTCAGTTTTTCTTGTCAAATGCGAAAACAATGTTTCCAGTGCAGAGACACCATCCTGTTTAAAAGGTCGAATTAATTTACCACGAAATTTAAAATCGCTATTCTCTACAATATCCCTATTGAATATACCCCTTAAAGACACATCTCTTTGCCTTTCAGAAAACTGCAGAAGTTCAAGCAGTTCATTATATTTTTTCAATAAATTTAAAGGCATGATACTATTTTAAATCAATAAAGAACAAGTTGAATTTTTGCTCAAAAGGTGGCGTTGGAATTGTTATGGGTTTTCCACAATTTTTCTCAATAATTTCTATTATCTTATTTTTAGCAATAACCTTGTTTAAGCCTCGAAGTTTATAATTCAATGCCCCCATTAGCACATCAGTTAATTGCATTAATTCACTTTCGTATGACCTAATTACTTGCAGTGCTCTAATATTCCGAAAATCTCTTTCTAAATACCTTTTTAGACTTTCGGCTTTCAAATAAGAATAAGTGTCTTTAATATCAATATAAATATTAAACGTAGCGTTTGGTGTCAGCCTATTATTCAAAAGCTGAAAATACATTTTGTCATAAAACTCATCGTGAGTTTGTTCAAACTTTTCATGTTTTAGCTGGGACTTATTAATAATGATTGCGCGAAACTTCAAGTCTGTTGCAAAAAAATACTCAACAACATCTTTGTAGCATTCAAATTGAGATTTAGAAAGTTTGTTCCATTTTAACTCTCCTTTGAAATTATGTCTCCTTTTTATTCCCCTAATTTTTTCGTTGTGCATTTTTAGTTGCGGATAAGGCGTACTCACAAACGAAAGTATCATGAACGGAAAGCGGTCATGTTCAATATGGGTGCTTTCATCGCAATAAAAATTGTATGTTTTATTCATAATCAAAAAGATTTATCTTTATTATTTTATTCTATATCCTTCCATCACCTTCCCGACATCAAGAAAGTGATACACACTCACATATCATTATCTCAATTTTCATCAAACTTATTCTTCACTTCTCAACAAATAAGCATTACTAATATTTGGAACTGAATTACTTAGCTCAAATCCTGTTTTCCCATTATTGTTTGATGTTTTTTCTTCTTTTTCAACTTGAATTGAAATTATTTCTTCCTTTCTGAATTTACCATTCTCCTTATAGACAATAAAATCACCCACTTTAACTTCTGTATCATTTAAATCAATACATATTATTTTATTATTTTGAAAGAATTTATGTGGCTTTCCAAGATTAACTATTGATGAAGGTGTAAAGTCAACTAAACCATATTGTAAGAAACAACTTCTTGCTTCTTCTTTTGAAATAAAACCGTTTTCGACATTAAAATATAAATTAAAGAGCTGCCAGGTAAACATCAATCCTCGCTCTTCATTTTTGGCATCTTGTTGTTGATTAGCATTAAATGGTGGTGATTTACGTTTTATAGGCTCAATATGCCTTTCGTTATTGACAATATATAGAGCATATACATCAAACTTATTTCGCTCTTTACTTCTCCTGAATTTAATTTTGTTTATTTGAGAACACTCTGCGTCTTTTGAAGTGCCGCCAATTCCTTTTACTTCTATTACTAATAGCCCTTTCCCCGGAATTTTAATTTGAATATCTTCCTCTAAAAGTCCATTTTTAGCTTCTTCGTCTTTTATTACAATATTTTCAAATCCCAACCATTCAAGATACTCTTTAATAGCATTAACTAAATCATCTCCTGTCTCTGTCAAAATTTTATGCAAAAAAGAATACTTATTATAATTTTCTTCAATCTTCCTCTTTACTTCAATCTTGTTGTTCTGGTAATTGATATCTAGTTTATTGTCTTCATCCAAAAGATTAGAATGTCCCGGTAAGTAATAAATAGGATTTTCAGTCCATTTTTTTTGCTCTATATCAGGGAAGTATTCAGAAAAATGCTTATAAAGTATTTCATTAAAAAGTGTTTCCAATAGTTCGATTTTATACTCAACTTCCATTTGTGGAAACATAAACGTAATATCATTTGTACTTACGTAAATGTATGATGCTATTTCATCGTTTTGATTTTTAAGTAAAGGAATAAAATTTTCATCATTTACCCTTGTCTCACCGCTCCATATTGTAGGATGATAATATATTTGATTATAGGTAATTTTATTTAATAAGCCATTAAAAAGGATTTTCGATATCTTACTGTCACATAAATGCACTTTACTGCCATGTAATCGTTTACCATAAACATGATTTACGTGAGAATAATTAGAATATACATATTCTTTAGTATCACAAACATTTGAAATATTTCTAATAAAATACTTTATTTCATAGAAATAATCATGAAAGAGTATATTAATTAGGCGTCTGTCTTTCTTGTTTTTCAGTTTGCTTGAAAGGATATTGCATGAGTAAGGGACAGGATCGAAAACTGTTGTGGGATAACTGCAATAAAAATAGTATGCTTTATCACTTGTAATTTCTTTATGTTTGTGTTCGTCAGAATAATAATCCTTCAGTGCAGGCTTATCCATTTCATCTATAATAAAGTCAAATTCATGTATATTAGCAGGGAGATCGAAGTTTAAAAGTAAATTTTGACTTTCGACACCTTCAACATTAACTTTCGTGCCTAAACTTCCATTATAGACATCAAAATTCTTTGATAAAAAATCAATTATTTTTTTATCAACGTCCAAACAAAGTATTTTAGTTTTATTATTCATATTATGTTATAGAGATTACTTTTCAATCATTCATTAGCAACACCGAAAGGAATATGTACAGCAGGAATGTTATTTATATTCTCAAAATGAACCATTTGATCATCAAAGAATATGTGTGGCTTCATAATATTTAAAACTCTCGATTTCTCAATTCCTCCTAAAAAAAATGCTTGATCGACATCTACATCCCATGCTCTCAACGTACTTATCACTCGTTCGTGTGCAGGAGCATTTCGTGCTGTTACAATTGCAATTTTAAGTATTCGCTTATAATTTTTATCGTTTTCACTTTTAGTTATTTCTAATTTTTGAAAATACGAAATTCGTTTTAATAACTCGGCAAAAGGTCCCATTTGAAGTGGAACAGATGAAAGTAACTTTTCATGTTGTTGGTATTCTTCAATATTTATTGCACTCTTGTATACTATTTCCGATTCATCGTCAACTATGACCCCATCAAAGTCAAATGCAATTCTAAGTTCGTTATCATTTTCGTCATCAATAACTCCCAACTTGTTAATTACTCTTCCCGCGGCATATTTGTTTTTTATTGCATCTTTTACATCTTGTTCATTTGCTGATAGAAAAAGAGAAGCATTAAAAGCAGGTAAATAACAAAAATGTGAAGTTCCTGACGAGAAAGCAGCTCTTGTAATATCTAATCCATAATGAGCTATTGATCTGAATGCTCTCAACCCAGTTTCAGGACTGTTTCTTGACATCAATACAACTTCAATTGGTTTTTCTTCGGGAAAAGAATCATTTAGTTTTAATAATCGCCTTACAAAAGGGAAAGCAACACCTTTTTCGAATGGTACATCAATCTTTTTATTTTGATATTCTCTGTAATTATGTATACCTTGAGCTTTAAATACACTATCAGATTCTGTCAAATCAAACAAAGCACTTGAAGCTACAGCAATAACTAATTTTTTTTCTATTGGGTAAGCCATATACATTCTGTTGTTTAAAATTTCATTCACACTTTTCCTCTTTGTTCTACTATACTTACGCAACTAAGTTGTTGTGTAAAATGATTACAGGCTTTCCATATTAGATCGACCTATTAATTCGCATAGTGAAGATAAGGTGCTAGAAAGTTTCGAGCCAAATATTTTGAGCTGCGTAGCTGAGATATTTAGATATACTTCCACATAGCTTCAAAGCCCCTTGCTTCACCTTGCAATAAAAAATAAAGTGATGTGTCTTTATTTTTATTTTCAAATAGTTTTCCTCTTTTCACATCAAGAACAGCAAAAACGACCTCATCTCCTCCAACTTTTTCTCTCAATTCTTTTTCCATAAGATTAAGAATTAAGTCAGCGTGCCTTTTATCAATGTTCTCATTTGCGGCCGTGTATAATTTGATAACATAAAATTTATCTCTTATTTGTAAACCTAACTCAGGATTTAACTCAATCTTTATATCACCCTCAGTCCAAGTTTTCTTTGGCGGATTAAACCATTCTAATTTTCTTTTTTTCCAAAATTTACAATAACCATCTATTGCTTTTTGGTAGTTTTCTTTTCTCTCTTCGTTAACCTCATTCAAAACTTTTCTTAGGTCATCGTGCGTGCCATTTTTTCTATGAACACTTTTGATTTTTATTTTTAGTGGGTTCCAATAATCTTTAAAATGTTGATACTCTTCCTCTCTTTTGTTTTTTGCATTAACAACAACCGTTGCTTTTGCTCGTCCTGATTTGTTTACAAAATTCATAAATTCAGTCAAAGAAATTTTGATTGCATTTTTACTCATACCATATATAATTTAAATTTTCACTCTCACTTTCCCACTCAGCAACACCTGCATCAGTCCTTTTTTCTGATTTTGCAGGGTGGTGAGTTTTTGTTTTTCTATTTCTATCTCTTTATCAGTGGTAGATAAAACTATGGCAATGGCGGTTTGTTCAGCGAGAGGAGGGATCAAAAAATATTTTTGCTTCAATTCTCTCATATGCCTACTATAACCTAGATTTACAATTTCTGTGTTAAAGAGCAGATAATATAAGAATTTGAGATTATTGTCTTTATTTGTTTGAAGAGCTTGTGTCCCATCTGCACCAACTGCAAAGTTAAAATCTATCCATTTCACAATTCGAGTATGGTCTCCAAAAATTATTACAGGAATATTTTTAAAAATATTCTCGCTATCAGTAAATGCAATGATTGTTTTTTGACCTTGGTCTACAATGGGATGTTTTCCTGTTTCTTTATATTCTGATTTTGGAATTTGAAAATTCTTTATATTAATCACTTTGAATACATTATTAAATCTCGCTTTCTTCCATTCTCCCTTAAATCTTTCTCCCGATGCTTTGCGTAATCGACTTTTTCCGGTAAGCAGTTGCTGCATAAGTCCGCGTTTACGAAGCTCTAATTGCTCTATCAGTGAATTTTGCTTTTCGATAGCCATATCCCAAGTAGAAAGAATTTCAGCAATTTTTTGTTGTTCGGGAAGTGGTGGAAGGGCGATTAAAGTTTTTGCTATATCTTCTTGTCCAATATTATATCTAATTGCACCATTTCCAAAAGCAACGATTTGTTTTCTAACAGAAGGTGTAGCAAAGCAGTATTTTTTGAAATCTATATCAATAGAATTATCCAAGCTGTGAGCACGAATGATAAATCCGCCAAAAACAGCATTTTGTGTGTCAACATAAACCGAAGCATGTCCAATATCCTCAGGTGTCTCAGATGTTCTATTAAACAAAACATCACCTTTAACAACTGCAAATTCTTTTTTCTGATTGTCTGTAACAACAACTGAACCTCGCAAAGAGTCGTAAGTCATAAAGTTATTACTTAACACATCAAGAGTATTGACAAATTTAATCCCTTGACCATAATTTTCTTTACCGGAATTAATCCCGTTTTTAAATGAAAATAACTTTTTAAATCTCTTTATTTCCCACTCTTTTGGAATAATTCCGAGTGGTGTTTTTTTATAGCCCTTTGGTACGTTGAAGGTGTCTTGTTGTATGTTGGTTGTTTTTGTCATTTACATATATCTGTATTTATCTTCAAATTATTTTAAATCGTTATATATGCCTTATTTGAATAGGACGCATTCTTTCCGTATTTTACGTAACCTAATTGATTGGTTAGCAGTTTCGTTTTTCCAATCTCAAAAGCCGTCGTGTTTCTTTGCGAATGTCCGTAAATCCAATAGGTTTGTTCAAAATTATCCGACACATAATCAAAAAAATCATCATGCTGCTCCGTAATGGCAAATGGTACAATATCACCCGCCAATAGCAATATA
>JAAYQE010000014.1 GCA_012519455.1 Syntrophomonadaceae bacterium
CTACCGCGGAGGTAACCATGGTACCTCAAAATCTCGTGTCGGTCACGCGTAAGGACCAAGCGGAACAGGTATTGAAACTGGTTACGATGTTAGAAGAACATGACGATGTCCAGGAAGTTTACGCGAACTTTGATATCCCTGATGAGTTGATGAATGATTTAAATTAAATTCCGGGAAATAGAAATTCTTTGAGGTATATAATCAGCCTTTCTGGAAATAATAGTAATTATTATTTCTGGTGGGGTTGATTATGCAATGTTGGAAAATCGATTTCGTTTTCGTTATCTAGCACTCGGTCTTTTCGGAATTGGCTTAATCAGTTTTCTAGGTACTTATGTTTATATGGTAGCTACTGCGCGGTCACAAACCTCGGTTAACCTGATCCCGGCCCTAACTGCGCCCGGTACGAAAAACATGCTGCCTTCAGATGAATTAGAATTAGCAGCGCCAGTTGAATTCTCCGGGACCGCAAGAGTGATTACGAAGAACGCCACAGAAATCGTACGGGAATACCGTTACACCAAGTGTGGGCATGTAGAGGTAGGTATTCCGGTGGTTGATCCCGGATTGCAGGGGATGTCCATGGATCAGCTTAAACAGCGGTATAAGGGGGAGGAAGGCTGGGAGGTTATTGAGGCTGAGTCCAATCGGATAATTTTACGTTTAAGTCTGGATGGATTTTGTCCCCAGGATGCTGTAAAGCGGCATTTGGGGGTGGTGGATGGAAAAGTAGCTATTTTCTACGGGCCCGCAGGGTATCCGGGTGGTCTGGAGAAACTAACGAACCTGCCGGTGTCGGCTTTGCCAGAAAAATGGCAACAGCAAATTGTTTTAGGATGGCTTGAATTTGCCGATGTAGAATCCTTGGTGCAGGCTTTAGATAACCTGGATGAATATCGTTAAATTGGTTTAATCGTGTTTTTTTAGTTATTAGGAACTTTCTTGATAGGAGGTATGGGGGTGAACCTTTTACTCCACATGTGCTGCGGACCTTGTGCTTCTTATCCGGTACCGGCTTTACTTGAGGCCGGGCATCAGGTGCACGGTTTTTATTATAATCCTAACGTTCACCCTTACCAAGAGTACCAGCGCCGACAGGAAGGGGTTAAAAAATTAGCTGAAACCTTTAACCTAGAAGTAATTTATTTACCCGAATACGAGATTGAAAAGTATTTCCAAGCAATAGCTTTTAGGGAAGGACAGCGCTGCCGGCTTTGTTATTATCTACGTTTAAAACGGGCAGCCCAAGTGGCAATGCGTGGTCGTTTTGATGCTTTTACCACTTCTTTACTGGTAAGCCCCTTTCAGAAACATGATCTTTTACGGGAGATTGGTGAGCAGGTTAGTCTGGAAACAGGTATTCCTTTTTATTACCAAGACTTCCGGCCGGGATATCCGGAAACCGTGACCCGTTCACGGGAATTAAATCTCTACCGGCAGCAGTATTGTGGCTGTCTCTTCAGCGAAAGGGAAAGGTATAGGCCCCGCACTAAGAATAATTAAGGAAGTCAATTAAAACTAGATTAATTTTCTCTTTTTTTTGCCGTTAATACCTTCAAATCATAAATAGTTTTAATTTTATCTTTTATTTCCAATAAGAATTTCATGCTCGTAGCTGCGGCAGCGGCAAAAAAGATCGCTTGCAGTTGCGTATTTCCACCAGCTAGGGCCAGGATAAGCAGACCCCCAGCATAAGGTAGAATATTAGTACGCAGGAACTGGGGTAGTTTACGGAGATCAAAATGACCTTGACTGATGGCCATTATCACCCCTAGGGCCGTATCCACGACAATTAAACCTAGTACACTACATAAAGCGATAGTTATCTCTGGTCGAAAGGGCAGGAAATCATAGATCATCAGGAACACCCCTCCTTTATTTATGGTTAATTATTTTATGTATGGCTTGGGCAATTGGTTCCCTACGTCATTAAGGGATAAGGAGTGACCGACATGGGTGATCTCAATCATTTAGCTAAAATATTGATTTTTCTCGGTCTAGGTGCCTTGGGAATAGGAGTTTTATTGTTATTCGCCGGAAAGATTTTTCCTTTGGGCCGGCTTCCCGGTGACTTTTATTATATTAAAGGGAATTTTAGTTTCTATTTTCCTTTAGCTACCATGCTTATCTTAAGCCTAGTACTGACGATCATGGTTAACCTGATTTTTCGACGTTAAACAACCGGTAGCGTGATTTGGAAGAACCGGCAGGGATTTTTGACGCGGTGTCGAATTGCCTGATATGGTTTTTTTATTGGTTTTGGTCAGAAAAGGGGTGGCAAAGTGTCCAGTCGGTTCAAAAATATATCGAAAAAGACCTGGTGTTTACTGATGGGGTGGTTGATTCTCGGCTTGGGTCTTGCTCTAATTTTCGGCGGTTCATCCGTTCAGGCGGTAGCCGTACCGGAAGACATCCGAATTGGGGTGGTCTGGGATCAGCCCCAGATTGATTTTGGGGTCAGTCAGGGAAATTATACTTTAGAAGATCGGAATACCGGACGTACGATATTATCCACGGTAAGCAGTGGTACGCTAATTCGGGCCCAGCTAGACCCTAATCAGGCTTTACTGGAGGTTTATCGTTATCTAGGTACATCGGGGGAGGATAACCTTGAAAGTAACTCCTTATCGGTAGATGCCAGTGGTAAGTGGGAATTTTGCGGGTCTTTTAAAGGACCGTTACGATTAGAAATTGGGTCCGGGCGTGAGGCCTCCGGAGCGCTTAACCTGGTAAAATGTCAGGCGGCACGTTATCGGGGTCAATTGGAAATTAGGGTCAATGTCTTAGGTAATGGGATTACCGCGATCAATGAGTTACCGCTAGAAGAGTATCTCTATGGGGTCGTGGCACGCGAAATGAGCGGAGGTTGGCCTTTAGAAGCTTTACGGGCACAGGCCGTAATTGCCCGCACTTATGCGGCCCGTAATCTTTCCAAACATATAACGGAGGGCTATAATCTTTGCGGCGGCACGAATTGCCAGGCTTACGGTGGCTATGATCGTGAAGCAGAGGCCTGCACGCGGGCCGTGAAAGACACGAGCGGGCAAGTAGTCGTGGATAAGCAGGGACAACTAGCCATAACTCTTTATCATTCGAATAGTGGTGGTTATACTGAAAACAACGTTAATGTTTTTGGTGCGGATCTTGATTATCTGCAAGGCCGGCCGGATCTTTATAGCCTAGGTCATGGATTATCCGACTGGAGTTATTCCACGGTAATTAATGGTGTAAACCAACAGGGAGAATTAGGTCTGCGCGAGGCGCTTTTCTTCGAAAATCCGCAGGTGGGGATGATTGAATCCTTGGAATTAATAAAATATCCTTCCGGTCGGGTACAAACCGTAATTATTAAGGATAATCGGGGTCAAACTATTAAAATGACGGGGAGTCGTTTTGCGGAATTATTCAACCCCAAATTTGCGGTGGTGAATGCCAATCGAGTAATGAGTCGTATGTTTGATATCGATACTGATGCGACCATGGCGATACAGAACGGAAGCGGAGGAAAAGAAATCCGGCATGGAGGAATAAAAAGTCTAGCGGTTTTGTCTGGCGAAGGCCTTAAATCTGGGGTGGTTAAAACCGAATCTAGTTATTATGTGGTTGGGGCGCAGGGGAAATATTGCCGTCCGGCCCATCCAACTACCCTAGAGATCAAAGGGCATGGTTGGGGGCATGGCGTGGGACTATCCCAGTGGGGAGCTTTCGGGATGGCTCAACAGGGTTTTAAATATGAGGAGATATTGAGTTTTTATTATCCTGGTACCCGGTTAATTTCTTCTAGAACTTAGGGCGTTTTTGTTTGGTACGATACTTTAATCTACCTAAAGGCGATAATTTAGAGACAGGGAGAAGTAAGTGTGCTGGTATCTGATTTTGATTATGCATTGCCCGAGGAACTGATTGCCCAGGAGCCCTGTGCTTTGCGGGATCGCTCTCGTCTCCTGGTGGTTCATCGGGCTTCGTCTTGTTTAGAACACCGCTGGTTTTATGATCTGGTTGAATACGTTCACGCCGGGGATGTTTTAGTGTTAAATGAAACCCGGGTGATTCCGGCGCGCTTGACCGGATATCGTCGGGATACCGGAACGAGCGTAGAAGTATTTTTACTCCGTCCCCTAGACCATCCCTTGGTCTGGGAGGTATTGGTAAGACCGGGAAAAAAAGCCCGGGTAGGGGCAGAACTGCTTTTTGGTTCCGAGGATAACGGTATCGGTTTAAAGCTAGAGGGTCGGGTATGCCAAGTAAATGGGGAGGGAAACCGGATTATCCAATTTAGAGCGCCGGGGACTACCGATCAGGTTCTGGCGGCTAAGTTAGCCGGGATTTTCGATGAACTAGGGAAAATTCCGCTTCCTCCTTATATTCAGCGGGCACCAAGACCAGAGGATTATCAGCGCTACCAGACTGTTTATGCTCGGGAAGCCGGTTCTGTAGCTGCCCCTACGGCGGGATTACATTTTACTACCGAGTTGCTGACGCAATTACAGCAAAAAGGCGTAGTTTTGGCCCCCCTGGTTTTACATGTTGGTTTGGGCACCTTTCGTCCGGTGAAAGTAACTGAAGTGGAGCAGCATCGGATGCATACGGAATACTTTAAAGTGCCTGATTCTACCGCCGCCATGCTTAATCAGGCTCGGTCCGCGGGAAGCCGAATTTTTGCGGTAGGAACTACTACGGCCCGAGTGTTAGAGTCCGTAACTGACGAAAAGGGAAAGATCCGGGCGGGAGAAGGTTGGACCGATATTTTTCTTTATCCTGGGTACGCTTTTAAGGCGGTAGATAGCTTGGTGACCAATTTTCATCTACCTCGGTCAACTTTACTCATGCTGGTCTGCGCCCTTGGCGGTCGAGAACTGATTCTTCGGGCCTATCAAGAAGCCGTGGCCAAGCAGTATCGCTTTTTTAGTTATGGGGACGCTATGTTGATTGTATAAATAAAGAAATAATTTAGTTATCAGGTTGGAGATAATATGCAACATCAATTTAATTACGAACTTATCAAAGAATGCTCGGCTACTCATGGCCGCCTTGGTCGTTTATATACCCCCCACGGAGTAGTAGCAACTCCGGTTTTTATGCCGGTCGGAACGCAGGCTACGGTCAAAGCCATGACCCCAGAAGAGTTGGCGGAAATAGGTGCCCAGATAATTCTCAGCAATACTTATCATCTCTATCTGCGTCCGGGCCCGGAGATTATTCAAACCGCGGGTGGCTTGCATCGTTTTATGCACTGGGAGCGTCCGATATTGACCGATAGCGGAGGCTACCAGGTATTTAGCTTGGGAAACCTACGAAAAATTGAAGAGGAAGGAGTTACTTTTCGTTCCCATCACGATGGATCTACGCATTTTTTAAGCCCAGAAAAAGCCATAGAAATCCAACTAGCTTTAGGGGCAGATATCATCATGGCTTTTGACGAATGCACGCCCTATCCCTGTTCCTTTGAATATGCTAAATCCTCTTTAGAACGAACAACCCGTTGGGCTCAGCGTTGCCAGAATGCCATGCCCCAAAATGAACAGACCCTTTTTGGCATCGTTCAGGGTGGGGTTTTTCCCTCGCTGCGGCAACAAAGTGCGCGGGAAATTGTTGATTTGGATTTTTCAGGGTACGCCATCGGCGGTTTAAGTGTAGGTGAACCGAAGCCTTTAATGTATGAAATGCTAGATTGTACGGTGCCTCTTTTACCTCGGGAACGACCCCGTTATTTAATGGGAGTTGGGTCTCCAGATTGTCTAGTAGAGGGAGTGGCCCGCGGTATTGATATGTTTGATTGTGTACTGCCTACCCGGATCGCCCGTAACGGAACGGTTATGACTTCCTGGGGCAAACTAGTGATTCGGAACGCGAGCTATGCCCGTGATTTTCAGCCGCTTGATCCGGATTGTGGGTGTTATACCTGTCGAAATTATAGCCGTGCTTATGTACGCCATTTGATTAAGGCCAACGAGATTTTAGGTTTACGCTTGACCACTATTCATAATCTTTATTTCCTGTTAAACTTAATGCAGCAGATCCGGGATGCTTTACAGAATAATGATTTCCCGGCGTGGCGAAAGCGTTTTTGGGAACGATACACTTTAGTAGATGAGGAAAATGATGGAGGAGAATAATAATGGAAAGGAGCGGTGATTCCGGTGGACAATAATTTCCTTTTATACGTTTTGCTTTTTTTTGTGTTAATATGGTTTATATTGATTGCCCCGCAAAGGAGAAAAGAGAAGGAACGGCAACGCCTGCTGGACAGTCTAGAAGTGGGGGATCACGTGGTAACTATCGGCGGCCTCTATGGGTATATTACTGCGATTGGGGAAGAAAATCTGCAGTTGGAAGTCGCTGACGGGGTCCTAATCGAAATAATGCGTAATGCCGTGGCCTTGGTAAAAAACGAAGAGGAAGAAGATGAGGATGAAGGGGAAGAAGATGAGGATGCAGCGGATAACGATAGCAACTCCAAGCCGCATTAAACAAGACCGTATTAATTAGGGGTTGATTAAATACCGACGGTGTAAGTATTATATAATGATTAGAATTTGATTGGGAAACAAGGGGTTGGGATGATGATAACTTTTACCGATATTAAAAATTATCCACTAGTCGATGCTTTTATTCGTTTAGGTAATAAGTATCTAGGCGAGATGGGTTTTACCGAGCACGGTTACCGTCATTTAGGGGTAGTTACAGAGCGCATCAAAACCATTATGCAGGCCCTGGGGTCAACCGAGCGGGAGATTGAACTGGCAGCGATTGCTGCCTATTTACATGATATTGGTAACGTGGTTAATCGGGTAGGGCATAGCCAGTCCAGTGCTTTGCTTAGTTTTCATATTCTAAATGACTTAGGCATGCCCCTAGAGGAAATTTCCATTATTATGGCGGCAGTTGGCAATCACGATGAAGCCAGCGGTACACCGGTGAACCGCGTAGCTGCGTCCTTGATCCTGGCCGATAAATCCGACGTACATCGCAGTCGGGTACGTAATCCAGATTTAGGTACTTTTGATATCCATGATCGGGTGAATTATGCAGTCGAGGAATCCGCGCTTCTAGTGGATGGTCGGGAGAGAATTATAACCATGGAGCTTAAGATTGATATCAACATCTGTCCGGTTATGGAATACTTTGAAATCTTTTTAACCCGCATGGTCCTTTGTCGTCGAGCGGCCAGTTTTTTGCGAACCCAGTTTCGTTTATTAATCAATGATGCCCGGCTACTGTAAAAACGTACCGGGCGGGTTTTTCATTGACACTTTTGAAGCGAAAGGTTTATAATCTTTCTGTATGTTGTCGAAACTGGTAGCATTAAGCCAGTGGTTACATATTCGGATAGTTTAAGGAGTATTTAAAAGGGGGAAAAGGGATGCGCAGGGGCAGCACGTTCCACGTGGTCTTGTTTTTTGCAACTATTTTGGTTGTCCTTGCCGGGGCTGCGATGTCAGTAACACCGATTAAACAGCATATTAATCTCGGCCTCGATTTGCAAGGTGGAATTCACGTGGTATTACAAGCAGTAGACACACCAGAGACACCAGTGACCGCTGAAGGGGTCAAAAGCGCGGTAGGCGTTATTCGTAATCGCGTGGACCAACTAGGGTTGAAAGAACCGATTATTCAACCGGAAGGTACGGACCGGATTATCGTAGAATTAGCCGGGGTTCAAGATCCGGAAGAAGCAGTAGCTCTGATTGGTAAAACCGCTATACTGGAATTTAAAAATCCAGAAGGTCAGACGGTTTTATTGGGAAATCAATTAAAGGATGCCCAAGCTGGACTTAATCAGGCCGGGCAACCAGAGATTCATTTGACCTTTAATGCGGAGGGAGCGGAAGCTTTTGGTAAGATTACCTCAGCCAACGTCGGCCGTCAAATTGCCATTTATTTAGATGGCGTATTGTTGACTAATCCAGTGGTAGAAGAACCAATTACTACGGGCGATGCGGTCATTCGAGGTGGATATAAGAGCCTACAAGAAGCGGAACAACATGCGATTCTTTTACGTTCCGGTGCTTTGCCCGTGAAGTTAGAAATGATTGAAAAACGTGCGGTAGGACCGACATTGGGTGAGGAGTCGCTGCAAAAGAGTTATAAGGCCGGTCTTATCGGAATTATCTTGATTTTTCTTTTTATGATTGGGTATTATCGTTTTCCAGGCGTTATTGCTGGCTTTTCTTTGGTCTTATACGGGGCTCTGGTGATGGGAATTCTGGCCGCACTTAACGCGACGTTGACCTTACCCGGGATTGCTGGCTTTATCCTCTCCATTGGGATGGCCGTGGACGCGAACATTATTATTTATGAACGACTTAAAGAAGAATTAAGGGCAGGGAAGACTTTAATGGCTGCTATCGATTCCGGTTTTACTCGGGCTTTCTGGACGATTTTTGATGCAAACTTGACTACTCTGATCGGGGCGGGGGTCTTGCTGTACTTTGGTAGTGGTCCCATTAAAGGTTTTGCGGTCACGCTGAGTATCGGTATTTTATGCAGTATGTTTACTGCGATTACCTTTACCCGATTTATGCTCAGGACAGTTGCCCGTTCGCAGATGGTAACTAATCTAAAACTGTATGGAGCTTAGGAGGGGAGTCAGATGAAGCAAAAAAATCGGCGCGTTAAAGGTAAGGCAAAACCGGAAACTGGCATAGACCGGGAACCTAATTTAGAAAGTTCTAGTCAGACGGAAACCGCTGCACCGAAAGGTTTAAGGGATCGCGTGTTTGATTTTGTCGGACCGCGTAAAATTTGGTACCTAATTTCTATGATCTTTATTATTCCGGGAATTGTCTCTTTGGCTATCCAGGGATTAAATTTAGGTATAGATTTTACCGGGGGGTC
>JAAYQE010000108.1 GCA_012519455.1 Syntrophomonadaceae bacterium
ATCATCGGGCCGGAGCCACTCTACAATCTGGTCGGTAGGATTACCGCCAGAAGCTTTAATCAAAGTAAATTAAAGCACGATTCATTTTAAAGTATCCGCGTAAGCAGGCCTGAAACCATAGATTAATGGTTTTAAGGTCTGCTTTTAAAATTATTGAAGATACATATTAAATTGGCTCGGATTAACATTAGGGTGCAGGGCTTGATTAATTCCCTGGGCGAGAAGTTGAGCTAGATTATTAATCATGGAGTCGATTTCTTTAGGGGTAACCGTAAGATTTCCACTAAAGGGCGCAAGAACCTCATTAATGATTTCATTGATGATCGGAGGATGTAGTCCCTCGTACATTTTCATAGACTGAAAGAGTTTAAGGATTGCCTCTTCGATGATGATTGCTGCGTGTACCACTGTCGGAATACCGATAGCAATAACCGGTATACCCATAGTTTCTTGATTAATCCCTATACGTTGATTCCCTACACCTGATCCCGGGGAGATTCCGGTATCTGCGATTTGAATCGTGCTACCAATCCTATCCACGCTTTTAGCGGCGAGGGCGTCAATAACGATCATTGCGGTAGGCTGAATTTTTTCAACTACGCCTCGAATTATTTCCGCGGTTTCTATTCCGGTTATTCCCAGCACACCTGGAGTTAGCGCGCAAACAGAACGCATGCCGGGCGTAAGGGCTTCTGGGGCATATTTATACAGGTGACGGGTTATCACACATTGACTGATTACCCGGGGACCAAGCGCATCCGGCGTGGCATTCCAATTTCCTAGACCAATTAAGAGAAGGTTGGATTGATCATCTTTGGGTAGCAACGGTTGCAGTTTTTGGTTTAATAAATCACTTAGTTGCCTTTGACTTTCTGGGTCAGGTATACGTAGTTCAGCCGCTTCAATGGTAATATATCTTCCTATGGGTTTCTGCATAATCTTAGCCCCCTCAGGGGATAAGATAGTTATGGTTGTTACGGTAGCGTAAGGGTAATTTTCTTTATCTTCCTTAACCCCAGGAATTTCTTGGCCGGTAGCTCCGCGTAGTAATTCATGAGCTTCTAAGGCTAGATCCAGAGTTATTCCCCATTGTTGATAAAGATTAATATTGCTCATTTTTCAGCCTCCAATGATGCAGGAATATGATTAACCAGCACCTCATTTTAAATTATCCATATTATTCGAAATTATTCGGGTTAATCTCGGAATTACCCGATTTGTTTGTTTAATTCTATAATGGATATTATAACTTTTTCTTTCATTTATTAAACGTAAAATTTTTTCTGAAAAAAATTTGATTTACGACACGTTTAGCAAATGTTTGTCGAGTTCAATCGTGATTTGTGCTATAATTTTTGTGTACATTTGGTCTTTTAGATACATATTTGCAGCTTAGGTAAAGGATGATTGTAGGTAAGATGTTACGAATAATCGGCGGCACTGCCGGCAGTCGAAAAATAAAAACTTTGACCGGGGAGGATACCAGACCTACTGCTGATCGTGTTAGGGAAGCCCTATTCAATGTATTAGGGGCTAGGGTTATTGATTGTAAATTTTTGGATTTATTTGCAGGAACCGGAGCAGTAGGGATTGAGGCTCTCAGTCGAGGAGCCCGGCAGGCGGTCTTTGTAGAAAAGAATCCTAGAGCTGTGCGGGTAATACGGGAAAATTTGGAACGTATGGAAATGCTTGAACGAGCTAAAGTGTTAGGTCAAAAGTTGCCGGAGGGTTTGCTCTATCTAGTTGAAGAAGGAGGCGGGTTTGAAATAATCTTTGTCGATCCTCCTTACGGACACAATTTGGTGGTGCCAACCTTATTAAAATTGACTAAACTAAATTTGCTTAAACCGGATGGGTGGTTAGTGGTGGAAACAGCGGCTAAAGAACCCCTTTCGCCACTAATAGGCCAGTATACATGCTTTAAAGAAAAGTTTTATGGAGATACTAGATTGAGTTATTTTCGGTTAACTACAGAAACCGAAATGGGGGGGGTATAAAAGGTGAAACTTATCGCTTTACTGGAGGACCTGGAACACTATATTGAGAGTAGCCGTCGGATACCTATGAGTAACAAACTGATTGTGGACGGGGATCAGGTTCTAGATTTTGTCGATCAAATTCGAGAGGCCCTGCCCGATGAGTTAGAAGAGGCGCAACGCTTGTACCGGGATCGCGAAAGAGTAATGAAAGACGCCCAACGAGAAGCCGAATTATTGGTGGACGAGACTCGCCTGCAGATGACCCAAATGATCAATAACCATGACCTATGTCAGGAAGCCAAGGAAGTAGCGGAGCAGATTGTAGGAGAAGCACGGGAATTAGCCCGTGAAATTCGGGAAGGCTCCAATGAATATGCGGATAACGTTTTAAAAGGAATAGAAGAGGTTATGGAACAGGCTATGGGATCGTTAAAGAATACGGTGGGTACCATTCGTCGGGGACGAGAAGAATTGAGACGATCCCGGGAAGTTAGACCGGAGTAGAACCGATCTTTTTCTTTACGGGGTGGAGGTGGCTGGTTAGTTGCTTAATAAGGGTAACCATAATCCCGGTGAGCAGCAGAAGAAACCAGGACCCGAGAAAAATTCGACTAGTGATCCCTAAAGTGCTGGTTAAAGTAAATTGATAGGTAAAGGTTGAAGACCAGACCGGTTCAGTTAAGGTAACTAATCCTAAGTGAATAGTACCATAGAGGAATAATCCAGACAGGCCAGCATGAGCTAGACGAGTTAAGACATAGGGAAGTAGTCGGATGTCCGTATCCGCGATCATACTGGCGATTTGTGCGTGGATAGCCAGGCCACTCCAGCCCAGAATAGCTCCAACTAGAGCGATACGCGTTTCCAGGGTAAGCGCTGATTGACTAGCCGCTTTTGAACCGAGGGTAATTTCCCAAAAGCCAATGGTTAAAGAATTTACGGCTGATGGATCAATAGCAGGAAATATCGTGGTTATTAATGCCGTTACCCCATTTAAGCAACCCAGGATACCGAGAATTTTCATTAAAACGGAAAAAAAGATAATAAACCCGCCAATAACTAGAAGGTTAGTAATAGCTGAATTAACCGCGTCTCGGAGTAGCTGACCTAGAGGCCGACCATCTTGATAACGGGCCTGGAGTAAAGTTTGCCAGGCACTAGTTGGAGTCAACTCGTAGGATGGTATACGGGAGGCTTCCGGATCACTGCGTCGATAGAAACGTAAAATCAGGCCAAGGAGCAGATTAGTTCCATAATGGACGACGGCCAGGATAGTCCCTAGAGAAGGTTGACCAAACATTCCAATAGGAATAGCAACTAGGATAAATAACGGACTAGCGTTATTTGTAAAACAGATTAAGCGTTCAGCTTCGATCCGGGTACAAAGCCTTTTGCGACGTAATTGGCCGGTTAGTACCGCGCCGACTGGGAAACCAGAAGAATATCCCATGGTTACAACAAAAGCCCCGGAACCTGGCAGGTTAAAAACGGGCCGCATTAAAGGTTCCAGTAGTTTCCCTAAAAAATGGACCATACCTAAACCCATCATTAATTCCGTGGCTATTAAAAAGGGGAGGATAGATGGAAGGACAATTTGAAACCAGAGCCAGAGGCCCTCGATTGAAGCGGCGAAGATTTCGGCTGGGAAAAAGATCATGGCCAGTACAAGAAACAGAAGGGCAC
>JAAYQE010000015.1 GCA_012519455.1 Syntrophomonadaceae bacterium
CCCAGTAAGATTAACCCAATACGGGCCAGGTTAATCCCCAATCCTAGCAAGTCAGTCATCACCCAATTAATCCGATTTAACATATTCCGACCATCCTCTCCCCAGGATGACCCAGGAGCCTGATTTGAGATTTTCCGTTTTCCAGGGCTAATCCTGAACCGGTTTATTTTTACCTGTTATTTCAGCTAAAGCCTGATTAGCACTGACCCTCACTACCCAGTGATCGTCCTTACGAGCCAATTTAAGAGCCGGTAAGGCCTCCCAACATTCCATGACCCCTAGGGCCTGCGCGGCTCGGGCACGCACTTCGGATACCGCATCCTTCTGTAAAACCTCCATTAAAATCGAAACGGCTTCTAGCGCGCGCATTTCCCCAAGAGCCTGAACGGCCTGACTGCGAATCCAGGGGGAATCTGCTTGAGCTCCAGCCATTAAAGCCGGTAGGGCCCGTTCATCTCCAATATGCCCTAAAATAGCTAATACCGTACCGGCACCTTGCTCTCCCATCTGCGGTAAATACTGGAGGAGGTTTTCTACGATCGCTGGCCCCATGGCCAGTAAGATATCTGCTACCCGGGCCGGGGTGGCTTCTCCTGGTTCATCTAAAGCCCGGATTAAAGGGTCAATCGTTGTTGGTTCTTGAATCCGCTGTAAGGCAGCGGAAGCAGCCCAGCACACATCTTCCTCCGCATCCCCCAATAAATCCAGGAGAGGCTCCACGCCACTGGGCGATTGTAAGATACCCAATATTTCGGCGGCTTGTGCGCGCTCCTGAGGATCACTGCTTTCAAGTTGTTTTAGAGCCAATTCCGTATAACCCAAACGGGCCAGCAGATTGGCCACCGCGGCTTGTCGTTCCCGTGGCCAGTAGTGGAAATAGCGTTGCATTAAACGCATAATTAAGGAAGGTTCAGTCTTTTCAATCAGGCGAACCTGCCGAAAAGAAAGGGCTCCTTGACCCCGAGCTAAAATCCTCCCCAACCGAATAACGGTATGTTGTTGCTTATCTAAGCGGTAACGGGGACGGGTTTTTCCCACCATAAAAATAACTGGTATCAAAGCAAGAACTATTCCAGCGAGCGCAGCGATCCACCAGGGTATATTCATATCTCTAACCTCCCCCCAGTACGGCGCCTGAGGTATACTTTCACATATAGTTGTTCGTATAAATTAAATATAACTCAAATTTAGTCTAAAGTAATCCTTTTTCGTTATTTTTTTAATAATTCCACATCTTTATAACCGGGGAAAGTAATTGCGTATACAGACCTAGGAGCAACGGAACTAGCTTTGAAGTTTCTAAAGCGGTACCTAGAATTACACTAAACGGTGCTTCCTTAAACTTACTGATAAAACTTAACCAGGGCCAGACCACAATCAACCCGCCAAAAATCAGGGCCCAAAAAAGGCCCTGAACCGCCAGGGCGAACAATAGGCCGGCCGTTCTATTAATTACGCCCAGACCCCCATGCTGGCATAACCAGCCAAGCCACCTAAAAACAAGCCGTAAGCTTAACGTTATCAATATAACCAAAAACCCAAAAGCCGCCGCATCCATAATTAACCAGGAAGAAGTATTAGCCCACCAACGGTTAGCGGTATCTATAAACAAACGACCGGAAGTATTAAATAGGTCTAAAAAGATTGAGTTAAACACTTTTTGTAAGTAGGGAGTATAAAAGGTCAAAAGCTCAGTAGGTAAACCGGGATTAACACCGGTTTCGCTGCCAGAGTAAGCCCACTGCTGATGGGTAAATAACCAGTTCTCCAATCGTTGCCGCCAAAAAAAATGTGACTCCAAAAACAAGGCCAACAAACGATGATAGTGTAGCGCTATCCAAATTCCCATGAGCAGAGGTAATAAACCTGCTGCTTCCCGCCAAAAACCCCGACGGTAACCCACCAACCCGGCCCCCATTATGATCAAAATCAGACCAAGGTCTAACCAGTTCATTACTTTTCACTCCCTATCCTATTATATATTTGGACAAAAAGTCCCTTAAATCCTTTTTCTAGTGATAAAAATACAGCGGTTGACCTTTTTCAGGTCAACCGCTGTATTTTTATGTTCTAACTATCGGATTAGCAGGTCAGAAAGTGCTACTGGTTCATGCATCAATCCGGTATTTAGAAGTAGTTTTTGTATAGTTTCCAAGTCAGCAAGTCCCGGCTTTAGGTTCGTGTACAAAATCCGTTTCCGATCTCCTAGCAAACTATTATGTGCAATTTCATCGGATAGATTAAAATAACGCGCCGCGATTTTGGAAGCCCACAACCGGTCATTTTCTATTATATCTCCGGCAACCTCCAGTTCCCTTCCTAGTTCTTTAACGGTATCCGGATGGCGATGAAAGAAACCCTGGTTTACGACCAAAGCGCAACAGGGATAATTAGGCCAAAATTCGTAGGAGGAAACTAGTAGCCGCCCAATGCCCTCTTTTTCCGCCAGCGTAATAAAGGGTTCTGAGCATACGTACCCGTCAATTTCATTGTTTTTTAGATTCAGGGTCATACTCGTAGAAGGAACTGTCACCGTACGGAAAGGTAAATTATTTTGCTGCATCAACTGGTGTAAGAAAAGGTTTTCGGTACCCAGCTTACTTGGTGTTGCGATCAGTAGACGCTCTCCGTTTTCCCGCAACTGCTGCCGACGCTGTTCATAATTTTGGCCCACGACAAAACCGCTTCCGTTACGATGTCCCAGGCAAACTACTTTTAAAAGAATCCCCTGCTGCTGCAACGACAGGACCGTGGGAAGCATCATAAAGCCGCCTTCTACTTCGCCTTCAATGATAGCTTGATTAAGGTCCCGCCAGAAGGAATAAGACTTTAGGTTTACTTCTATTCCCACACAATTGGGGAAAAGAAGTTCCTGAGCAATCGGTAAAATTAGGTGATCCAAGCTGGAAAGATAACCCAAGCGAACCGGCACGGTTTTTAAACGCGTTAAACTAAGGTTATCTTGGGCCCTTACCGGAGTAACCACAAAACGACAGACATTATCGCCTTTGGCTACACAACTAATCTCCTCACAGTTTATCTCTGCACCGCAAAGACGCGAAACGACTCCGGCTAAAAATCCGCGGGTAAATTCATCAATAGATCGCGTTGAACGTCTCCCTACTCCTTGCAAAAGTTCGGTCCCTTTAAAGATCGCCTGCTCATTGCCTTCGACCAACTGCTCCAATTCTAGTTTTCCTAGACCACCCGCCCCGAATTGATCTAGACAAGCCTGCAGGTCCCCGGTTAAACCCTGAGCGTAACGTCGCCCGGTTTTCTCTACCGAACCTTCCTGCAATCGCTCCATTTCATCTGTGAAAATACGCAACAAGGATAGTACCTGATTTTTAGTAAATAACTGAGCCCGGGGTTTGGAGGCAGGAAACAACTCACAAGTACACTTGGTCGTAGGATCTCCCTCTACCAATACATAATCAAACTCCCGAGCGATACTTTCCCGAATAACCGAAATAAAGGTTAGAACTCTTTTACATACGTTATTGCTTTTGCCGCTCAAAAGACACGTTAAAGCATAAGGACAACCTTGCCCTACTTCCATCCGAAGCCGGCCGGCTTCTAATTGTAAAAAGGAGATATTATTTTCCTGAATTAAACCCTCTCGCTCCAGAAGGCTTAAATACCACTGTACGATCTCCATCGGTTTACGAAGATCCCCGGGGTTGGCTTTTAATTGAGCCAACAATTGTTTTACCGCTACATCGGAGGCCATTTGCAACAAGGAATCGGGGTCCGCTAGATCATCTCCAATGCATTCTAACGCATGAACCCACAAATTCATACGCTCGTTTTCCGATTTAAGCTTATAAGTTAACTTCCTCTGTAACTCCTCGGCCACGCAACTCACATCCTATCTTACGTAGAACTCCTTATCAACTACCAAACCTACTCCTTGTTTTATAAAACAGGGAAATGGTCGCGGGTCGTACCCAGAAGTACGCAACTTATGGATCCGTAAACTACGCTGGGGGACTCCCCCTTTTTCATCCGGAAATAATAGATCCAGACACACGTCATAAGCATTGGTCAAAGCATACATCCCCGCTTCTTCTAAAGTGCTTTTCAAATAGATATCCATAATTACTACTTCCGGATCACGTAACAGGCGATTCTTATCCTGAATCAAACTAATAAAAGCTTTAGTACTATATACCGCAGAAAGAGAAGTTAGTGAATCTAAGATCAACCGACAGGGCCGAGGCATCTGACGGACGATCCGGGTTAGGATATAAAGAAACTCCTGAGAATCCCCACGATCTTTAATACATAAGACCCGAGGATCTGAAGATTCATAAGTGTCTACTAGGACTAATTTACCTTCTTGTTCGTACGGCTCTGTAGAAAATCCAAAAAAATTCATATCTTCGCGTACGCGTGTAGCCGGTTCATCACAAGCAACGTACACCGCTGATTCGCCTTGACGTAAACCTTGCATAAGGAATTGGAATCCCAAGGTACTTTTACCGGCTCCGGACTCACCACGCACTTGCCAGGTGGTACCAAAGGGAATCGTACCCCGCACAATTCCCTCTAGCGGTGAAAAACGAATCCCTAAGTTATATGTGATCATTAATATCTTCGCTCCTTCTTCCTTGCGTTACGGCGAATCCCTACCGCACGTAGAAAATCCGGATTCCTTCTTCCGTAATTTCCATCCTATGCAAACCAGTTATATGTTTTTGATTCCTTAACTTATAAACCTCAATATGTCTTTTGCGCGCATCCTCAAACGATACGGTTCCCAGAATAATAACCCCGTCACAAAACGATTCTTCGAAACCAAATCGACCAATTTGTTTGGCGCCAAAGGTCGAGGGACTGATAAGCAAGGAATTACAACGGTGGTACTTAATTACCCGGGTTAAGCGGGCAATCTTTTCCGCTACTAGCTGAATATCATGACTTACATTGTGCATTAAAGTCGGCAGGGTATCGACTACCACTAACGAAGGGCCTACAGCCTGCATCATTTCATTTAATTTAAGGAGATATTCGTCAATGTCAATTTGAATAAAATCTTCGTATTTAATAATTAGTTGTCCCTGTTCAATAAATTTACGAAAATCCCAGCCGAAACTCTCCGCCCGGCGCAGGATATACTCGGGCATTTCTTCGTGTAAAAACAATACCGCCTTACGACTACGGTCTTGTAAGGCATTATGGATCGTTTGTAAAGAAAGCGTTGTTTTACCCACCCCAGCTGGACCACACAACAAAATGTTACTACCGTTTGGCACCCCTCCGCCCAACAGACTATCCAAGCCTTCAATGCCGGTCGGTAACACCCCCGGTAATACTTTTAATTCATTGATTTCATCAATCTGCGGTAAATGGCGCGGAAATACTTGTAGTCCTTCTGAGGAAAATTTAAAACTATGTTTGCCGGGTAAATGTTCATGCCCCCGACTTTTTAAAACCTCGACCAGGCGTCTTCTGCCCTCAGTGGGCGTTTCCTGATAGGTCAATGAAATTATGGTATCTACTAGGTATTCTTCAAAACTCTCTGCCTCTACCGGCGAAAATTCCTTAGTAAACAAGACCGTTAAGCCCCGTTGTTTCAATGAATTCATTAAACTAAACATGAGTTCTCGTAAATTAGTTTCTTCCATGGAAATACGCCGAAAATGGGTAAAACTATCAATTAAAATTCTTTTCGCCCCGATATTTTTGATTAATTGATTTATAGGTCCGCTAACCTGCAGTAGTTGATCGTTAATTACCTGGGGTGAAGTACAGATTACTTTTAATTTATTCTCCCTTTCCATCGTCGGTAGATCCCAACCATAACGGGCCGAGTCGCGATAAATTTGATCGGGAAATTGCTCAAAAGTCAGGATTATGCCCGGATCGCCGGCTTTAACCCCTTCTACTATCGTCTGTACCCCTAGGGTTGTCTTGCCACTCCCCGGGGCTCCTTCAATTAGGACCGAACTGCCTACTCTTAACCCACCACAAAGGACTATGTCTAAACCTTTGACTCCTGTAGAAAACTGTTGCAAAAAACATCACCCCCTGGCCAAGGCCCAAGAATCCCCTCTTGTTCTCGGGCAAGCTGTATCACTACTTCATCCAAAACTCCCCTGATTAAATCGTCTGGTTGATAACAGTAGACGGCGGACAATCCTTCCCCTATTTTTTGTACAATACCCATTTGTTGGAGCTCTATCAAAGCCAATTTCACTTCCTGCGGGTTAATACCTACCCAGCGAGCCAGGCCTTCTACGGTGTCTATGGCTCCAGGGTTGCGATAAAAGAAAAATACCAGGATCATCTGCGCAAGTGAATTATTTATGGAGTTAAGCAGTAGTCGAACCCTATTGTCCTTAAGGTTCATGTCTAAATTCCTCCCTGATTCCTCCTGCCACACATTTTATTCGACACCAACAAGAAAATTCCTTTGTTCGACATTATTCAGCAAAAAAGATCTAAAATTTATACAAGTTAAACTTTTCTTCCAATTAATTCCGAGTGTTATTCCCGGTTTTCGATTTCTTGTCGCGCTTTTTGTGCTTCGGATTTTAGCTGTTCATATAACTGAACCAGATTAATGGTTTCTCTCTCCTTAAGGGCTCGGTAAATTTGGGCCCCAAGTTCAGAAATTGCCCCTAGACCATACAGACCGGCTGACCCTTTAAGGTCATGACTTAATTCAAGCAGTTGGGTTGGGTTTTCTTCAGCCAACGCCTGACCCATTTGTACCAGAATCTGATCCAAGGAATCTAAAAACTCGGGTAAGAGTTTTCGCAAGAGGCGTTCCTGTTTATCCCGGGCCGATGCTTCCTTCTGTTGTTGTTTCGTATAAAGGAGCCGCTGTATTTGGTTCAAGAGCTGATCACGATTAAACGGCTTAGCTAAATACGTATTACAACCGGCCTCCAAACATTTCTCGGCATCTCCTTTCATCGCATGGGCCGTAAGGGCTATAACTGGCAGATCTCGCCATTTCTCCGTTTGGCGAATCCGCCGGGTCGTTGCATAGCCGTCCAGAATCGGCATTTGCATGTCCATTAATACTACTTCGAATTTTTCACTATCTAATAATTCTAAGCACTCATACCCATTTTTCGCCGTCCTTACCGTGTATCCCTCATCGGTTAACATATAGGTTAAAAGCCGACGATTGGCATCATTATCTTCAACGACCAGTATTGAGCCGAACATCCGATCTGCCCTAGAGGGAAAATCCGCGGGGGTGAGTTGGTCGGACTCTGATTTGACCGGCGTAAGCGTCGGCATTTCCAGCGGAACCCAGAAATAGAAAGTAGAGCCTTTCCCTTCTTCGCTATCCACCCAGATTTGGCCTCCCATAAACTCAACTAGCCGCCGGGAGATGTTCAGCCCTAATCCTGTTCCTACCTGCCGCAAGGGTTTGGTTCCATTTACCTGGGTAAAAGCCTCAAAAATACTTTTTTGTGCCGTACGGGGAATGCCAATTCCGGTATCGCTAACGGTAATCTGTAAGGGGAATAAAGCAGAAGAAAAGGGTTTGTTTTCACTCCGATTTACCCGAATCGCGATCTTTCCCTGACGGGTAAATTTTACGGCATTCCCTAATAAATTGGTTAGCACCTGACTAATGCGACCGGCATCTCCTTTAAGCACTCGGGGCACTTGCGGACTAATCGATATTTCTAATTCTAGATTGGCTTCTTCTACTTGAGATTGAATCGTTGCCGCGCAGTCTTGAACTAAATTGGTAATTTCAAACTCTGTACTTTGCAGACTAATACGCTCGGCTTCCATTTTAGATAATTCCAAAATATTATTAATTAAAATCCCTAACTGCTGTCCGCAACGTTGAATGTTCGTAACAAATTCGATTAAACGCGGGGATAGATTTTCTCGAATTAATAAATCTGTAAAACCTAAAATCCCGGCTAAAGGCGTACGGATTTCATGACTCATATTGGACAATAATTCACTTTTTACTCGATAAGCGGCTTCGGCACGACACCGTGCTTCGATCAATTCGCTAATATCCACGGCTAACCCTATGGCCCCATTGATTTGATGGTTTTCATCCCAGAAAGGGGCCCATGAAAATTGTACGGTTCGAGAAATCTGGGACCGGTTCAACATTTCCATTTGGCCGCGCCAAGTTTTCCCTTCCCCTACCTCATTTAGAATCTCGGCCCAACGCTTAATTTCCTCTGGTATTAATAAGTCCTCCAGTTTAGAACCGACAAATTCCTCCTGGCCCCAACCAAAAATCTTTTCCGCGCCTTTATTCCAGTAAATAATCTGACCTTGCAGATCCACGGCAATCAAGCAATCCCTAATATTGGTTAACATATTGGCCTGAAAACGCATCTCTTGCTCCGCTTTTTTTTGCGTAGTCAGATCCGTATAAAAACCAAAAACCCCCTGGATCTGTCCACTATCATCCATATAAGGGGCGGCACTTACCATTACCGGTAGGCATTGACCGCCCCTGGTTATCAAACTCGTTTCATAGATGCTGCGTTCACCATGAAGCTGTCGCCAAAATTTTTCAAGTACCTGGGATACTTGAGTTTTATCAACGATATCTAGATAAGATCTCCCGATTAACTCCTTTTCCTTAAACTCTAACATTAGACAAAGGGCCGAATTAACTTGAATAATTTTCATTAAGGGATCCAGGCAAATCAATCCGGGCGTCATTTGGTCGCTAAAAATACGATACAAGCGGCATTGTTCTTCATGTTGATTTCTGGTCGGTAAGTTCATTTAGATTCCCCCAAAATACGACGTCAATATATTATAAACTAATTATGTTGTCATAATTCTACACAATCTATTCCACCGGCGTCTATATTAAAATGAAAATTTAAAAGAAATACAACTAAAAAGAACCCCGAGATAGCTTCCCAGGGGTTCTTTTTTCACCTTATTTTGCTTGTCTACTATCTCCGCGCCTTATAAGGGCTCACTCAAAAGGCTCAATAGTGAAGCTCTCTTGATCGAATTCCTCATCTAAATTTCTCAGGGCTGCCCGGCATTGTCTGGCCCCATCATCCACCTTCAATAAGGCCTGGGTTAGTTCCGTTAACGCCTCTCCATTATAAATTTCCTTCATGGAGTTACGGATATCGTCAGCAGACCCCTCCAGCCGAGAAATAAGTGATTGTACTATTTGCTTATCGTTCACTTTAACACCTCCTGGGAATAGTGTATCCGGCAAACGAAAGTTACATGCAAAACATTAACCCTATCTCATTCTAACATTAAATCTATTTTTCATAGACTTTTTCATTAGTACCAGCAAACCAATCCCTTAATTCTTTTAAGCAACCCTGTCGATGGGGTTCATAATAAGGAGAGCCTGCATCCAATAAACAATCGGTAACCAGATAAGTAAAGATTCCCAATTGGGAAGCAACTACGTCTTCTTGTACGTCATTACCAATCATCAGACACTTCTCCGGCGTCAAATCAAGTTGCTGTAAAATATCCTGGTAATAGGCTAAATGAGGCTTGCAATAGCGACTGTTTTCGTAGGTAGTAATTAATTGCCAGGGGTAGGCATCAATTCCGGCCCACCGCATCCGTTCCTGCGTAGCCACGGACGGGAAAATGGGGTTGGTAGCTAACACTAACCGCTTCCCCTGCGCCAGAGCTAAATCTAAAATCTCCGAAGATAAAGGGCTAGGTTGCACTACGTTGACCAGGGAAGAAAACTCCTGTTCGTAAAATGCATTAAACACCGTTTCCAGAAACTCGCGGGAGTACTCCGTATACTGACCAAAATGCTGCCAAAATACTTCTTGATTCGTTAATTGGGGTTCCTGGTTTTCTTGCATAGCCTTAGTGGCGGCCCATATGTATTTAATCAGATACTCAGGAGCAATATAGGGAGTTGCCCTAGTTTGCAATTGTTTAAAATAGGCATTCGTAAATATTTCCATGTCCATCGGTAATAAAGTGCCGTCCAGGTCAAACAATAAGCACTCTATTCTTTCCAGCTTTACCGGCATTTCGATCCCCCTTTATGCTCTAAATTTCCGAATAACTTTATGGGTCAAAAGCATAATCTTCTAAAAGTTATACGTTTAAAGAAACTTTGAAAAAAAGACTTCCATCCATTAGAAGTCTTTTAAATCCAGCTTTTTGGCGGGAGTGTGTGGGAATCGAACCCACCTACGACAGGATCGCTGCCGCACGACTGGATTTGAAGTCCAGGAGAGCCACCAGGCCCAATCCACCCCCATTTATTTGAAAAAGTTATCTATAACAATTATTTTGCAAAGTCTAGTCTACCTAAAAGAAATCATAATGTCAAATCTTAATTCTTCGCCTATTTATTATTTAAACCAGGTTTAAATGGACCGAGATAATCTCAAAATTCGCCTTTTTTAAAATCTCTACCACCGGTTCTTCCTCAAAAACGTCTAACCGCAAGACTAGGACCCCTTTATCTCCATCGGGCGCGTAAACCGTATGGGTAATATTGACGCCTAGATCTCGCATGAGGCCCGAAACCTCTGCCAATACCCCGATCCGGTTTTCAACTTCTAAATGCACCCGTAAACCGGACTGACGCAAGCCCATGATATCAATAAAAGCATCAAAGATATCACTCTCGGTAATAATCCCGACTAATTGTCCATCTTCTACTACGGGAATCCCGCCTACGCCATTCTCGCGCATGAGTAGGGCGGCCTGCTCCAGATAGTCATCCGGCCCCACGGTAACTAATTTATGCTGCTTAGGCAGGATATCTCCGATCTTCGTGCGCGTTAATAAATAATTTAATTCAAAAACACTAAGGCTGGTCGCCGGCGAAGGGGATACTTCACTCAAATTACGATCCGTAACAATGCCGACTAGTTTTCCGCGTTCCATTACCGGTAAACGGCGTATTTTTTTTTCGCGCATTATTTCCAGGGCTTCCGCAATTGTCGTCTTACGCGTAATGGTAATGGGGTCAGAAGTCATCCGATTTCGTACCAGCATCGCTGAAACCCTCCTTAAAAACGTCTTTAAGTATCCCGAAATATTCCACTATTTAATTGGTCCTTCCACCTAAATAAGCCTCTTTAACTTTATCACTTTGGGCTAGTTCTGCCGCCGGTCCCTCCAGGACAATCTTACCCGTTTCTAAAACATACGCATAGTGGGCAATCGACAAAGCCATATGCGCATTTTGTTCTACGAGCAAAATCGTGGTCCCGGTTTGGTTTATCTCCTTAATTATCTCAAAGATCTCCCGAACTAACAGCGGAGCTAGACCCATTGAAGGTTCATCTAATAACATCAATCGAGGACGAGCCATTAAGGCTCGGCCAATGGCTAACATTTGCTGCTCCCCTCCGCTCAACGTGCCGGCCATCTGACTGCGGCGCTCTTGGAGCCGAGGGAACCGCGTAAATACCCGATCCAAGTCGTCCCGAATTGCGACTCGGTCCTTACGTAGATAAGCCCCCAGTTCTAAATTTTCCATTACCGACATACTAGGAAAAACTCGCCGGCCTTCAGGAACTTGAACGATTCCCAGGGCTACGATCTGTTGTGCTGCTTTTCCGGTTATATTCTGCTCTTGAAAAATGAGGTTCCCGGACTTCGGTTTTAAAAGGCCGGAAATAGTTTTTAAAGTCGTACTTTTCCCGGCGCCATTGGCCCCAATTAAGGTAACGATTTGTCCGGCTTCTACGGTTAAGGATAAATCTTTGAGTGCATGAATAGCCCCATAGAAAACATCAATGTTGTTGATCTTCAGCAACCGTTGCTACCTCCTCCCCCAGATAAGCTTCGATTACCCGGGGATGACTTTTAATCTCTTGAGGGCTTCCCTGAGCAATCAGCATCCCATAATCCAGTACGTAAATCCGCTCACAGACCCCCATGACCAGAGACATATCGTGTTCAATCAGCAGTACGGTTAGGGAAAATGCGTTGCGGACCCAACGAATTAATTCCATCAGTTCCTGCGTTTCTTGCGGATTCATGCCGGCAGCCGGCTCATCTAAAAGAAGTAATCGCGGTTGCGCCGCTAGGGCACGACTTATTTCTAACCGTCTCTGCTCCCCATACGGTAAATTACGGGCAATTTCATCGTATTTATCATCTAATTTAAATATTTTTAGAATCTCCATCGCCTTGCGTCGCATAGAGTTCTCGCCTTTCTTGAAACTAGCTGAGCGTATAAAAGAACTGGTTACTCTGTACGCTGAATGACTATGCAGGGCGATCCGTACATTATCCAGCACCGTTAGATTGTCGAAAAGACGAATATTCTGAAAAGTTCGCGCGATCCCCTTCTGCGTAATCTGATAAGGTTTAAGCCCTACCAGACTGTGCTCTTGAAACCAGATTTCCCCACTACTAGGCGGATAAACCCCGGTTAAGATATTAAATACCGTAGTCTTTCCAGCTCCGTTAGGCCCGATTAGGCCAACCAGTTCTCCCGGTTGAATATCCAGGCTGAGGTTATTTACGGCAATCAGTCCGCCAAAAGATTTAGACAGCTTTTTGATGCTGAGCAGGCTCATCCGGATCACCTCTTTGCTTTCTTCGAAATAAATCAGTAATCTCCCGGTTGCCTAAAAGCCCTTGCGGTCGCACCAGCATTACTAGAATTAATATCACGGCAAAAATGATCACCCTTAGTTCTACTAGTTGTCGCAGCATCTCCATAACAACCGTAATAAAAATAGCCGCAGTAATGGAACCGGTAATACTACCCAACCCCCCCAATACAACCATTACCAAGATATCTATAGAACGAAGGAAACCAAAGATCTGGGGACTAATATAAACAAAAAGATGGGCAAACAAGGCCCCGGATAAACCAGCAAAGAAAGCACCCAGAGTAAAAGCCATCACTTTATAACGGGTCGTATTAATCCCCATGGCTTCGGCGGCGATCTCATCCTCGCGGACGGAAATACAAGCCCGACCGTGCGTGGAATTAATAAAGTTTACCATAAGTAACACGGCAATGACCATTAACCAGAAGGCCCAAGAAAAATTGGTCAGTTTAGGCACTGCGTAGCCGCGGGCACCGCCTACTACATCTAAGTTAATCAGTAGTATCCGAATGATTTCCCCTAAACCCAGGGTGGCAATGGCCAAATAATCACCCCGCAGCCGTAGAGTAGGTAAGCCTACTAAAACCCCCAGAAAAGCCGCCACCAAGGCTCCGGCTAAAATTACTAATAAAAATAGCCCGGCCTTTTCCAAGGTTACCAGCCATTCCGCACCCGAGAAAGTTAACTGATTAATCACATTACGGGTAAGAAAAGCACTAACATAAGCGCCTACCGCCATAAATCCAGCATGTCCTAACGAAAATTGACCAGTAAAACCATTAATCAAATTGAGACTCACAACTAAGACAATATTAATACATATTAAGCATAATATTTGAATATGATAGGGATTCAGGCTCCCTGATTCTTTCAAACCTAGAATACCCAGGTACAGCAGTAACACACCGACCAGGATAACCCACCGTAAACCTCGGGGGTAATTTTCTACGTTAGCTATTTGCATTTGATTAACCTGGTTGGTATCAGCCATCCTTGGTCACCTACCTTAGTCATAGTTTAGTCACTTGATCTCGACGGATCATGATCTATCTATTTACCTCCAAGGGTCCAGGAATACTTCTTTTTTTATACCTTTTCGCTTTGATTTTTACCCAAAATACCGGTAGGTTTAATTAACAAAATAATAATTAAGATGGCAAAGGCAATCGCATCCCGATAATCCGAAGACCAGAAACCAACGACCATTAATTCCGCTACCCCCATTACTAGCCCTCCTAACATGGCCCCGGGAATTATTCCAATCCCACCGAGAACAGCGGCGACAAAGGCTTTTAAGCCGGGTAAAATGCCCATATAAGGATCAATGCGCGGATAGGCAATACCCACCAAAATACCTGCCGCTGCGGCTAGGGCTGAGCCAATGGCAAAAGTGACGGAAATAGTTCGATCAACATTAATCCCCATTAAACGGGCTGCATCCTGATCCTGAGAAACGGCGCGCATCGCCTTTCCGATCCGGGTACGGTAGATGATAAACTGCAGGATGACAATCAATACCAAGGCTACTCCAAAAATTAATAACTGGACGTTACTGACCTGAACCCCTCCTAAAGAAAAAACTTTAACCGAAAATAATTCGGGAAAAGGTCGGGGATCTGGTCCCAACCGCCACCGCACAACGTTCTCTAGAAACAAGGAAACGCCAATCGCTGTGATCAGCGCGGTAATCCGGGGGGAATTACGCAAAGGACGATAAGCAATCTTTTCAATAATGACCCCTAATACCGAACAAACTAGCATCGCCAATAACAGGGTCGGAAGAAACGGAAGGCCGTATTTAACCACAGCAAAAAAGCCCACGAAAGCACCGATCATATAAATATCTCCATGGGCAAAGTTAATTAACTGGACGATCCCGTAGACCATAGTATAACCAATGGCAATCAGCGCGTAGATACTTCCCAGGGCCAAGCCATTAACCAGCTGCTGTAAAAATTCCACATTTCCCACCCCTGTCCATCGTTCGGGGTAATAGGAGTAGGGGAACCTGGTTCCCCTACTCCTACCCACTTCCAGTCTTAACCTTTTCTCCTCGTTTTTTATATAGAATTAAGGGTATTCAGGGCTAACTTACGGGGTGACTTTTGCCACGAATTCTTGCTTACCCTGTTGACACTTTACAAACACTACCGTCTTAATCGGATTACGTTTATCGTCCAACGTAATCGTACCTGAAGCGCCTTTAAAATCTTTTAGGTCGTTAATCGCATCTTTAATTTTCGCTTTATCTGTACTACCAGCCGTGTTGATACTGGACATCAAAGCCATAGCCGCATCGTAACCAAGGGCCGCAAAGGAATCTGGATCTTTTTGGTACTTAGCTTTGTAAGCCTCTACGAAAGCTTTTGTTTCTGGACTGGGGTCAGCGGCTGAGTAATGGGCACTGAAAATAGCGCCTTCCACCGCATCGCCACCAATTTCAAATAATTGCGGGGAATCCCAACCATCGGCCCCCAATAAAGTGGCCTTTAATCCTTGTTGTTTAGCTTGCTTAGCAATTAAACCTACGGTGTTGTAATAATCGGGCAGGAACAAAATCTCTGGATTAGTCCCTTTAATTTTAGTTAACTGACCGTTAAAGTCCTGCTCATCCTTACCATAGGTCTGCTCCTCAACTATGGTTCCACCTAGTTTGGTAAATTCTTCTTTAAAGGAAACCGCTAATCCAGTGGAGTAATCATCTTGCTTGTTGTATAAAATAGCCGCTTTATTCGCTTTTAAATTGTCTACCGCAAACTTCGCTAAAGCTTTACTTTGATAAGGATCCAAAAAACAAATCCGGGAAATGTATTCGCCGTTCTCGGTAACATTCGTAGCCGTGGAAGTAGGCGTAATCATGGGTACCCCAGCAGCCTGGGCTGAAGGAGCTGCAGCGTTACTGCAGGAACTGATCGTCGCCCCAATAATCGCAACCACGTTATCCTGGTTAATCAGCTTTTGAGACGCATTACTTGCGTCATCAATTTTCCCTTGGTCATCCTCTTCAACGTATTTGACCTGGCGGCCATCCAGGAGTCCACCCTTCTTATTAACTTCCTCAATCGCCAGTAAGGCTCCATTGTGGGCCGAAGTACCGTAGGACGATACACTACCACTTAAAGAATTAATAATCCCGATCTTAATATCTTCTTTGGAAGGGGTACCCGGGGTTGGGGTTTCCGTTTTCGCTCCACAACCGGCAAAAATGCTTAAAGCAAACACCAGGGCTACTACAAGGGCTAGCCTTTTACGCATTTTCATAAAGTTACCTGGTTTCAAAAACATAATTAATTAAGTAATCTATGGAGATCATCAGTCACACAAGTCGGAAACCAGGTCTTTCACCTCCTTAAAATAAAAATTATTAGGCAACCATTCCTTTTGTAAACGCTAAACCTTTAGTCTATTACTCTACCTCAAGCCTACGCTTAACCCCGCCTGTGGAATTTTAAATTCTTTATCACCTCCCACAAACCTTTATCCGTATACCTGAGCCAAAATCCGTTGTTGTTCACAAAAAACTTCCACAAAAAGACTTCTACAAATTTCAGAAAACTCCTGCTTTTACACGGCTAGTCTATTTCGCTATGTAAAAATAGCCTAAAACTTAACCCGCTTATCCCCTGCACGCCTAGTGGTTTTTTCCCGATCAAAATACTCTAGTAAAGGCAAAATATATTTCCGAGATCCACCCAGCAGATCTCGTGCTTCACTGATGGTTAGTGTCGAATGTTGTTGAAAATGTTGTAAAATAAAATGGCGGGCTTCCCCCAGATCTACTTCCCGCAAATAAAGGTCATCCGCGACCTTGACCAATAATTTTTGTTGAAGACAATAATTTAGCACTTCCTCGGCTTCAGTTTCATTTAAATTGAGCAGTGGTTTTAATTCACTCCAGTAAGGGGGTTGAAACCGCCCCTTTTGATAATGCTGGCTAATCTTATCGACTGCTAAGCGATAACGTTCGGTAAGTTTCGGGACATGACCCTTAAGGGCTATCATTTGTCCGGAGATAGAGATATCACCGTTTTGCTCCCAGTACTGGAGCATCGCGTTAAATAGCTTAACCGATAAAAAATTAAATTTACGGGAGCGCAGTTCCTCACGAGGAAGCCCGGTACGCAACGGAAATTCCTGGTGATAACGTTTTAAGATTTCCCGCAGCTCCTCTTGCCACTGGTTATAAACTTGCGGGTGCAAGAGATAGTCTACTCCTTCCAGCGGCAACTTGACTAACCGGTTTTCTTCCATTAACCGTTGTAAACCAACTTTGATTTCATCTTCGCCTAGCCCTACCTGATGTTTTAATTCCGACAAAATTACCAGGGGAGACCGTACCGATAGTAAGTGCTGCAAGATTAATTCATCCGGGGTTCCTTTTTCTTTCATTGCCAACGCTTGCAGTACCTCCGGTTGAAATCTTTTTTGTTTCGTTGGGTTAGGATCAATTATTGCTCCCCCTCCGATAGTAAACATCGGGGAATAAGCCCGGATTACAAAACGATCCCGGCGCGCGACGACCACTGGTTCTTCCATCACTAACTGAGCGTAGGTTTTATCCCCTGGTGCTAATTCCTCGTTTTCAAGCAGTACTACCCGACCCAGGGCCTCTTTAGTTCCTTGATGAAAACGAATGCTGGTCCAGTTTTTTAAAGGTCGACTGGCAGAAGTCAATAATTCCAATTGGACATCTAAACGATAAGAGGGTTGGAGATAACCGGGTTCTAATAGTACGCTCCCCCTTTTGAGTTCCCGAGTTTCGATCCCGGTCAAGTTTACGGCCACCCGCTGCCCGGCAATAGCGACTTCCACTTTTTGCCCATGGACTTGAATTCCCCGTACACGGGACATGATTCCTTCCGGTAAGATTTCTACGGCGTCACCAACTTTTAAACGCCCGGAAAACAAGGTACCGGTTACGACCGTACCGAAACCAGTAATCGAAAACACCCGATCAATCGGTAGACGCATCTTCCCGGCAATTTCTTTTTCTACGACCTCTGCAGCGGCCGCTTCAATCAGTTGTAAAAGCGCCTCAATTCCCTCCCCAGTACGAGAGGATACCGCGATACTAGGGGCTTGCTCCAATACTGTACCCTGTACGGCCTCACGAACCTCCTCTTCTACCAGCAATAACCATTCTTCCTCTACCAAATCCTTTTTGGTGATTATAATCAAACCTTTTTTTATTTCTAGAAGATTTATAATCTCTAAATGTTCACGAGTTTGGGGCATAACCCCTTCATCCGCGGCTACGACCAATAAAACCAAGTCAATCCCGGCCGCCCCGGCCAACATATGTTTAATAAACCGTTCATGTCCCGGAACATCGACAATCCCAGCCTGCTCACCACCGGGAAGGAGTAAGGGGGCAAATCCTAGTTCTATAGAGATGCCCCGGGCTTTTTCTTCTTTTAAGCGATCGGTATCCAGCCCAGTTAGTCGCTTAACGAGTTCAGTTTTTCCGTGATCTACGTGGCCGGCGGTCCCAATAATGATATGCCTGGATTGAGATTGATCTGATAACATTTAAACCGTCCTTTCCTATAGCCTCTATAATGGATTGTCTTATGATCATAGACTAGACTTTATCCCTTCCACCAAAACGTCAAATTCTGTTTCCTCTACCGTTCGTACATCCAGGATAATCTGCTCCTCCCCAATTCGCACCAGTACCGGCCAGGACTGATGCCGTAACCGCTCGGCTAAAGTAGCGGCAGAAATTTGTGAAGTTTTTAAGGTTACCAACCAGGTTGGGATCTCCGTCCCGGGCATAGATCCTCCTCCCACCGTAGAAAAACCCGATTTGACGCTAACTTCTAATCCCTCCATCCCAACGGCTGTGAGCTTAGTCGCCAGAGAATCGGCTTTTTTCCGCAAATCAGCCCCGGAGGTGGTTAACATCCGTAACGTAGGTATAGTTTTGATCACTCGTTCCTGATTAAGATACTCCTTCAAGGTAGCTTCCAGGGCCGCAAGGGTTAATTTATCGATCCGTAAAGCGCGATTTAAAGGGTTTTTCTTCATCGGTTCTATATATTTCTTTTTCCCCACGATCAAGCCAGCTTGCGGACCGCCTAAGAGTTTATCCCCGCTAAAAGTGACAATATCGACCCCGACCCGAATACTGTCCGGTACCAACGGTTCGACCGGCAAGCCCCATTTATGTAAATCTAACAATTGTCCACTACCCAGATCTTCCATCACCGGCAAACCTTTTTCTTGTCCTAAGGAGACTAATTCCTCTAAGGTAGTTTCCTGTGTAAAACCAATGATCCGATAATTACTGGTGTGTACACGCAATAACAAAGCGGTTTTCTCATTTATCGCTTGCCGATAATCGTGGGGATAAGTTTTATTAGTGGTCCCCACCTCCCGCAGGTAAGCACCGCTCTGGCTCATTACTTCAGGAATACGAAAAGATCCACCGATTTCTACTAGTTGCCCCCGCGAAACAATTACTTCTCGGTCCCGAGCCAGGGTATTTAAGGCTAAAAGTACGGCCGCGGCATTATTATTCACGACCAAACTGGCTTCAGCGCCGGTAAGTAAGCTTAATAACTCTTCCAGATGGGCATAACGCGAGCCGCGTTTACCCGTAGCCAAGTCCAGCTCTAAATTACTGTAATGGGTGGCCACTTGATGCAGGGCTTTAAGTGCGTTCTTTCCTAGTAAAGCTCGTCCTAAATTGGTATGCAAAATTACCCCGGTAGCATTAATTACTGGTTTCAGGTTTAACTGCTGCCGGTGTTTTAAATGCTTTTCCACTCGCACTATAATCTGGCTCACGATTAGATCCCGCTCTTGAAATCCAGTCCCTTCCTTTTCACCAGCTTCTTGTTCACCAAGGGCTTCTTGCTGCCATTCCCAACGTAACTGATTTAATACCTCCCGCACTACATCGGTTACCATCGTTCGGGAATGTTCTTTTAGAAAAGCCTGCATCTGTTCCTCACGTAAAAGATTATCTACCGAGGGCAGTTGACGCAATTTATTTTTTTCTACGAGGTTCCTTTTAGCTTCTTTTTTCTTCTCCATTTATCTCCATACCTGTTTTTTTCATTATTGTACCAAAGTTTATCTCTGGATTCTATATTCGCCAAGCGCTTCGATAGTTCTCCAAGTCAAGCCAATCAGTAAGATCAATCCGGCATACCCGAAAAGAGGGTAGATCAACCGTACTAATCGTCCGAAACCCATTTGGGCCAGGGGAATAGCCACCACGGTGGTCAAACATAAGATCGGAAAATAAGGAAACCGCAGGGAATGGGCCAGGCGCGTAGTTAAAGTATGGGCACAAGCAACGCCGGTAGTTACCATTCCCATACCTAAAACGGAAATGTATAAAATTTTTATCCCCGGATGTACCTGAGCCGCTAGATAAACCATCGGTACCTGATATTGCGTTACTACCGGCCAGTAACCGTTTAAAGCCAGCACAATCGCCCCCGCAAAAATTCCTAACCCCAGACCTCCCCAAAGCCCGGCTCGACCTAAGCCTGGTCCCCAACCG
>JAAYQE010000109.1 GCA_012519455.1 Syntrophomonadaceae bacterium
AGAAAATTCCGCCGGATGAAGTAATGGAGTTGGTAAATCGTATTCAGAATATGATTGGCTGGTTTTTAGATAAGAAGGTTTAGTATAGGTTTTCTGCCATAACCAGTCGGTTTTAGATCATTTGTTAAAATATACCGTAAAGATAGGACTTTAGGATTAGGACATGGAAAGGGGTTGGGGCAGTGAACGGCGCAAACGCTTACAGTCAATACCGGCAAACTGCGGTACAGACTTCTAGCCCAGAAAAACTATTACTAATGCTATACGATGGGGCGATTAAGTTCCTTAATTTAGCCATTTCCGCTATTGAGGAAAATGATACTGAAAAACGGCATAATAATCTGGTGCGGGTTCAGGCCATTATGGAAGAATTAATGGGCACCCTAAATATGGATTACGAAATCTCCAAGCACCTTGATGCTTTATATGAATATTTTAACCGTCGGTTACTCGAAGCTAATATAAAAAATGATAAGGAGATTATTCAGGAAGTCCTGGGCATGGTAGGTGAATTAAGGGATACTTGGTTTGAGGCTAGTAAAGCACCTAAACCCACGCCGGTTGCCGTGGGAAAGGTTAATGTAAGTGGGTAATCCCATGGTAAATAGGGAAAGCGTAAATATCGACAAGTAAGTATTTATTTTGCTAATTAATTTGGATATTTTAGTCTGGCAATCCACAATTTGCCTAGTTATTAACATATTTACCCACACAATCCACAGAAAAGGCCTGATATTTTCCGTTATAGCCTTGTTTTTGTAGTAAAACTATTACATAAATTCGACATTAATGGTAGCAGGATTTTTTAATTTTTACGGGAATAATATACATTAGAGAGGGGGTTATGTTATGCGGATTACGGTCAGAGGTAAAAACATTGAGGTAACGGATGCTTTAAGAGACTACGTGACCAAGCGGTTGGGCAAACTGGATAAGTATTTAGAACTGGATGAGGCCCAGGTGACTCTGCTGGTGGAACGTGGTAATCACGTAATCGAGGTAACCATCCCCATTAATGGTATGATTTTACGTGGAGAAGAAGAAACCAGCGACATGTACTCCTCTATTGATCTGGTCGTAGAAAAACTAGAAAAACAATTGGAGAAGTATAAGACCAAACTGCTTTCGCGTCGGATGAGAACCCAACCGAACGTCACGGTACGAGAACTTCCTACTAATCTGGCTGAATTAGAAAAGGAAGAAGAGGATGCACCTAAAATTCTGCGTACCAAGAGGTTTGCCATGAAACCCATGCCGGTTGATGAGGCTGTTTTACAAATGAACTTACTCGGCCATAGTTTTTTTGTCTTTACTAATGCAGATACCGAGGAGGTTAACGTGGTATATCGACGTAAAGACGGAAATTATGGATTAATTGAGCCTTATTTCGCTTAAACCGGCGCCTTACCAGTAGAACTTAAGAATCGAGCAGCAAGACTAAACCATTGAGTTGTATTGTCACAAATCATCTTTGGTGCTAGAATTTAAGAGGAAAAGTCAGGATGGGGAACCTTAAAAGGTTCCTCGTCTTCTTTGCTTGATTTGAGGAAAGGTGATATTCGCGTGGTTATAAAATTTTTAAAAAATCTACTGGACGATAATGTTAAAGAGGTTAAACGCTTGAGTCGTACGGTTGACCAGATTAATCGCCTAGAGCCGCAAATGGAGGCTTTAAGCGATACCGCGCTACAGGCTAAAACCAATGAATTTAAGCAGCGAATAGAGCGAGGAGAAACTCTGGAGGACCTTTTGCCCGAAACTTTTGCGGTGGTGCGGGAGGCATCCCGCCGCGTGTTGGGAATGCGCCATTTCGATGTACAGTTAATGGGCGGAATGGTGCTACATCAGGGCCGGATTGCGGAGATGAAGACCGGGGAAGGAAAAACCCTAGTAGCTACC
>JAAYQE010000248.1 GCA_012519455.1 Syntrophomonadaceae bacterium
CCCCCTCTATTATTGAGCGACTTAGCTTTAAGCCGATTTTCTAATAATAGGATTGAAGCATCTCAAACCACAGCTATTTATATAGCAGCCGGGAAACCATGATGCCACTCCTTGATGTCAGTCCCGGTAATCTGGTATTCGACAACTGGTAAAGTTTGGTGGTTTATCTTATAATGAAGTAGGTTGATCCTTAACGCCGGTGGCTTTACTTTTAGGTTCATCGAGTAATTCGGTTATTGAAACGCCAAGGGCTCTGGTTAGTTTTTGCAAAATGCTTTGCTGGAAACTCGTATCCCTTGATTTACCGGTAAAATTACATTGTATAACGGTTAAGCTAATTAGGACCATCGGGTGCCTGTGGATCGATCTGCGTATTTTTGGCACACACCCTCAAGCGCAAAAATACTTTCTATTGTCGTATTTAATGCTTTGGCGATTAAAAATGCATCATCGACAGATACTCTTTTTATTGAACCATTTTCTATCCGAGTATATTTAGTACGCTCAATGCCAGTAAGTTCAGACATTTTTTTTTGAGTATATCCGAGAAGATTCCTGCGCGCTTTTAGCCTGACCCTCATTTATATCCACCTCTTTGTGTACCTACTACACAAATTATAGTTGTATCTCTAGTGTAAGTCAAGTCTTTTGTGTAATATTCACACTTTACTTGCATACTAAAACTAATTATGTATTCTTATGTTTAAAGGGGTGTGCATATTGGGCACATTGGGAAAACGCTTAAAATATCTTAGACATATAAAAAAAATAACCCAAAAAGAACTTGCAGGGTATTTGCAAGTTCCCCGGGATACACTTGCCAACTGGGAAGTAGATCGCGGAACGCCAAATATTGAAATGATAGCTAAAATAGCTGATTACTTCGGCACTACCTCTGACTATCTTCTCGGGATTGCCAAAAATAAAAACATCGTGCCTTTAGGCACAAAAAACACCAAAGACGATTTATTTCAAAAAGTAAAAATGGTCAAAATCCCGGTTTATAACTTGGATACAAAAAGAGAAGAAGTCTTAGTCGATTCCAATATCATTGGTTGGCATGACGTTCCTGCAAAATTTATGGAATTAATTGCTTTTCGGGTTTCTGATGACAGCATGAATGGTAGCCGCATGTGCCCTGGCGATATAATTTTGGTAGACACTCACATCAAGCCTAAGGATAATACAGTGGTTGTTGTTAAGATTAAGAACGGGCCTATGCTTATCAGAAAAATAAACTACACCAATGATGAGATTATCTTGTCCCCCACTAATCCCAAATACCAGTTACAGATTTTTTATGCTAATGAAATAAAAATAATAGGGGTAGTTGTTAGGATCAATATAGACGTGCCTTATTAGAAGGGAGGGAGGCAGGAAGAGGGCCCCAATGTTGTTACGACAAAGAACCTTCTCAACGTCGCGAAAACGCGACGCTGAGTAAAGATACAAATATAATAAACATGAAGTAAATTTATTAAAAAGCAATCTTAATCAGGTAATTAGATTACTAATACTTTAAAAAATGAAGAACGTCAGCGAACTGTTTGATACTCGCGATAAATCAGAGATTGAATAAAAATAAAAAATAATAATTGAGCATTAGCATCTGGGGAATGACCAAAAAATGAAAAACCTAGGTGCTTTGTTTTTCAAAAACCTCAGTGCGTAAATACCTGGAAAAGAACCAGGTTTTTGTATTTCATGGGGCGTTTACATTAATTGTTTAATATCGGGAATTGTGACGAATATTGTCAAAGGGGGGCTACGCCTGGATTTCAGATTTTGTCTCTTGAGAGAATTTTAGTAAACGCAGGGGAGGAATAGTAATGTTTAGCGGCCTGTTTGTGTTGATACTATCCATGTTGATGAAGGAACAGGAGAATGTCTGGCATCTTTAATTAAACTAGTAGATAAGACCAATAAAATCTTTCCCGTACTATATTTTGATGACTTTCCGGATTTAGCTAATGAACTTTGTGATATATCTGATAGAATACTTGTTAGAATACCGATACCAGAGGATATAGAAGGGGGAGATTATGCAACTATTTTTAGTAATTTAAATGAATGGTATGCCGGCAAAAAAGTATCACTAGATATAGTTCTTGATCTTGGAGTAGTAGAAAACAAAAAAGATGCTAATTTGCTTTATGCAGAACTCAAAAATGTCCTTAATACCTATATCAAAGATGCAGAAATATTTCAAAAATCAATTATTGCCGTGACTTCATTCCCTGAAAATCTTTCTCAACTCTCTGCTGGTGAAAGCGTGTTATTTGATCGGCTTGATATAGTAATATTTAAGAAAATAATGCAGCATCGGGGCCTAGAATCAATTAAAAATCACTTATACTTCTCTGATTATGGTGTATCAAAGTTTACAGAAACAGAAATTGACTTCTCAAAGCTTAGATATGGAATTATGCCTAAAGCGAAATACACTACATCAGAAAAATACTGGGTGTTAAAGGGAGCAAAAAATCACTTAACAAAAAAATGGATAAAGGACCATAAAGCAATAGCCTTAGAAATACTAAATTCTCCATACTACTACAGAGAGGATTTTTCATTTGGCGATTTAGAGATCATGGAAAGAGCAAACAGCTTAAATGGTAAAGGGCCTGGCAACAATACTAATTGGGTCACGATCGATACAAATCATCACATAGCTGTTGTAATTGAAGAGCTTTCCAAGATTTACGGTTCTTGAGTCTATGCCTAACAAATGCTGAAACATCAGTAAATTTAATATTATCTTCGACTATCTTTCCTAGCTCATACCTGGTTTTTGATTTAATGCCTCTTGATATTCCATTTTGCTTCAACAATTCAAACAACTCCTGCTTCCAAAGGAGCTGGGAAAGATAAAATACTTCAACGCCTTTGTTTTCTTGTGGAAATCTTTTGAGCTCAATATATACATTTTTATTATTAGTTGTTACACAATCCAACCCCCACCAATCTGGTATTATATCAACGGCTTTGGAAGAATGTTTTTCCGAAGTAACTAAAGTTACAGTATCAAATACTTTATTATAAAACTCCACCTGGGAAGAAAGTCTTTCTAAATTATCCTGCTCGCTTTTTATCTCATAGCCATGGATCTTGCCGTTAATTACAGCAATATCAGCCCTAGCACAACCTATGCAAATATCCATCTCATGAACAATTACTGTACTTGGATCAGAAACAAATTCTTGTTGTTCAGAAATTTTATTTATTAAAATTTTCCTAATGTCTTTATCGTAAATCCTCATCAAAAACACCTCTAAAAAATCAATCAAAAAAGCACCACGAAAGTGCGGTATTTTACTCTTAATAGTATGTCATTTTACTATATGACCATTCTGCATTAAAAATCTAAATCCTGCTAAAAGTTTGTAGCAAAATAAAAACCTCATGGAAGACCTTTTTGAATAACAATGCATCAACTTCAAAGAAACGCTCGTCATACCCTGTCGATTATCAAGTTAACTGAGACAAGATTCTCAAATAATTTTGGTCTACATCAAAACCATATCAGGCTGAATTATCATTTAATAGCAGTAGGTTCGTAGTTACTTTGCAAATTATGCTAGCTTAAATCCTCAAAGGTCAGGCTTGAGTCTTTTCTCAAAAACCTGACCTTTCTTTATTTATTCTTGCGTATACTCTCCGATTTCGGCTACATTATTGCTTCGCGTAGTAGCCTTTCAATATTATTCACATCCTGATTAATCGCGCTGCCTATTTTTTTCACCAAGCCAACATTTACCGTCATCAGCTTCCCTACACATACTTTAGAAGGTAAACGCAGTCCTGCCTTCCTCCAGTCAGTTAGGCTTATTTCAAAACGGTTTCTAATGGCACGGCTTGATATTGCCGCCAAAACGACAAGGCCGGTCTCGCTTGTATAACTTTCTGTACTCACAACAAAAGCGGGCCTTATTTTGGCTCCGCTTAAATCACTGTAACCGAAAAGGGTTACAACTATATCACCAGGTTTCAGCATAGGTAGCATCCACCTCCGGATCATCCCAATCGTCATATAGCTCATGTGGATCCCGAAGAGGGGTTGCTAATTGACGAATTAGAAATCCGTATAATATTCTAAGCTCTTCATGCGACAGCTGCCTCACTTCTTCAATTAATTGATCTACTCTTACTGACACAACCATCACCTCAAAAACATTGTAACATGGTTGGGCCAACATCACCACTCCCCATACTCTGATCCCAGTAAATCAAGCAATAAGCTTTGTCCTTTCTGATACTACTGCATCAAATGCTCGCTTTAAGCATTCCTCTACTTCAGATAGGACTCGTAAGATGTTTTTTAAAGCCTGTTGAGGATCCTTACCGGAATAAGATTTTACATATTCCCAGGCATGAAAATGGTATCCTCGGACACCGTACAGTTCACACATCGTAGCCGAAAATACTTCTGCCACAATCTCCTGGTCAGCATCCTGACCACTTTTCAGTTGCCTAAATGAGTTGTGTATCGCATGTCCTAGTTCATGGAACCACGTTTTAATATCATGGGTATGCAAGACAATTCGTTTCTGGTTCTGTCCCCAGGCGTAAAAACCGTAAGCGGTTCCATTTCCTGGAGTGTAAATAATCTCATCAACTCCAAACTCTCTAGCTACTTCCTGTAAAGGGGGTGGATCCGGAGGATCAAAGTTGACCTCTGGCAAAGACTCCCCTTCGGTATCCTCGTACCGGAATACCGGAATCTCTCGAAAACCGGCGATGATATTTTTTTCTTTCTCCTGTTCTTTGCCAGTATTATTATCAATGACTTTTTCTCTAATCTTTCGGGTACAAGGTGCAAGAATGTAAATCGCCTTGGCCCCCTTCTTAACTTGTCTCCCTGCTTGCTGCCACTGCTTATAACCGCGAGCATCTTCGGTATCCGATAATAACATTAGAAGTTTATTGCCAAGACTCCAATTATCGCAGGGTCTTTCGGATCCTGGTACTGGTTTAATCATGGTTCTAGCTACCGCCGTTGGGAGGTTCCCCGACTCAAACATAACCAACAATTTGTTTAATGATTCCTTTGCTCTCTCTAAATTCATATTAGACGGGGCCGGTTATCCGGCCCCATTCCTCCTTTCGTTGGAATGCAGCCGGTATCGGCCCTTAATTATTTTGAATCACACGCAAACATTCTCATAAAATAGAATGTTCTCAGCATCGGCTAAGGCTGATGCCTTAGGTCTTAACTTACCAAACTTGTAAAATATAATCTTTGGAGTGTGAAGTTAATTTTATTTCAGATAAACACAAGTTGATATTTTTACTTCAGCTGTTGGAATATCATACTCTATTTCAAATGGATTTTTGCACATACAATTAATGTTTGCTGCAAAGTGCTCATCGTCTACGTTGCTGATTATTTTTATTTCTGTTTTCTTACCACAGCAAGGGCAGTAAATAAAAATTATACCAATATATTTTTCTAGCACAAAATCACCACTTTTCATATTTTTAACATTCCCCGTCCCAAGATGGTATATGTCGCCCGGCATGGCCCCGCCCAAAAGACGGGGCCTCCGCACAGGCCAGACGACGTTAACTCATGAATGTAATCGAATTCGGCCCTAATTATTTAAGGTAGTAATGCGGCCATTTCGGCAATGTCGTCCGTGAATATTGTCGTGATGCTATTTTCTGCGGTTTCAAAGTAGCTATCATTGTCGGAAGGTTAGCCTATCATTTTACTCATACTGTGTATTTGCTTCCTCCAATTCCCTGGATTCAGTTTCTTTAAATGCACTACAATAATCGTCATAACGAGTTTCATCAAAAGAAAAATCACATTGCAAAAACTCGCTGTCTCCTCCCGGGTCTAAGTCAATACGCCAATACCGGCAATTTTCACAACATTTCATGGTTATTCCCCCTCATCAATGAGACTAAAACAAAAAGCCCGGTAAGGTTTTCTATGCCTAACCGGGCCAACTTGCACAAAGTAAAATATAGGCATGTATGGCTTATTTGGCCTAACCGCTTAGAAATGCCGGCTATCCGGCCAATCTACTCCCATTATTCAGGAACTAATCCTTCTTGTTAAAATCTTCATTTCCTTCATGGCTATATCCCCCCAAAGGCTGCGGTCTAATGGCAACCAGAGCACAGGGCATAGCGCTTTGTTGAGTAATTTCCGGATATATTTGTCGATGATTAACTGTGATTTTAAATCAGTTAATCTAAATCCATCATCAACCGGGCTTGTATTCCCGGGAATAGGGCAATATATTATGAGATCATACTTAGTTGAATTAGTTATGGCTGTGCTTTCCGCAACCGCAACCATTCCTTTAGGTAAATCATAGTATTTCGAATATGCAATCGTATCAAAGATTGAACGATCGCTGATAAATCCTGCACGGTGCAAGCTTTCTTGCGTCGCTTGCTCCAACAAGATCGCTTTCTGGAATACAATGCGATCTTCTAGAGAGGCGTTTTTAATTTCTTCCGTTGTTTTGTATTCTTGCTTTTGGGCTACATTCCTAGCTATTTCTGAAATGCGAGGAATGCCCGTTGCGTTTGCTAAGGCTATGCTTAACGTGGTTTTGCCCACCCCATGGGAGCCTGATATTGCTATACGCATTAATTTCTGACTCCTTTCTAGTATATGTCGCTCGGCATGGCCCTGCCAAAAACACGGGGCCTTTGCACGGGTCAAACGGTTTTAAAGTAATTAAAATTACCATTCATAATCAGCATTAATATCGTTAGATTCACACCAGTTTGCGTACTCATCTTCAAGTTCGCAATATTCGTCAAATAATTTATCGCTATCATATCCTCTGGATACAAAAATATCATAGGCTTTATTGTAGGTATAATAGCCTTCTACCTTTAGCCACTTGCGGAATGTCATGGTTTAAGGCCCCTTTCATCTAAAAGCGGCTGAATTAGACTAGCCGCGCCTAATTTCGATAGCTTGAAGCATCACTTTGTAAAGCTTATCATCAAAAATATCCATCGCTTTGGATACACAAAAACCTTTTTCGCCTCGGAAAAGATCCTCGGCCAACACGACCATCAACTTGTATCCGCTCGACAAATCTACATTTTCAAACAGCTCTATGGTGTTAAACCCATCGTCACTGAAATATCTTGCTGTTTTTCGATGTAACTCCGGTAGTGACATGATGTACCCCACGGCACGGTATTCCCGGTCAATTTTCATCTTCTGAACACGGGCTGCCATGTTATTAAAATTCTGTTCATGTGAAGAATTTACAAAGTACATAAAACCAACTCCTTCGCGATTAAATCAATCTTCTCTCTTTCATTGATATGTAATTTCCGTCTCCAATAATACGGGTAGCCGGCCGGTGGCCCGCTACCCAATCACCACCTTTCATAATGATTGGAATAACTGGGCCAAGTCCGGCCACCTAATTTATCCATAACCTCTCGTCACAAAAAATAAAACCCGGTCAAGTTTTTTAATACCCGACCGGGCTACTCTCATTACTTTAACTATAACTTTCTAAAGAGCAGAGATTGTTATATTTATCCTCTTCCTCCACTTCTTTATTTTCCGTGCTTCTTGCATCTTTTTTAGGACTCAAAAACTGTACATTTTGCGCTACAACTTTTGCCGCTTTACGCTTTTGTCCATCTTGAGTCTCATACGTTTGAATTTCCAGTCGTCCTTCTACAGCTGCTAATTGTCCCTTATGGAGATAATTAGCGCAAAGCTCGCCCAGTTGCCTCCAGGCAACAATGTCGATAAAATCTGTCTCTCTTTTCTCCTTGTTTGCGTAAGGTCGATCTACCGCCAAACTAAAGGTGGTTACCTGAATCCCATTCGAGGTAAGACGCATCTCGGGATCTCTGGTGAGCCTGCCGATTAAAACAACTCGATTTATCATAAATTCGGAAATAAGCCCCCGGCGGCCTACTTCCTTAACACCTCCTTTGTGTTAATTGATAGACCAACCGGGTGGTCTTAAAAAAATAAAAAGCCGTAAAAAACGACTTTTAACTTACAAGATTATTCTTTTACTTCGGGCATATAAACCCGGCACTTCGGAAGTTAGCTCATTACCGCCATAATGGGCCAACTACATAGTAATTCGTACGGCAACCTGATTAATAATCTGGCTACTCCTTGTCCCACACGGGTGGGAGATCTGTTCGCGCAGTTGCGCCTTGTCCTGCACGGGCAGGAGATGTGTTTCGCGGCTAACCAAGCTTTGTTTGACGGGCCTGGATTAGTCGCTACCTTGTCCCACGCGGGTGGGAGAAGGGATCTAAATCCCTGGTTAATGTTTACAACAATATTATACCAAAATAAAAGAACCAGTCAAGGTTTCTTTTTTAAACATTCCTTGAGAGGTTTTTCTTTTAAATCATGAAGATTAACCTGAAAGTCCCCTACGAATATTTTATTTGCTCCTGCTTTTATTGCAAAGATCTGTCCCCCGGGAAATAAAGCCTGGCCAAATTCGTATTGACCGCCTGATTCAACTAACCGCGCTGCAAATAGGGATAAAATTTCCTGTTTTTTTAAATCAAAATAGTCAACTTCTTTAGGGACTACAAACTCTCTCCCGGATGTCCTAACCAAATACACGTAACCGGCTGTTCTAAGTTGTTTAAGGGTTTTAGATAGTTTGCGAGGCCCCATCCTGCTTGCTATGAGTAAGGCTAAAAAAGTTGAAGGGCCTACCTGATTGAGAAATTTCAAGGTAGTTAGGGCCCGGGTAGAAACGATTATGCCGCGCATCGCCTTCCTCCTTTCTACCGTTTTCTTTTTCCCCTTAACCTTAGTCTTAGCTTTTTCTCCTCTTGAGAAAATGAGGCTACCATGCAAGACACTTTATCCCCACGCCTTAATC
>JAAYQE010000110.1 GCA_012519455.1 Syntrophomonadaceae bacterium
AATATTCCCCTTGCTTTAGACATACCTTTTGGTAAGGAATGGTTTACCGGATAAAGGGTTAAAGAATAGCAGGGGGATAGATATGGATACCAAAAAAAAACTTAACCCGGAGGAAAATTCTTTTTTGCCATTAACCAGTAATAATAGAAGGAAGAGCCGCTTCCTGATTAAAGGCAGAGGAATTAGGCAATTTATGTTCTGTATTCTATTACTGGGAGTAGTATTGGCAGCTACGCAGAATAATTTTCCTGGCGCTGGAGGCATTCGGAAAATTGTCCATTATACGTTAAACACGAATTATAACCTTACTCCTTGGCTACAAAGATGGCATACGTTAGAGTTTAGGCCTGATGTAACCGTTCCCACCTTTTCTGGGGATAGGTTATTTAATTTTAGCGGACAGGCAGACGGGGAAAAAGAAAACGACCAGTCGGCTTTATCTAATCAAGCCGGTTCGTCGAATTTATCAACTCCACCATTACCCGATTTTATTTATCCAGTAACAGCTGGGAAAGTAGTTAAATTATTCGATCCCCTTCTCGCTCAGGACGGCTTTTACCCGGGATCGGGAATTACGATTGAAACTCCACCGGGTCAGATGGTACGGGCGGGTTATCCCGGCAACGTCATAGGCGTAATGCCTGATCAGCAGTTCGGGTATGCAATACAAATCGATCACGGGCAAGGGATTTATTCCATCACTACGGGGTGCGCAAGTGTCCAGGTGCGATCAGGGGATCAAGTTGTCAAGGGTCAAATAATTGGTCAAATGGAGTCTCCCAGTGAGGGAAAAAAATATCTCTATTTTGAAGTTAGAAGGCAGGGTACACCGGTAGATCCCCTCACCTTTATTCAAGATAAGGGTAATCCTTAGCTTTATTAACGAGCGCTACAGCCCAACGTAAAGCGTGCAATAGATCCGGGAGATGTAGTATTTGGGCCGGAGAATGTAGGTAGCGTAAGGGGATACCGATTACACCCACCGGGACGCCAGTTAATTGAATGACTGAGGCATCCGTGTAAGCCATAGAAAAACCTACTTGATAGGGGATATCATTCTCTACAGCCGTTTCTAACATAAATTGGCGCATTTCTGGCCGGATAATGGTTAAGTCGTCTAAAAAGCGTAGGACAGGTCCTTTTCCCATTTGGACCGTAATTTCGTGCTCCGGTGCACCTGGTAGATCGGAACAGGTATTAGTATCCACCACAAAGGCTAGATCAGGCTTTTCCACGTGAGCGGGTAACCAAGCACCACGGGCCCCCGGACCAAAGAGATTAAAATTACGGGTATAACTGCTCATACCATGTTCTTCGGTACTACTAAAAACCGCTACAATACTACCATCTAAATTTTGATCAGAAAAATAATGCAGCAGGTGAATGAGGAGCGCACAACCCATACGATTATCAAAACAACGGCCAATCGCACGTTGGGAGTTAGCCATAAGCATGATCTGACGTTCTACAATGACCGGATTACCCGGGCAAATACCTAGCTCAGCTGCTTCCGAGGCCGAATTTACACCTACATCAATTATGGGAGGCAGATTTTCACCTTCCAAAGCTAAATGGGGTGGTTTAGCAACTACAGCTCCGAAGATAGGTCCCTGTGGGGTTAAAACGCGGACCCATTGCCCGCTTAGGATATGTTCAGGTACACCGCCTACGGGATACAGGTAAAGGTATCCTTGCTTATCAATTTTTCTCACTACCCAACCAATTTCATCCATGTGTGCGAAAAACATAACTTTGGGTGTTTTCTTAGGGTTTAGCGTAACTATTAAATTTCCTAGATTATCCTTTCGTTTGGTCACCGGTAAATTATCCAGCAGTTGGCTAATCCTGGTGGCTACGGCATCTTCTTGACCGGTAACCCCGGGCTCTTCGATAAGCTTACTCAGGGTGGTATACAGGCGGTTAATTGAAGTAATCCACTCGTGATTTAGCATAACTTTACCCTCCTTTGTTATTGTAGAGAATGCATTCCAGGTTATTATTTGCTATTATTATAATACGTAGAGATAAAAAGGAATAAATTAAATTTGGATTTGATTGGAGTTAGGTCATGACGGTTAACGAAAGTCTTTGGGCATTAGGGCATAAGTTAAATAAACTACGATTGAATAAAGGCTATACCTTACAGGAAGTTGCAGAGGCGCTAGGCTTTTCTGCTGCTTTTTTAAGTATGGTCGAAAATGGACGAAGTGGGATCAGTTTTTCTAACCTACAAAAACTTTTAGCCTTTTATGGATCAACAATTGCCGACCTAGCGGAAAAAAAAGATCCTTATGGTCGGGTCGTACGTCTGGAACAGGCAGCTTCACTTGGTTACCATCAAGAAGGCGTCGAAGCTTTACTTTTAGTTCGGGATACGATCAATCGAGCTATTGAACCGATCTATTTTCGTTTACAGCCCGGGGCTGTGGTTGGGTACATGCAGCATGAGGGAGAAGAGTTTGGTTTTGTCCTCGAAGGCACGCTTGAAGTATCTTTAATTGACCCCGAGTCGGAAAACGAGGAAGTATACATTATAGAAAAAGGAGATACCGTATATTATCCTAGCACTATGAAACATCGTTATACAAATATCGGCAATCGGGTGGCGATTTTTCTAGCTGCCGTTACCCCTTCTACTTTTTAACGGGTTTAAATTGCCGAGTGAAATTAGTGGAAAAAAACCGGGGATAAACCCCGGTTTTTATCTATATATCAAGATGCTATTTTATCACTTAAACATTTTTCAAAGGCAAGCCGATCATTTTTCGATATTCATTGGGGGTAGCTACATCTCGTCCTAAAATTTCTACTAATTGTTTAAAGGTTTTGAAATGCTCGGCGTTGTTCGTAATTTTGTCATTTCGATGCGGCCATTTCCATACCGTGTCTTCCATTCCGACCCGAATATGGAGACCTAGCAGGGTGGCAAAAGTAGCTAAATAACTGGAAGCACGACCAGCAGCACAAACAAGAATGACCGAAGTATCATCAATTTCATAGATACGATTAACCATGTACATTAAACCTTCAACCATGGCCTTAGGGTTTTGCATAGGGCTGCCACCGGGTAGCGTAGGTAAGATAATCCAGTGATAAGGTTTTTGTAATAACCCGGTTTTAATCAAGTAGCGGTCTGCGTTATCAATATCCCCGTCAGCGTAAATGGCGATTTGGGGTTTAATTCCGTACTCTTGAACTAGACGGGTCTTTTCAATCATAACGTGAGGAGGTTTAACAAATAAGGTATCACCGCAGTAAGCTGCTACCGTATTAATCGGAGTGACGTCTAAAAGGCCGGCTTTTAAAACCTCAATCATATTATCCCATTCGCCTTCTAAGAAGGGAACCATACAACCATCAAATACGGTCTCGGGAAATTCTTTACGTAGCGGGTCGATTACGCGGTGGAAAAGTTCAGGGTCCAGAACATTATAACCATCTTTATCTCGGACATGAATGTGAACAATTGGCGATCCGGCCAAGCAGGCCTCTCGAGCGGATTGATAGATTTCTTCCGGAGTTTGCGGGTGATTAGGATTAACGCGTTTGCTATAAAAAGCTCCGGTTATGGTCGTAGAAATGGCAATTTTTTGTGGAATATTCCAGGGAGGTTGGACATCAATACCTTCAGCATAACAGGTATTAGTAGGGTCCACGACTTCAGGTAATCCATAAGGAATCCAAATCGTCTTAAAGGTTTCTTTTTTCTTCCATTCTTCAATATAAGCCCAATTAACTTTGTCCGTAGCCATGTTTCAGCACCTCCTAAAATAGTCAAGTTTCGTTTAAACACACAAATCCTTCTACTTTAAATCACCGAGGTACTGGGGTTCTTTTTTCAAAGTCAAACAGCGGACGCATGACTAGCTAGTTGCGCTACGGTCACTTCACCTCCTCGTTTAATAATTTAGCTGTACTTAAAAGTTAAGTACCTATTGATATAATAAAGTGAAAAAAATTATTTGTCAACTATAATCGACAACTTTTTGAATGAGTTCCGCTTAGCGGCAAAGAATTAGCCGTTGAAACTCGAAAATAGTCGTTAACGCTTAATTTTGCGTTGATTAGTATTCTATGATAAACTTTATTCAAGTTTTTTAAGGAGGCGCTTAAATTTTTGCAAATTTCCGCGTTGGTTTTAGATAAGTTACTTAGGTCCGTAAAACGTCCGGGGCGTTACACCGGCGGTGAATTAAACAGCATCCTTAAAGATTGGTCTTCGATAAAAGTGCGTATGGCCTTTGCCTTTCCTGATGTTTACGAGGTAGGGATGTCTCACCTGGGTTTAAGAATACTGTACGGACTGGTTAATCAACATCAAGAATTTTTAATGGAAAGAGTTTTTGCGCCCTGGCCGGATATGGAGGCTGAATTGCGACGGCAGGAATTTCCTTTGTTTTCCTTGGAATCGCGCCGGTCCTTACGTGATTTTGAGGTAGTAGGCTTTACCCTGCAGTATGAAATGAGCTATACTAACTTGATTAATATGTTGGATCTGGGGCAAATTCCCATCAAAAGCCATGAGCGGACTGCTGCCGACCCACTGGTCTTAGCGGGTGGACCGGGGGCTTTTAACCCGGAACCTTTAGCGGATTTTATTGATGCCTTCGTACTGGGCGAAGGAGAAGAGGTTTTATTGGAAGTATTAGAGGTGGTGGGCCGGCATTGCCAAAAAGTAGAGGAAATGAACGGTGAACCTCCTACTTCCTCGACCGCTAAGTTTTATAATCGTCTGGATTTACTGCGCGACCTGGCGCAGATACCAGGCGTCTATGTTCCCTCTTTTTATCAGGTCTCTTATGGTCATAACGGGACGATTGAGCAAATCATACCCATAGAAACTGTGGCTCCGCTGCGAGTAGTGCGACGGGTAGTTGCTGATCTTGATCGTGCTTTCTTTCCGGTTAAGCCGATAGTTCCTAATATTGAGGTTGTACATGATCGGATCATGCTGGAAGTTTTTCGGGGTTGCCAGCGCGGTTGCCGTTTCTGTCAAGCCGGTATGATTTATCGTCCTACCCGGGAGAGGTCAGTGGAAACGTTACATAAACAAACGCGAGAACTGATACAGCACACCGGGTATGATGAGATTTCATTAACCTCCTTAAGTACGGGAGATTATGGTGAGATTCAAAAACTGGTACGTTTATTATTGGAAGAATATCAAGAACGAGGGATTGCCGTTTCTTTACCCTCTTTACGGATTGATACTTTTTCTGTGGATTTAGCCCAGGAAGTACAAAAAGGGCGTAAGACCGGATTGACGTTTGCACCGGAAGCCGGCACGCAACGCCTGCGGGACGTAATTAATAAAGGGGTTACGGAGGAAAATCTATTTACTGCGGCCCGGGCGGCCTTTATGGCGGGCTGGTCTTCCATTAAATTGTATTTTATGATTGGGTTGCCAACCGAGGAAAGCCAGGATCTGGATGGTTTAATCTTCTTAGCGCGAAAAGTAGCTGATTTAGGAACCGAAGCCGCACGTAGTGGCCGGGTTAAAAAGCGGATTCAGGTAACGGTTAGTGTTTCTAATTTTGTACCCAAGGCACATACTCCCTTTCAGTGGGAAGGTCAGGAACCACAGTCAGCATTGAAAGTAAAACAAGATTACCTGCGGCAGGGCTTACGCGATAAAAGGATTACTTATAATTGGCATGACACCAAGTTAAGTTTTTGGGAGGCGGTTTTAGCTCGGGGTGATCGACGTTTGGGATCGGCATTGGAAAAAGCCTGGCGTAAAGGTTGTCGTTTCGATGGTTGGAATGAATATTTTCAACCGGAAAAATGGCAAGAAGCTATGGAAGAAGTCGGGTTGGATCCAAGCTTTTATGCCCACCGCCAGATTTCACTAACCGAAGTTTTGCCCTGGGATCATTTAGATTCTGGAGTAGCACGTGATTTTTTAATGGCAGAGTACCAGGCGGCTCACGATGGGGTTACTACGGAGGATTGTCGCTTAGGTGGCTGTACAGCCTGTGGGGTATGTACTTCCCTGGGTCTGGATTTAGTTTTGTTTGGTGGGGAGAGGATGGGTGAAAATGTGCCGCTTTCGGATAGAATATAGTAAGGAAGGGGCAATTGCCTATATTTCTCATCTAGATTTAAGCCGGATGTTTGAACGTGCGGCGCGAAGAGCCGAATTACCGGTAGCGCTTACTCAGGGGTATCATCCTCACTATAAGATGTCTTTTGGGTCGGTTCTTCCGGTAGGAATAGAAGGTGACCAGGAGTACCTGGATCTGGAGCTAAATCGACCTTATCCGGCGCATAAGGTACAAGAGGCCTTAGAGAAGGAGATGCCGGAAGGGCTACGGATTCACCGGGTTAAAGAAATTCCCTTGGTAGCACCCGCCTTAATGTCTTTAATTAATGCGGCTTCTTATGCGGTAAGGACTCGTGTAGAGCCGGCCGCAGCCATACATACGTCGGCAGATTTTAATCAACGTATAGAAAGAGCTTTGTCCCGGGAAACGTGGCCGGTTATGCGGATTAGAAAAAAGGGTAACCAGGAAATTGATGCGCGTTCAGGATTGATTAGTATAAATTTAGAATGGAGAAACGGGCTGGTTGAAGGGGAAATATGGCTCAGAATTAGTTCGAATTTAGCGGTCAGACCTATAGAAATCTTAGAAGCTTTAGAAGTGTTCGGCGGAATAAATTGGCTTTACGAAGATACTTATCTACGGCGAACGGGCCTTTTTGTTTTACGTGAAGGTAATTTTTTATCTCCAATGGAGGTTATAACCCGTTAAGATAATTAAAAGATAAAAAATGATAAAAAATTTATAGCATGAATATCAAGGTATTCCGGGTTACAAAGGAGGTGAGATTGGTGCTTAAAGAAATTTTGGTCCAGGTTATTGGGGAAGAAACGCAGGTTGCAGTAATGGAAGATCATCAGCTGGTAGAGATTTATATGGAGCGGAGTTCGGAACAACGATTAGTAGGAAATATTTATAAAGGCCGAATTGAAAACGTTTTACCCGGAATGCAGGCTGCTTTTGTGAATATTGGTTTAGAAAAAAATGCTTTCCTGTATGTAGAAGATGTAGCCGGTTCCCGTAAATTTAAAGATGGGGAAGAGGGACGAAATTTAGTTTCGGGCAATCTAAATGTACATGGGCCCCATCAACATCAACCGATTGAAGAGCTGGTAAGAGAAGGACAGGAAATATTAGTCCAGGTAGTTAAGGAGCCAATTGGGACTAAAGGGGCCCGGGTGACTACCCATATCACTTTGCCCGGTCGTCATCTGGTGCTAATGCCTACCATGGATTATATCGGGATTTCACGTCGGATTGAACAGGAAGAGGAAAGGGAAAGGCTACGCAATTTAGCAGAAACGGTTAAGATTTTAGGGATGGGATTTATTGTGCGCACGGTGGCTGAAGGCGTAAGTGAAGAAACTTTACGGCACGAAGTCCACGTATTAGAAAAACAATGGAAAAAAATTCTATCCCGTAGCCAATACGCTGCACCTTGTTCTTTAATTCATCGGGATTTAGGTTTAGTGCAGCGAATTTTACGGGATTTATTTTCGGAAGAAGTAGATCGGTTAATTGTTAATTCGCGATGGGTGTACGATAAAATACTGGACGCTTTAGAGTTAGATGGGGAACAAACCAGTCTAAGGCAGCGCTTAAGTTATGAACCTATTGATTTGTTTGAGTATTTTGGGATTGAGCCGGAAATAGAAAAAGCTTTGAAGCGTAAAGTTTGGTTAAAATCTGGTGGGTATTTGGTAATCGATCAGATGGAGGCGCTCACGGCTATTGATGTGAATACCGGTAAATATGTAGGTAGTATCAACCTTGCGGATACCGTGTTAAAAACGAATTTAGAGGCAGCAGCCGAAATAGCTCGGCAATTGCGTTTACGGAATATTGGCGGCATTATTATTATTGATTTTATTGATATGGAATCAGTGTCGGACCAATCTCGGGTTTTGACTGTTTTAGAGGAAGAATTGAAAAAGGATAAAACCCGGGCGAAGATTTTAGGGTTGACCCAACTGGGTTTGGTTGAAATGACGCGTAAAAAAGTGCAGCAAGGTCTGGATAGTATGCTGCAACGTGCTTGTCCATATTGTGAAGGTAAAGGAAAGGTGCTTTCCGAGGAAACGGTTAGCCTACGTGCCCAAAAACGATTGTTATCCCTAGCCACCAGAAGTGATGCCCCGGCTTTCTTGTTGGAAGCCCATCCCAGTGTTGCATCTATATTGATTGGGGCGGGTGGAAATCATCTAAGGCAACTGGAACAACAGGCTGGGAAACAGTTTATTATTAAAGGCCGGGACAATTTTCATCTAGAGCATGTAGAGATAAAAAGTCTTTATGGACAGCAAGAGATTGAAGATCTTTCCATGCCGGTTAAAGTAGGTCAGGTTCTGGAAGTGCGGGTAGAGGAACCGCATATTATTAATGGGTATGACGGAATAGCCCGCCTTAACGGTTATGTTCTAGATATTGAAGGGGCCGGGGCAGCCGTAGGCGATATAGTGTGTATTGAGGTTATGCGCGTATTTCGGACCTATGCGCGCGCTCGTCTATTAGAGGGGCGGTAGAGTTGACAGAGGAGCATTAATGTGTTAACATTTGAGACTGCAGGTAGGGTTAGTCCTACCCCAACCGCACGGTTCGGGTGGTAAA
>JAAYQE010000111.1 GCA_012519455.1 Syntrophomonadaceae bacterium
CGGAAGTTAAGGAATGCGCTTTAGGACCGCTATTTCCGGCCGCGATAAGCGGTAAAAAATCGGGATAGCGCCGAACAAACGCGTCAATCTGGGCTGCGGTATTTCCGTAGCTACAGGTACCGCCTCCCCAACCGTTAATATGCACCCTTACGCCGGCGGAATAAGCCGGATAAAAAAGCTGATGTAAATCGGACGGAGGTTTGAGCTGGGTTCCTCCATCTAGAAGGGCCTGGAAATAGAGGCTGGCCCCGGGGGCTATTCCTTTAAACTGGCCGTCCGAAGCGGCCCCGGTACCAACGATGGTTGCGGCCATATGGGTACCGTGACCTAACGGGTCATCCGAGGTAGCCCTACCAGACCAAGATTTCAACAATACTACTTTGGGCATCTGCCCGGAAATATTTTGCAAATCGGGATGTAGATCTTTCAAGCTTCCGAGATCAAGTCCACTATCCGCTAGACCAACAATCTGTCCTCGACCGGTAAGTCCCGGAGGAGTTACCAGGCCGGGGGCGGTAATTGGTCTGGTCCCGATAATGTCGGAAGCCCGGTCATTTAAAAACCGGACTTTTTTTTCCTCAAGCGCAATCGCAGTCCCTTTTATTCCCAACCAATTCAATAACAATAAAATAGCGGTCACGCCAATGGTCCATAAAAGGATTACCTGATTACTCCGAATAAATCGCATTTGTTTCTCCCCATCTTCCTCATCATTGGATACCTGGAGATTATTTATGATTTACCGTAATTTAATAAATTTAATTTAATAGATAATCTTCGCGGCTTTCGTTTCGGCTTCCCATTGTACCTGGGCTCCAAAAGCCGTGGCAAGGGCTCTGAGCGGTACCATAACCCGATCCTTATGGATAAAAGCCGCCACATCCATGGTTATTTTCGCTCCCATTCGGTTAATGAACATTTCGCCTACCTGAATTTGAACTACGGTTTCTCCTTTAAATAGAGTAGCCGTCTGCGTTTTCGCATCCCATAGGATATCATCTGGTTGTACACCTAGAGCTAGGCCTACATAACGCAAAGGTAAAAAAGTACGATCGTTGGCAATAAAAGGGGCTACATCCATCGCGTGATTTACCCCATTAACTTGGTAGTTGGATTCGCCGATTTTGAAAACCAGCGTCTGTTTGTTAGCTGAAACCGGTGGTGGATCAGCCTGAACGTCACTAACTACCTTGCCGTTTACCACTCGGGTTACCCATTCCGTAGAAGGGAATAGGGCCGGCTTTACCCCGTAATTAACCTCGTTGGCCGCTGGGCCCCCAATTAGTACTTCCAGATCACCGTCGGCGATACTATTGGAAATCCGGTATTTAATGCCAGTAACCCGCAGCGTGGATACCGTAGTGCTGGAGGTTTCTATGGGAATAATTAACCGTTCTGTCGAACGGTCCGTTGCTAACTGGACCGTTCCTATTTTTAAATCTCCGGCCGTAACTTGTACGGCTGGAGTTTCCTCCAGGAAAACCCCATGGGGAAAATCTAACCACAGTTCCCGAGCCAGCAAACAACAACTGGTCCCTTCCCTAATTTCAATATCACCGGCCACTTGATTCTGTTGACCACGCAGTAAGTTGGGCGGAGATGAAATTACGCTTACCGGGGAGATTATATTGCCTACGCTTACTTCATGGGCTTTCCCGGAGGTATCGTAGACTTTTACGGTCAGATCCCCAATCGCATCCACCGCTAGATTGACTTTCGCTTCTTTAATCACCACGCGGCCCGCTCTTTTATCGCTAGGGTTATTTACATAAAACGTAACCGTGCGGCCTTCGTTTCCCTGCGTAAAAGTACGCCCCCCCTGCAGGCCTAAACTTAGTTCGGTGGTTCCCTCTACTTTAACGACCGGTTCACTGGCCCATTTAGCCCCATCAGGTAGCTCTATATCTACAGTCCTCCGGTTAGCGATTAAAGATCCGGGGGCATTTTCGGCAATTGTGATGTCAGCCAGATCTTGATTCAACATCCCCCCGTATAATTTCTTCGGTGTTCCTGCACTAACCGTGACCTTTTGTTCCGAATAACTACCTATTCTCAGGGTGGTAGGGGTAGGATTAGTACTGCCGGTTACGGCTACATTGACATCGCCATAAGTGGCCGACCCTTTTTCTAAAGTAACGAAGGAATCAATCGTTAATTTACCTTTAGTTTCCGAGGGTCTATTCTTAACCGGATCAAAAGTAATCCGCAGTACAGAACGACCGTATTTATCTTTAATAATCTTAAATATGTAGGCTCGCTCTTCCACTCCATCCTTATCGTAGTCGTTCTCTAGGCCTAAGCCGGGGGTAATTACGGTCTGCGAAGCGTCCCATTTATACCCGGGGGGAAGGCTTAATTCTAAATAGTCAAAAGCGCCGCCTACGTTTTCGTTGATAACGATCGGGCCAACCCGGCTATCCGCTAATAACGAAGGGAGAGGCGTGCGATCTACCTTTAAACTAAGCTGTGCTTCTTCTACTTTACCAATTACCAGACTGGTGCTGGTAAAACCGGAGTTCTCCTCGGCTTCTACGCTAAGGGTTACATTACCCCGGGTAGCGCCTACCGGGACATAAATCCGGTTAAAAAAAATGGTAATTTCGGGTTCCTTATCGTCAGCCCCGGAGCGTTCTTTAATCTCTAGTTTAAAACCAATATAATGATCATTGATATAAGCATCCGAGATAGGCGTTAATTCGACCGCAGTTTCCGGCGAAGAAAAACCTTGCTGTACCACTACTTCAATATCGCTTCCGTTTTGACTGCCTACCGCGTAATTAGTGAAATAAAAGTCCGCAGGAAGCCGAAATTCGGCGCGATCCCCCCCCATAAACGCCTGCTTCGAAGTTCCCTTGATGACGACCCGACCCATCTTACGTGGGCCATCCTCAACCACCGTAGGCGCGGTATCCACCGTGTAACTAGTGGCCGCTAGAACGGGGGCCGGCAGCGTTGTGCATAACAGAGAACTAAAAACAAAAACACCTAAAATCATCCAAATAGTCCACCGCTTCAAAAAGATCCCCCCTATATATTAAATTAACGATATTCATTTGCCTCCGGATACGGTAATTTTAAACTAAGATAGGAAAATCAGTGATAAGATGTCGTATTTTGTAACTCTGGAACATTTTATCATAGAATTATACGGAAGGCTATATGGAAACAGCTGTAAAAACGAGGGCCTTTGGAGGAGAGAGGTGAGTATTTACGCTAAGTTTGAATATTTCTTAACGGTAATAAGCATCTTAAATTTTAAATCTAGGGGTGGAGACGGGGGTTTTATAAGCTTATGGACCACCGCATCTCCCCCCAACCCTATACTATCCATAGAGCCAGCTTAACTTTTTAGCTACCCGTCGGCCAAAAAGAAAATAGTTACATCCCTTACGCAGAAAGCGAAAGGGTAAAGCGTTTTTTTCCAGGAGGCTAGTACGGGTGGCTAAGGGCTTAACTATTTTGTACAAGCGTGGAAACTGGGAATAAAAAATTAAGTTTATCCAGTACTGACTGCGCCGGTATTTAACCTTATCATCACCGTAAAACCAGTACATTGCCCGATACTGCTCCTCCAGCGGTAGATTTTGTAAGCGTTCAATCTCTTCCCGCGTGATTACCCCTTCTTTGATGGCCAAATTAACGATTTCCGTTCCTGGAAGGAAGCTTAATCCGTGCAATTGCAGGGTAAAGGGCCGGTGGAGTTTTTCACATAGTTCTAAAGTAAGCCGAAAATCCTCCTCGGTTTCAAAAGGATGATCTAGGATAAAATCGTAAATTACTTCTGGTACCCGTGCCTGCGCTAGAACCCGGCTCATCTTAAGAATCTCGTCCTGGTTTTCTCGCCGAAAGAAGACTTGTTTGCGAATACGGGGGGATCCGCTCTGAATTCCAATTACTACCTGGGACAAACCGGCCTCAACCAGCAGGTCAATTACTTCCTGCCGCGTCCGCAACGGATGTCCCCAGATCTGAAAGGGGAGATTTATTTCCTTCCGGTATCGGTCCGTAAACTCTTGCACCCATGCTAAATCATCAGGAAAAATTTCGTCCCAGAATAGCACCATCCGCATTTTTTTCATCTTCTGCTGAGCCTGCCGTATTTCCTGAATGACGTTATCTACGCTGCGCAGTCGCACAAACTTGCCTTTGCCCCGATACAACTTTTTCAAACTTAGACTACTGCAGTAGGAGCACACATAGGGACAACCCCGGGAACAGGTCATTTCGTAAGTGTGATTTTTTACCTGGGGGTCGCCGGGCATTAGTTTATCGTAGTTAATATAATACATCTGGCGGTCCCCGAGCAGCGGGAAGGAAAGGCGATCTAAATCTTCCTCTAAGCGTCGTACTTCATTTACTACGGTCTGATCTTGCTTACGATAGGCCAGGTTAGGTAATGAATCCGGTATAGTCCCCTCATTTAAGTGTTCAACCAGTTCGACCAGAGCGTCCTCACTCTCTCCCCGTAAAACTAAATCGGCGTAGTCCAAGCTTTCCGCAGGGAAAAGCGTGGGATATACCCCGCCCCAAATAATCGGTACTTCGGGGCCAAAAGCGTCCCGTAGGCGCCGGGTTAGTTCCCGAGGCGCTTCCAGGTATAAGGTGGACATAACACTTAAGCCAATGGCGTTAGGTTTTAATTCCCGCAGCAAGTTTAACAAAAGTTCGTATTCCCGTTCACTGGGTTTTTTCATGTTACCGCTTTCAAAGTTTTTAAAAAAAATTAGGGGGCAATCGAATCCCTTCTGGCGTAGGGCAGACGCTAGGTAGCGGACCCCTAGCACTTTATAGTTATATAAACCGATTAAGGCTATCTTATACTGGGCCATTACTTAAACCGTTCCTTTCACCAGGCCGGGTCGGCCCGTTAATGCGCTAGATTAACTCAAAATACTTCAATAAAATACTATAATATTATAGCACTTTCGGTTGCGGCTTGGCTAACCAAAGTTAGACAAATAAGATTCGTCTCTTGAGGGGGCTTATATATCATCCATCGAGGAGGCCTATCTATTTGGGCTCCCCTGGGGAAATTGGGGTAACGGGGGAATCCTGGTAAACCATCAGATTTCTTTATTTCGTTTTTTCTCGCCTCCGGCGCTCACGCCTCACCCGCCCCTGACGCAGTACCTTTAGGACAAAACGCGGTAAGGCCAGCATTCGACGCCAGCGCCAGGGTTCCCGTAGCAGCCGGCCCAGCCATTCTAAATGGAGACGGCGCATCCAGGCGGGAGCGCGCGGCACCTTGCCGGCGATTACGTCTAGGCTGCCACCTACGCCGATGCTTACCGGTACTGAATAAGTCCCTTTTTCTATCTGCTGTCGGATCCAAAATTCCTGTCGTGGTGCGCCTAGGGCTACACAAAGA
>JAAYQE010000112.1 GCA_012519455.1 Syntrophomonadaceae bacterium
CGGATCCCGTAGCTGGCAATTTCCGCCTCGTAACGCCCCCCACTCGAGGCCATTACTACCTTATAGCCCATTTCCTGCAGATGGCGCGACAGCACTACGGCATGGGTTTCCGCTCCACCTATTTCCAATCCCATTAAGGCGATTAAAATCGTTGCCGGCACGTTTTTCCCCCTACCTTATATCCATCTATCTCTACTACAATATTACATCATATGCATCTACATCAAAACCTCAACCCATCGATGATCTTCCCCATTTTCTTGTTTCATTTAATATACCATTCCAGGGCCCAATTAAGATACCGCGCGCCAATTTGCCGCGCCTGCCGGACCAGGGAATAATCGGGTTCTATTAATTGTATAAACCGGTCAAGGGGTATCTCTCCCTCGACACTGATCCGCCTTATACAGCCAGTACTATCCCGGTACTGGTTCATCCCGGTGCGACAAGTAACGAAATATTTGAAACCGGCCTGATGCGCCAGTCTTAGGGCATCTGTGTTGTAGGCCCCGTAAGGCCAGCACAAAATATCCCGCCGGGGGGACAAGTTTTCCTCTATTGTTTCCCGGGCCTGGATAAAATCTTTTAACAGTTTATTTTCATATTCCGCCGGGGTTTCCCTTCTCTGTTCCGGCCGGAGGTAGGCACGGGCAATCACCGCCGGTTGGGTTTGGGAAAGAGCCGGATCAACCGTCACTTTTTGGTGTAAATCATAGGTATGAGCTTGGATCTCAATCAGCCCGCTCTCTTCCATCTCGCGCATCTGTTCCCAGGAAAGCCGGGGAATATCTTTTGGGTCATGCATACCAGCCTTGGAGACCTCCAGGAAGATAGTGGCCGGCATTTGATACTGCTGTAAAACGGGGTAAGCAAGGGTATAGTTGCTTTCGTAACCATCATCAAAGGTAAGGACCATGGGTTTTTCCGGTAAATCCCCGCCGAATTCCATATATTCAATTAGTTGCCGTAAAGGGATAACCTGATAACCGTTAGCGTGAAGATACTGCATCTCGTCCGCAAAAACCTTTTGCGGGGTGAAGTACTTACAACCCGAAGGAAGGTTATCTTCAACGGTTAAATGGTGATAGAGCAAAACCGGTACCCGGGGGGCTTTCAAGGTGGTCACGATCTGCCCCCCTAGCCAGAGGGCTAACCCTGAAAAGATCAGGATAAGGGTAATTAGTAAAATCCGGATTGGGCTGCGTATCGACATCGTAGGTCCCTTCCTCCTTTCTTGGGAAGACATCAAGCTTCGGAGGCCTATCTATTTGGGCTCCCTGTTTCCCGCCTCCGCCGTGCCAAAGCCCAGATCATTTGTGTTTCTTCGAGGCGGAGTACTAAAAGCATGATCAAGTATATACCTAGACCGGCGCCTACGGCTAAGCCGACCTGAGTAGCGGCCCCTAAAGTCCCGGTCAGGGTGATTAGCCCGGTACCGAACTGGTTGATCAGATATACTACTATTCCCATTACCCCGGAAGCTAAAATTATCTGCAAGGTGAATTTTCCCATACCCCCGCGCCATAAACCGGGCAAACGCTTGTTTAAGTAATAAGAAAGCAGGGCAAGGCTGGTTAGCGCAGCTAGAGAGTTAGCCAAGGCCAGACCCCCGTGCTGCAGCGGCCGAATTAAAAGCAAGCTAAAGGCCAGGTTAATCAATACGACGATAATACCTAGTTTAACCGGGGTGCGGGTGTCGTGCAGGGAGAAAAAACCACGTACTAAAATAAATTCACCCGCCTGTCCCACCAGCCCCAGGGAATAGAAAAAGAGGGCAATACTGGTCATATCTACGGCCCGTGCGTCAAAAGCACCCCGTTGGAAAAACAGGGCGATTAAGGGTTCGCGTAGTAGCATTAAGCCCACTGCAGCTGGCAGACAAACCAGGATGACAATACGCAGGCCGCGCCGGATACCGTCTCGCAGGCTTTCCCAGTTTCCCTCCGCGGCCCGATGGGTGAAAGCGGGAAAAAAGGCCGTGCCCACGGCGGTGACAAATAGACCGAGGGGCATCTGAATCAAACGATTCGCGTAGTTCAAAGCCGCGATGCTACCTTCGACTAACCCGGAAGCTAGGATGCGGTCCACCAATATATAAGTTTGACTGATCGAAAGTCCTACTGCAATAGGCATGATCAGCTTGAGGATCTTTTTTAAACCGGGATGACGCAGATTTAATTCCCAGCGCCAGCGAAAACCGGATTTATACAAGGCCGGAATCTGTACCAATGCCCCGGCCATCCCGCCAATCAGTAGGCCTAGAGCCATACCGCGCACTCCCCAAAGGTGACCCGTGGTCAGCACCGCGATGATTACCCCTAAATTAGATAAAGGAGCATTTAAAGCGGTAACGCCAAAAATATTACGGGCGTTAAGTAGCCCGTTAAACAGGGCGGAAAGACCGCTAAAAATCAACAAAGGAAACATTATGCGGGTTAATTCTACGGTTAGTCTTTCGGTTTCTCCGGTGAAACCGGGGGCCAGTATTTTAACCAGCCAGGGAGCCAGCAACAGGCCAATGCCCATTAAAGCGGTAAGGAGCAATAGCAAGACGTTGCCCACGGTACTAAAAAGCCTCCAGGCCTCTGCCTCTCCATCACGTGCGGCGTATTCGGAATAAACCGGAATGACGACCGTGGTGAGAGCGCCGGCAATGAGCGCAAATAAAACCGAAGGAAGGGTGAAGGCAACCAGATAGGCGTCTACTTCGGCACTAGCTCCAAATTGCTGGGCAATAACGATCTCCCGCACCAAGCCCAGGGTTTTGGAGAGGAAATTCAATAAAAATAAAATAATAGTGGCGCGAGCAATAGTTCCGAGCAGCGGCGGCAAGTAAAAGCCTCCTTAAATACATAAAATGTGACGAACATAAAGCGACTTGTGAACTATATTAACATATTTAATTGGGCACTGCCTACTAGTGCTTCTTCTAGTTGAGGATTCGGATTGAGTATCCGGAGAGATTATATTAAAATAGGAGAGAAACGCAACAGGTTGGGAATAGGTTGGAATAAGCAAGGGGGAGAGTGAGCATCCGAAAAAAAATTAAAGCTGTGGTTTTCTTAGGGATGAATCCCTGGTACCACAAGGAAATTAACGATACGGTGCGCTTTTTGACCCGGGCTGCGGTACAGGTGGACCGGTTTTATCTTAACCCCCCACCGGGCTTAAAAAATAGTCTACAGCATTTAACCCAGTTTAAACGGGCTTTTAGCTGGCAAATTGAGGAGGACGAGGGGGTACGGGTCTTTACCCCGCCTCTGGGCTTTGTGCCGGTAGCTCTGGGCTTGCGGGAACAGGCCGAGGCCTGGACGGCCCGCCAGTTTGCGCAATGGCTGCAGCAACGTTATGGCCCGGAATGGCGCGAGCAGGTGCTGGTCTATATTTCTTCCTGGAGTTATACCCAGGCTAACTTTATCCGGCAGCTGGCTCCCCGTTATTTACTGTTTCACCTGCTGGATGATACTTTGGCTTTTCCCATGATCAAAAATGAACCCCGGGTATGGAGGGAAAATCAAAAGTTTTTAGCGGATTTGATGAACCGCAGCAACCTGGTTTTAGCGGTGTCTGAGGAACTAGCGCGTAAGTATGGCGCTCTTTATGCGCGAGAAATTTTGGTGGTTAAAAATGGTGTGGATGTAGAAATGTTCCGAGGCGCACCGGCTATAAATCTTCCTTCGGAATTAGCTGCGTTTAGGGCTTCAAGGGGTAATCGGGATACTGAAAAGAACGACCCGCCTCCGGTCTTAATGTATGTAGGATCGATTAATTCTTGGGTAGACCTGAACTTACTGGTGGAATTGGCCCGGCAAAAACCGGACTATAACCTGGTACTGATTGGGCACTGCTTCGAGGATACGATTGTACTCGAACCATGGGAGCGGTTACTGGCCCAACCTAATGTGTACTGGTTGAAAAGTAAACCGTACGCTTTGATTCCCTCTTATATGCAGGCAGCTTCGGTACTGCTGCTGCCGCGGACCGAGGCGGAACACTCGCGCGCTTCGGATCCCTTAAAGTTGTACGAATATTTATCTACCGGGAAACCGGTAGTCAGTACAGCCCTCCCGGCCGTAGAAGATTTCCGAGAACTGGTCTATGTAGCCCGTAACCCGGCTGAATTTGCGGGCCAGATAGAAGCTGCGCTTACCCAGCACGGAACTCCACAGGCGCAACGGCAGCAGGCGGTGGTGGAAAAACATTCCTGGTCATCACGGATTAAGGAAATAGAACACCTGTGGGAAAAACATGTACACGATTAAAAAATCTTTATATTTAGTCTTTTAAGTATTTAGTCGATTATTTACCTTTTATTTACACAGATTATTTACAGATGAGGATGAATATGGCCAAACAATTTGAGGACAGTTACCTGATTAATCTTGGCCGGCAAACCCTGGCCAAAATTGATTACCGAGTGGCAAACACCTGGAAAACCAGCCGTACGGGCGCGATTCGGGAGCGATTTAGTCAAGCGTACCAGGAAAGTCGCACCGGTCATCTTTTGTCTCGGGATCTGGTTAAGGAAAGCGGGATTTATGCAGGACTGCAGGGCTTGCTGCAAAAAGCCGGACTGCTCTTCGACCAAAAGGCCGCGACCCAAACGGCTTCATTAGGTCGGGTCTATTTTGTCCTGCTGGGGATAATGCTCCTCTTGGGCAGTCTCGTTCCCTGGGTCCTTTTGCCCTGGAAAACAGCCCTCCCGGCTATGCTCGCTTTTCTTTTAGCGGTGACCATTTTGTACCGAGTGGAGATCGGGGTTTACGCGGCAGCGCTGCTGTTGCCTTTTCTCCCGTTTAAAGCGCTGTTATTACTATCTTTACTGACTCTGGTTTCTCTGTTTATCCAACGCTGGCGCGGGAGGCGCTTTGATTTTTACTTTTCTCCGACCTGGATACCGATTTTAATTTTTATTTTAATCGCTTTTGGGGCCACGCTAACTTCGGTTACTTTTTGGACCAGTGTCAGTGAGTTGTTTATTCCGCTTACCGGGATTATTTTTTTGTTTCTGATGGTTTGTGTACTAAATCAACCCCAAAAACTGGATAACTTCATGCTCTGCCTGGCCCTGGCTGGGTTAGCAACGGCCGGTTATGCCATTTATCAGTATTACCACGGGCCCGGCATGGAATACCTGAATGTGCAGTGGGTAGATCCCTCGCAAACTCAGGAAATCAAAAACCGGGCTTACGCCGTGTTTGAAAACCCTAATTTGCTAGCCCAATACTTGGTTTTATTAACCCCGCTTTCCCTGGGCGCACTGCTGGCTACCCGAATCTGGTGGCGCAAGCTGTTACTGGGCCTGACGGCACTGGTGGGTATCTTTTGTCTCCTGTTAACTTTTTCCCGCGGAGGCTGGTTGGCGATGATCGCTGCTTTACTAGTCTTTGCTTATTTTCAAAACCGACAGCGGCTGTTTACCTGGCTTCCCGTGGCTGCGGGGGCGCTATATGCCTTTAGTCCCGCGAAAATCGCGAGTCGGCTCTCCACCATTACCTCGGTGCAAGATAGCTCGAATGCTTATCGACTCGACACCTGGAATTCTACCCTTTCTTTGCTTCGCGATTACTGGATAACCGGTGTGGGCTTGGGTCGCCGGGCTTTTGGACGGGTTTATGCGACCCACATGATTAATGCTAATTATGTACCGCATGCCCACAACCTTTATTTACAGTTAATGAGCGAATTTGGTATACTGGGGCTGACCGTTTTCCTATGGCTTATTTGGCGGGTATTTCGTTTGGGCTGCCAATTGCGTACTTCCGCTTCGGATTTTATGCGTAGCCTTAATGCCGGGGTAATGGGCGCGGGGATCGGATTTCTGGCCCATTCGGTCATTGATTATTTTCTTTGGTATTACAAGCTGGGAATTTTATTTTGGTTCATCGTAGGGATAATCCTGGTTCTAGAAAAAATGTACCGTTTAGAAAGGACTTAATGAAAATGGCGGAAATTAAGCGTAAACTTCGATTTAATCTGGTAGACCTGCTGATTATGACCATTCTTTTAGCTCTTATCGCGGCCGGCCTCTATAAATTCTTTTTCGTAAATCAGGTCTTGCAAGCCCAGAACGGAACGATTGAATTTCAAGTCCTGCTGGAGAAAATACGTACCCCCACTATAGAAGGTTTTAAAGAAGGCCAAAAAGTTAGGGAGTTACAGACGAATATTGAATTAGGTACCGTGGTGAGTACGCAACCCCTACCTTTCCGGGAACCGGTGGCCACGCACGATGGCCGCATTGTTTTAGCGGAGGTACCGGAAAAATACGATTTAATTGTTACCATTCAAACCCCTGCTGTAATTACCGAGACGAATATTACGGTAGGGAATAAGGAAATTAAAACTGGTGATCGGATTTCCATTAAGTCTAATATTGCTGCATCTACCGGGGTTGTGTATGGGGTAAAAGTTAAATAATCCCAAAAGGTGCCTGGCACCACCCGAAGTTTGTCGAAGTTTGTTGGTTGTGAATAAATAATAAGGCATAGAAGGAGGGATAAACACTGTTTAACCAGTATTTTTTACGGTGTTCAATTTTAGTGGTAATGTTGTTGGTTTTTATAGCGGTGCAACCGGGTGTAGAGGCTTGGGCAGCGGAAAATGATCTTTCCTTGGTACTGCAAAATAAGGGTACCATAAAAAGCCTTCACTTATCACCTAAGGTGGAACAAGATGGACTGGCCTTTGCCGTATTAGAGGAGGAACAAAGAAGTAATAACCATGTCTTGTACCGGAGTAAAGACGCCGGTTTAACCTGGGAGCCATTGCTGATCAAAATC
>JAAYQE010000113.1 GCA_012519455.1 Syntrophomonadaceae bacterium
GTTATGGGCGTGAAATCATACCCACGGTTACCCGGTAAAAATTAGTAGAAAGGGGGGGAGCCGGTGCTAGTGTGGGGTTTTACCGTCAGCCTGCTGGGGGCAGTGCTCGCTTATTACAAACAGGCACTTACCGGTAGCGGGACCCTGGCCGCGATAATCGTGGGAACGCTCATTGCCGGCTGGGGTGGATGGATTTGGTTTACCGTATTAGCCGCCTTTTTTGTTTCCTCTAGTGCTTGGTCCTTTTACCGACGGGAAGCTAAAGGGGCCATTGCGCGTGATTTTGCCAAAACCGGCCGGAGAGATTTTATGCAGGTAATGGTAAATGGGGGGCCCAGTGCCGTTTTAGCGGTCTTAGGGGCTAGTTCAACCTTATTGCCGGGTGCTTTCCTTTTTTTTATGGGCATGATGGCCACGGCAAACGCTGATACATGGGCTACGGAATTAGGGGTTTTCAGTCAGGGGAAGACCCGCTCTATTCGGTCTGGTTGCATTGTACCGGCCGGTACCTCCGGGGGAATATCTCTCCTAGGTACGGCGGCTGGGGCCGGAGGGGCTTTGTTCATTGGCCTGGTAGGTGAAGGGGTCCAGGTTTTCCTAAAGAATCCCGGTTTGCCGATCGGATCGTTGTTATTATTAGGTCTGTTGGGTGGAGTGGCTGGTTGTTTAATAGACAGCTGGCTGGGAGCTACGGTTCAGTCCCGTTACCGTTGCCGGGTTTGCGGGAAGCTTACGGAGAAACTCAGGCATTGTCAGCGAACTACTATTAGGGCCGGGGGTTGGCGTTGGATGGGTAACGATTTAGTAAATTTATTGAGTTCACTTGGTGGAGGAAGCATAGCCTGGGTTACGGCTTGGTGTTTCTCTCTTTTCTAGTTCCGGATCCAGATTCCATCTAGAGAACGGTTGCCTAGTGCAGTCAGTACTTTGTCCCGAATATCGGGGTAATAAGCTTCCAGTAAATGCACGATATGTTTCACTTCTTGCCGTTTAGTCCGTCCACTAGCCGGACAGGGATTGTGCAGCGTAGGCAAGGAATGCGTCCTAGCTAGATCGGTCAGGGCTTTTTCGGGCAAGTAAACTAGGGGCCGGATGAGAACCAAGTTTTTTTTACTCAAATAAGTTCGGGGAGAGAAGGTAGCTAGCTGGCCGGTGTAGAATAAATTGAGAAACAGGGTTTCAATGACATCATCGGCATGATGTCCCAGGGCTACTTTGTTGCAGCCTAAATTTACAGCTGCATTATGTAGGGCACCGCGGCGCATTTTAGCACAGAGGGAACAGGGGTGGGTTTCCTGTCGGGCCTGGAAAACGATTTCCGCGATTTGGGTGGTTTCCACGTGCAGTGGCAGCGAAAGGGAGGAACAGGATGTTTTTAAGACTTCTAGATTCGGGTTGGTTAGTCCGAGACTTTCCCAGCCCAGGACAAGATGAATAGGTACTAAAGAAAAGTGAAAACCACGATAATACTTTAAATTAGCCAGGAGATAAAGTAAGGCCATACTATCCTTTCCGCCGGACACACCGATCGCAATGCGGTCGCCCGGTTCGATAAGGTTAAAATCTTGAATAGCCCGGCGTAGTCGTGTACGAACCCATTTTTCACTGTTCATTTATAGGTTTGGCCTCCTTAAGACACTAATCGTCAATACGCTTATTTTACCATAAGCGATCGAGAGGTAACCGATGATGTTTCTTAGGGTTAAAATACTAACTAGGGTAGGGAGTTTTGTTCATGATTCAGGGCGTAACGTTTGATTGTTGGAATACGCTAATCTATGTAGAGGATCTGGAGCAGGTATTTAAGGAGAGAGTAAAACGGATCCAGAAAGTCCTTCAAAAAGCCGGTCACCATTATCCGCAAGCAGAGATTGCGGACCGGGCTTTTACGGTTTATGAAATTGTTCGGGACCGCCAGTATCAGCAAGGGCTTGATTTTACGCCTGAAGAGCAAGTTCGGGAACTTTTACGTATCTTGAAGGTGCCCGCATCTGATCCTTGTTTTTCCGAGGTCTTTACTACTTATACCGGAGCAGTCCTGGATGCTCCCCCCAAGCTGGTAGATGGGGCCCAGGAGGTACTAGCGGAGCTCGCGCCTCATTTTCAAATTGGTTTGATTTGTAATACCGGGACTACCCCAGGACGGATTTTACGACCGTTAATAAAAAAATTTCATCTGGCTCATTTTTTCAAGGTTCAAACTTTTTCAGACGAAGAATTAATCGCAAAACCTAATACGCAGATTTTTCAGCGTACTTTGGAACGATTAGGACTTTCGGCTGAAGTGTCGGTGCATATTGGTGATGATCCACTTACCGATATAGCTGGGGCTCGGAAGGCCCGGATGAAAACTATCTGGTTTAACCCGGGGCATAAGGAGGAGTCTCCGGTTTGTACTTGGCAGGTGAGTAGCTTGCGTCAAGTCCCTTCGCTCTTATTATCAGTTTAGGATGAGAGGGGCAACGTTACGAGAAGGCGATTTAACAACTTCAAGGAAAGGCTAGACGGGATGAAAGTAGAATTTTTTCCCCGGGATATTGAAGGGGTTTGGGGTTTAGATCTAGTAGTACGTAACCAACAGGCTACGGTCCAAGATCTAATCGAAGCGATCCAGCCGTGGTGCGACGATGAACAAATTTTTAAAGCCTATTTAGAACAAAAACGGGGGGCTTGTAAAGGTTGTGCGGTAAATTGTTGTCGGGAATGTTTTGTTCTGCCGGATATCATATCTTTTCGTTGGTTACAGGCCTATTTAGGCTTATCACCGGCCGAATTTTTACAGCAATATTTTGATCCCGAACTTTTAGCCCAAGGTTTACCGCGTTTACGTTCTTCTCCTTGTATTTTTTTACAAGAAGGCTTGTGTACGGTATATCCGTATCGTACCTTGATCTGTCGCTTATATATTTGTACGCCAATGACCGATGCGGCGCAGAATATCGTTTATGCGGTGGTTGCTGCGGGTATTGGGGAATTCTATCGCCTCGCTAAACAGGAAGGATATTTGCCGCAAAAGCATGGGGCTACCCTCCAGGGTGGTTATGAACGCATGCTGCAGGAACTGGTACAGTTTGAATCGGAACGTACGGATAATCCTTTTAGGGAAGCGCTTAATTATGGGGAGATCCAGCTGCGCTCTTTTTGCTCCGATACGCTTTGGCGAGCCGTACTAGATACAAATGCTCTATGATTATTCATGATCCGCCCAAGATAAAGACAGGTATTCTAGACATAAAAAATAGAGAAGGGATGTTTATGCACATTGTTCTGGTTGAACCAGAAATCCCCTATAACACGGGAAACATAGCCCGTACTTGTGCTGCCACCGGATCAGTATTACATTTAGTTCGACCGCTGGGGTTTTCTACGGAGGACCGCTACTTGAAAAGGGCCGGGCTGGATTACTGGCATTTGGTAGATATTCGTTATCACGATAGTTTTTCAGAAATGCTTGCACTTTACCCTCAGGATCAATTTTATTATGCAACGACCAAGGGAGGCCATTCGCATACTACCTTTAATTATGCCTCGGATAGTTTGCTGGTTTTTGGTAAGGAAACGAAAGGATTACCCGCTGAATTATTGGCTGCTAATGCAGAACGGTGTTTACGAATTCCCATGCGTCAAGAGGCACGGTCCCTTAATCTAGCCAATGCCGTGGCCGTAGTTTTGTACGAGGCCTTAAGGCAGCAGGGATTTATCGGTTTAACTTAACTATTTTATTTTCTGCGTAGGTATGGCGGTCACTAAAAGCATGAAAAGGATGATAATATCGAATACTAGATTTAAGCCTAGATTGAAGAAAGGTAAAGGGGAAGAACGTATTTCCCCTGAGAGGAGAGGTAACCGGTGCGGGTTCAAGTCGAAATCGTGACCTCTTTATTAGTTGACGTTCCAAGTTCCTATAGTACTGAGCTGGAAGTTGAAGCAGGTACTTTATTATTTCAGTTAGGAGAACGGATGGGGGTACCGGACGAATTAAACCATTTGGCCCTAGTAAATGGGGAGATTCGTTCGGGTGATTACGTATTACAAGAAGGCGATTATATTGCCTTTTATACCCAGCTAAATGAGGCGATAGAGGACCTGCCCCTTGTTTCATTACCACCATTACCATCATAAGCATAAACTCCGCGGCTTAGCTAATATCAACGCGCCAATCTTGACCACAAGAGGGACAATAGATTAAATGGGTGCAATTCCAATTTTCAGCTAACTCGGTTTGCATGGTGGGGTCCGCCCCATTTTTTCCCGCCTCTTCATAGGGGGCATAGGGGCTCAGGTAGTCTTCTACCCGGCCCCCATCGACTAGGGCCCGATGACAGGTAGGACATAATTGGGCTAGATTAATTAGACTATTACAAAGAGGGCAACCGGAATATAAACCATGATTTAGGTTTGGTTTAAGCATAATCGTATCGTCCTATCTTTACCAAAGTTTAACAATCTGACAATTGCGGAAGTAATTTAGCGCAATTTGATCGGGACTCTTGCCTTGTTCGGCCATCACCCGCGCTCCCCATTGCGACATACCTACCCCATGACCGTATCCTTTTCCTTTGAAAATAGCTTTACCATCGGATATTTTGATCTCCGAAAGAAGGGTGGACTTTAGTACCGTACTATCCAAGGCGAGGCGAAAAGCATTGCCTTTGACTTCTATATTATTGACCCGTAAGACATTAGCTCTTCCCGAGGGGGAACGTTGTATAATACTTATTTGGGTTACTGGTCCCGGGTCTTGGGCGGTAGCTTCTTTTACGGCATTACGAATTTGATTAAGCCGGAAGCTAGCCGTCCAGGTACGGACTTCCTCTGGAATCCAAGCATCAAAACCAGAATCATCGACCGGCTGGATATAAGGGGTAGGAGCCTGAGTAAAGTCTAGCCCTTCCTCTGCAGTTGCGGTTTTACCTCCGCTGTAGGCATGAAACCAGGCGCGAATATAATTTCCCTGATAGATTAACACTTTGCCCCGGGTGTTCTCAACCGCCCGTTTGATGCGGTCGTTTATTTTGCTAGCATTATAGGCCTGAAATTCTTTTTCGTTTGTTGAGGCATGTGCATTTCGGTTTTCCAATTTATTTTTCTCGGCAATTTTTTGTAACGTAAAGGTACGGGCTAGTATGGCTTGAGCCGCTAGGGCGTTATCGGGCCAGTCCGGAGCCATTTCTCCGGCCACCACTCCCTGGATGTATTCCTCCATGTGCATGCTTTGCACTTTCTCTTTATCCGCCAGGTAAACCAGAAGTTCCGGTTCAACGCCGGCTCCTTTATTTATGGGAGCGGGAATGGTCGGAATACCGGTATCTACTTTCGGTTTAGGTTGCGGTGGGGGAACACAACCGCTCAGGCTAAACATAGTCATAAGTAAAAAAATACTTAGGCTGATACTGATTTGGGCTTTAAAATGAAGGCGAGACATAAGGAATCAACCTACCTTTCTTTTTTAAGGTAAGGGCATTATACATACCCACCGTTATCTTCCATAACGCGGGTCACCTCAGGGGCTCGTTCATTCTCGGTTACTACGGTAACCATAAAGGGATAATCACCGACCATTCGATATTCAGAGAAAGACGGATGGTCGTCTTCCAGGTTATGCCTTAGTCCATTGCGTTTAACCGGTTCTAGCTGGGCTATTTCAAAACCCATAGCTTTTATTTTTTCAAAGGCCTGGCTGGCCTCAGTACGGCCGGGAAAATATCCAAGTACCGCTCGTTCTCCCTCTTTTAATGTGGGATAGTTTTCTCGGAGAGGGTAACTGGTCCAGGTTAAATTGTTGGCTGTAAGAAACTGGTTTAATCTTTCCGGCATCATATTTCACCTCAGTATCTATTATGGTTAGTAATTATTATTTTTCGGATAAGCAAGCAGGTAGTACTGGTTGTGTAATTTTTCTTCCAACTCCTGAATTTGTAGGATCTCTTGCTCGGTGAGATTTGCAAAGGAGAAGTTAGTATTAATAAGAATTTCCTCCTTTTTTTAAAATTATTTATGACTAGTGTGCCCACCGAAGAGGGTTCCTCATTCGTTTGTAAATATTTACCTTGCATAGTCATATCCTTTTTATGTATAATCTATACATAGACGAGTGTGTACATTGTTGTGCACAATAGGGGGGAAGGTTTTTGCCTAAACTGACGGGTAATCAAAGGTGGTATCGTCTAGAGGATGCCGTTCAGCTTTCTTTAGAGCAACTGTCGAGCCTGTATCGTCAGCATATAAACCCGCAGCTTTATCAAATGCTTCGCTTGATTGGTTTTGAACGGAAATATGTACGGGCGGAAGGGATGTACGTTTGGGATGAGGCAGGCCGCCGCTATCTAGATTTGCTGGGAGCCTATGGTGCTATGAATTTTGGTCATAACCGACCAGAATTCTTTCAGGCCATGCAACAGGTACAAAATTTCCCCAATCTACTGCAGGCCTCGATGGGGGTAGTGGCCAGTTTGTTAGCCGCGAATTTAGCGCAAATTACCCCAGGACAATTAAACCGTTCCTTTTTTGGTAATAGCGGGGCTGAGGCCGTGGAAGGAGCTTTAAAACTAGCCCGGATAGCTACCGGGAAGCCCGGCATTATTTATGCCGAAAACTCTTTTCACGGTAAAACTTTAGGTGCACTTTCGGTAACCGGGCGCACCCGGTATCAGGCGCCTTTTGCCCCTTTACTGCCGGGAATGGAGGCCGTTCCTTATGGGGATCTTGAACTATTGGAAATCCGGTTAAAGGCTAAGGAGGTAGCGGCGGTTATTCTGGAACCGATTCAAGGAGAAGGGGGCGTACAGGTACCTCCACCTGGGTACCTGACCAGCGTGAAGGCGCTTTGTAAGCAGTATGGAGCCCTGTTGATCTTAGATGAGATCCAGACCGGTTTGGGACGTACCGGTACTAATTTCGCCTGTGAAAAGGAAGCTGTGGTGCCTGATATCCTATGTCTGGGGAAGTCCTTGGGAGGAGGGGTTATGCCCATCGCCGCTTATATTACCACGGATGAAATCTGGAATGCCGGTTATGGTAAATTTGAACGGGCTACCTTACATACTTCTACTTTCGGCGGTAACACGCTGGCCGCAGCTGTAGCCATGACCGCGATCCAGTTGCTGCTAGACGAGCGCTTAGCCGAGCGGGCCAAGGAAAACGGAACGTATTTCTTGCAACGGTTGCAGGAAATGGCACAGAAGTACCCGGTCCTATCCGAAGTGCGCGGCCGTGGTTTGTTAATCGGTATTGAGTTTGCTTCTCCGGAGGCAACCTGGTTTAATGCTTTGACCGGAGGGGCGCTTAATAAGTTATCTCAGGAATACTTGGCTTCCTTTGTAGCTGGTCAGTTGTTAACGGAATACGGCATTATTACGGCCTATACCTTGAATAATCCGAACGTAATTCGGATTGAACCACCGTTAATTATCGAACGTTCAGAAATTGACTATGTAATCGCTTCGCTCGAGCAGGTTTTTGAAAATCAAGGTCTGGCTTCTCTCGCTTGGAAAGGGGCCCGTTCTGCGGTTAAGGGTCTGCTTCGGCGTTAGGCAAGAAATTTAATAAATAGTAGAATGGGTTGATTGTATGAATGAATTTGCTTTTTTAATTCATCCCTTAACTTTGGAAGATGTAGCGCGTAAGTTTGGTTTTGCCCGCTATTTACCTCCTCCGTTTATTAGTCGGGTTTTGACTAAACTACCGCCTTTATTAGTTTCTGAAATCCGGGGAGTAGAATCGGCCTATGGAAATACTAAGGGCAGTTTTGTGGCGGTGATGTTAACGGCACGACAAATGGTGGAACTGCCCTTAAGCTTCGTCTTAAATCGAATTATTGAGGCCGGGAAAAAAGCAGAAAAGCTAGGAGCGCGTATTTTGGGTCTGGGGGCCTTTACTTCTGTGGTGGGAGATGCCGGGATCACCATCGCGCAAAATTTAAACCTAGCCGTAACGACGGGTAATAGTTTGACGGCGGCTACGGCCATTGCCGGTACCCGGCAAGCAGCGCAAGCGTTAGGAATAGAACTTAAAAAGGCGCAGGTGGCCATTATCGGAGCCACCGGTTCAATCGGGACCGCGGTTTCCCATATCTTAGCCAATGATGTTCATCATCTAGCCTTAGTGGCCCGCAATGAGGCGCGTCTGGAAGCTGCGGCCCAAAGAATACGTAGTGAGTACGGGGAAACGGTAAGTGTGGACTGTTTAACCAATGTAAGTAAAGCGGTCCGTCAGGCGGATATTATTTTAGCTACTTCTAGTGCGGCCGAAGTGTTAATCCAACCAGAACACCTAAAGCCCGGGGCCATTGTGTGTGATATTGCTCGGCCCCGTGATACCTCTAAAAGAGTGGCACGGGAACGGGAGGATGTTTTGGTATTCGATGGAGGGATTCTGGAGGTGCCTGGGAAAGTAGATTTTGGTTTGAATTACGGCTTTCCCCCGCGCATGACCTATGCGTGTATGGCTGAAACTATGATTCTCGCTTTAGAACGTCGTTTTGAAAACTTTAGTTTAGGTCGGGAATATCAGCCGGAAAAAATCATGGAAATTTATCAACTGGCCCTAAAACATGGTTTCCGTGTCGCTGCTTTGCGGTTTGATGAAAGGATAATTGAACCAGAACAGTATCAATCTATCCGGGATAAAATGCATAAGCAAGAGTTTCCCTAACTTAAACTAGTGGTTTCAGCTGATTTATCTGGGGTCTAGGAACGTCCTTTTCAGGGACGTTTTCTTTGGTTATGCAGGAATTACTATGCGCTTGCCGAATAACTTTTCTGTTTAGAGATTTAATTTTTGCTACGGTAAGCATGACGGTAAACATGAATATTAAAGAAAAAGAGGTGTTTTTATTAATGTGGGTAAAGGCCTGGTTGTTCATCCTTGCCTTGATTATACTAACTTTTTATTTATACTATTTTATCCAAATTATAAGGGGACGACCTGAAAAGTTTGAGGAAATGTTAATGGAAGGATTGGCTTTGACTGATATAGAGGGACCAGAAAAAACTGCTAGATTATCGGTGTACATTGTGGTAGGGTTGTCGTTTATTTTAGAAGGTGGGTATTTTATTTTATCTTTAATTTCGATTAATATTATTTATTACCGCTTGCTAACCGGCCTGTTTATAGTTTTCGAATTCTGGCACGGCTTTAAAATGATTCCCCTTATTCAAGGCATAACTGGTCATCGAGAGTGGGGGCCAGAATTACTAAACTGGAAAATCGAAAGAATGAGCACCCGTTTTTTTGTGATACATATTTTGATTACCCTGGGCCTGGTGTTGACTACTTAAGTTTAAATCGGAAATAGTATTACTAAAAATAAAGATTTGGGTATACCCTTATGTTGTCGAGATATTTTGATTATTGAGGTGAGCATGGGATGGTTATTAATATTCAGAGTGGTCAACCCTTGCAAGGTGAACTACGGGTGCCAGCGGATAAATCAATTTCTCACCGTGCGGTCATCTTGAGTGCTTTAGCCCCGGGACGGAGTACGATTCATAATTTTTTACCAGCTGCAGACACTTTCTCCACCTTGCGTTGCGTACAAGAGCTTAGCGTTACTGTGGAGAGGCAGGGAACAGTCTTGCAGGTACACGGCAGGGGATGGAAGGGTCTAAGGGAACCGGAAAGGGTCTTAGATTGTGGTAATTCAGGCACTACGATGCGCCTGCTCTCCGGGTTGGTAGCCGGTTGTTCTTTTTTTACGGTATTAAGCGGTGATCCTTCACTGCAGCAGCGACCGA
>JAAYQE010000016.1 GCA_012519455.1 Syntrophomonadaceae bacterium
CTATGTAGTACCGATCCTACTTAAGGGAATTCCCGTAGAAAAACAACCTAGGAGAACCGTAGACAAGGCCACTGAAAGGAGTTGGTTTTCTACGGGAATTCCCTTAAGTAGGATCGGTACTACATAGAAGTAGGTCAACCCAACCAGTAATACCCCCATTAATATAGAAGGAACTAGTCCCACCGATAGGGATACTTCACGATGTATGGCCATTTTATTTACTAGTTGGTAAAGTACCCTAGGAAGAACAATTACCTTTACCACCAAGGTTAGTACCCCTACGATCACCATGTGCCAAACGATTTCTCCGCCCGAAAGTCCTAGGTAGAAGGCTAGAGTACTTAGGGCCAGGGACTGAATAGCAAGTAGGGTTATATTATTGTGAGTTATTCTACCAGCCAGCATTAATAAGCCAGCGATGAGAAAAACAAACCCCAAAAAGTCAATCAAGGACACGACCTCCTATATCAAACTATTACTTAATACAGCTAACAGACAGAAGGCAGCTCCCCCGGCTAGTAGTTTAGGCAGTTTAAACAGCCTCATTTTAGCCAATATACTTTCGATCATGGCTAATATTAACCCTAAGGCCATTAGCTTAACTACCAGCCCCCCTAAGGCTAGAGGTATTGGCATGCCTAACGGTTGAGGCCAAAATAGATGAACGATTAAGATAAGCAAAAGGGCCTGTTTTACCATGGCGGCTAAATGAAGTAAACCTAAAGGTTGGCCGCCATACTCAATCAGCATTGCCTCATGGACCATGGTTAATTCTAAATGAGTATCTGGGTTATCTACCGGTATGCGTCCGGTTTCAGCCACCGTTACGATCATTAGGCCAATGAAGGCTAAAAGGCCGGCCGGATTTTGACCGGCACCTAGAAGTCCCTTAAGATCTGTAGTTCCAGCTGCTAATACCAGGCTAAAGAGCCCTACGACCATTACTGGTTCTACCAAAGAGGAGATCATCATTTCCCGGCTGGAGCCCATACCGCCAAAGGCGCTGGCCGGTTCTAAACCAGCTAAAGCTAGGAAAAAACGGGCTAAGACCAAAAGATAGGTTAAAGCGATTAGATCACCAAAACCAAGACTAGGGTAATCCCACAAAGGAATAAGACTGCCGGCTGTTAAGTAGGCGCCTAAACATATATAGGGGGTTAATTGGGTTAACCAGGTGGTATTTACGGATACCACCGGTTCTCTTTGTAAAAATTTCATAAGGTCAAAGTAGGGCTGCCAAATACAGGGCCCGCGTCGACACTGGGTCCATGCTTTTGCCTTTTTGATGATACCGTTAATTAATGGAGCGATGACCAGTAAAAAAATGATTTGTCCACCGGTTATTAATATTTTTTCCGTCATTTTATTCGCCTCTCCTATCCTCTATCTGGCCCACAGCAGTAGAACTATAAGGGTTACAAAAATATACCCTAGATACAGGTTAATGTTTCCGCTTTGGATAAAACGCCACTTTTTAGAGGTTTCAATTGTGATTCTCCGCAAAGGGTTATATAAGTAATCTCTTATCACCGATCGAATAGGTTCCTCAAAAAAGACCTGGTAATTAAAGTAAGGGAGAAGATGGTATTTTTCTTTGATCTTTCGTTCAGGTTGCAAGAGAAAGCGGTAAACATGCCTAATCGGTTGCGAATAGGAGGCAGCAGTATATTCCATGGAGGCATCCAGTTTAATACCGCAACCCCAGGTTTCACTCTTTCTAACCTTTTGACTACCTAAGAGCTTGCTTACACTGAATAAGCCTACGATGACCACCACCAGTAAAAGGGCTAAGTTTAAGTTAAAGGTACTAACCCTAGGAAAGATGGTTCCGGGAACTAGTTGACTGGTAATCCTACCAAAACAATTTAACGCCATCCCAGGCACCACGCCAAGGATTAGACATAAAATTCCAAGGGGAGCCATACTTAACCGCATTCTCCAGGGAACTTCTTTAGCCCTGGCGGCTCTTTTCGTTCTGGGCAAGGCCAAAAACGTAACCCCAAAGGCTTTAACAAAACAGGCGGCAGCTAAAGCACCAGTTAGGGCAAGAGCGGCTCCAGCTAGGATACCAACGGCACTCCAGTAACCAGACACTTTTAAGTAAGAAATATTTAATAACGACTGGTAGATTTGATATTCACTGGCAAAGCCGTTAAAGGGCGGAATGGCTGAAATAGAAATGGCACCCACCAAAAAAAGTAAAGCCGTATGTGGCATTTTTTTCATTAAGCCCCCTAATTGTTCAATATCTTTAGTGTACGTTGTGTAGTAAATGGCGCCGGTACTTAAAAACAATAAACTTTTAAACACGGCATGGTTAAGTACGTGGAATATACTAGCCGCTAAAGCGAGGGCAGCCGCTATGGGCATGGACCAGGCATAAAAAATAAGGCTGGCACCGAGACCCATTAGGATAATTCCGATATTTTCTACACTATGAAAAGCTAGGAGACGTTTTAGATCATGTTCCATCAGAGCGTAAATAACGCCGATAAGGGCGGATATGATTCCGACGGTTAGGACCAAACCACCCCACCATACCGGACCAGGACCAAGAATATCAATGACTAGGCGGATCATGCCGTAGATTGCTGTTTTCAGCATTACTCCACTCATTACAGCGGAGACATTACTAGGTGCGGCCGGGTGAGCTAAAGGTAACCAAAGATGCAGGGGAACTACCCCGGCTTTGGTGCCAAAGCCAATCAGAGCACAAATAAAGACTAAACTTTTGGTGGTGCCGGATAGAGCTGCGCTGTTATTAGATAGGGCTGAAAAACTCCATCCGTCCGCTCCACTTAATAGGATAAAGAAAGCACTGGCAATAAAAACGGTACCCAAGTGGGTCATCACTATATAACTAAAACCAGCTTTTCGCACCTGTTGACGTCGGTATTTAAAAGTAACCAGAAAATAAGAGGAGATTGTCATAAGCTCCCAAAACAAAAGAAAAACGATTGTATTGGTAACGGTCACCACTAGGACCATAGAAAGGCAAAATAAGTTGTAACAAAAACCCCACCAGGCAATATTTTCGCGGTGGTAAATTTTCATATAATCTAAGGAATAAAAACTCACTAAAGAAGTAATAAGACAGATTGTGGCGAGGAAAAAGCCGCTTAAGCGATCAACCGCTATTTGAAAATTAATTTCGGGTAATATGTAGCCTAAACTTATCCCAAAAGGTTCTGGTGAAAGCAAGCCTTGAATGCCTAGCCCTAACCCGACAGCACCAGCAACGGCTCCAAATGAACACGCCCATAATAATGACTGTTTGGGGCTGTTTTTGAACAAGAGTGGAAGAACGGCGCCAGCTAAGTACATGACTAAAATAAAGATTAAAAGTTTTTCTTGTATACCACCCATTATCCCGCTGCCTCCTAAAATATATTATCTGGATAAATTAAAAGATAAACATGCAGATAAACAGGCGAAGCATTAGGATAATTATTCAATAATGCAACTCCTGGATAAATTGTCTTGGATTTGAGATTTTAGAAAAGGAAAAAGATATGGACTGTGTAAGGTTTTACATCAGTCCATACGTGTAGACGTGTAGTTGTCTGTGGGGGGCGAGTTATATTTTCAGGGCGTTTAGAAACACTTTAATCCAAGCCTGTACTTACGATTTATCTCTTAAAAACCGTTGAAATTATTTTTTCCCACATAATCAATAAAGCCACGTTTCAAAGCACGTGCAGGGTTAACACGATGCTATTTCCCTTTTATCGTCTACTTATCGTCTGTGTAAAACATGTTTTATATCATGTTTAATACAGTTACAGCCATCATTATAACAAAGAAGCAAAGGATAATCAAATTAGATTTAACATCTTTAACCAATTGGATTAAAGAAAAGGGTTTCGGCTCGATGGGTATATTCCTCTCTCCCGGTCAGGCGCGCTAAGCGAAGCAGGTTTCGCCTTCGGAATCAGCATCTTCCACTTTCAACATGGAATAAAATCTTGTTAAATTTCTTACTAACTGCTATTCTAACCATATAGTGGGTAATAGGGAGTGGAATATTAGTGGAACTGACTGAAGAATGCGGAAACCTAATGGCTACCATAAATGATATTGTTTTTGAACTAGACGTTAATTATACTTTTTTAAACGTATGGACGGTCAATAACGGGATGCTCTTTGTTAATAAGGATGTACTAATCAATAAAACGATTGATGAATGTTTTGATGCCCAATTGGCCAGTAAATTTAAAACCGCTATAAAATGGGCAATTGAAAAGAAGGATAAAATAACCGTGGATTATCAATCGCCTTATCCCGGTGACAACCGATGGTTTACCGCCTCAGTTTTTACCACAATAGGCGTAAATTCACAAAAACAGGTCATTGTTTTTGTGAATGACATTACCAAAAGTAGACAAGCCGAAGAATTCTTACATATGCAACGTGATTTAAGTTTGGCGCTCAGCTCTTGTAGTATGGTGGATGAGGCTTTAGCCTATATTATCGACACCGTCTTAAAGATTGAGAATATTGATAGCGGCGCGATTTATCTGGTCGATCCCCAAACGGGAATTTTAAATTTAAGGGTGCATCGTGGGGCACCCGCGTGGCTGGTGGAGGCGATATCTACTTATGAAGCAGACGGTCCGCAAGCGCAAATAGCTAGATCGGGCAAGCCTTATTATAGTGAATATAGAGGACTCCCGGCGTTCATAAATAGAATGCAAGAACAAGAAAATGAAGGCATAAAATTTTTTGGTCGGATACCGGTTATCTACGAAGATCAATTTATTGCTATGCTCAGTGTAGCTTCCCACAAGGAAGGCGAATTTACGGATGCAATGAAAGATATGCTGGAAACGATTGCAATGAAGATTGGCAGTACCCTGACCCGTATCTTTTCAGAAACAGCTTTGCGGGAAAGTCGGGAAAATCTGCAAGCTTTATTTAATTCAATAAATGATTTTCTGTTCGTACTGGATATGAACGGTTGTATTCAGCAGATTAATAAGGTTGTGGAAAAGCGCCTGGGTTATCAAGAAGAAGAATTGCTTGGGATGTCCGTGGTTCATGTACACCCCTCCGCGCAGAAGGAGCAGGTAATGTCGGTTATGACGGAAATCCTGCAAGGTGAAAGCGATGTTTGTACGATTCCCCTCCAGACGAAAAGGGGGAGTTTAATACCGGTTGAAACTCGGGTAACGCACGGGGTGTGGAATAGTCAACCGGTCCTTTTCGGGATCTCCCGGGATATTTCCAAGCGCGTTAAAGCCGAAATCGCTTTACAAGGGAGCAAAGAACGGTTGGAATTAGCCTTGTTGGGAGGGGATCTAGCGGTCTGGGACTGGAATTATCAAACCGGTGTCATTTTATTAAGTGATCGTTTGTACCAAATGATTGGTTATTATGAGGGGGAATTTTTTAGATATATTGGATCCCTGTATAAACTGATCCATCCGGCAGATCTACCGGGAATGCAGGCGGCCTTAGATAAACATATGCAGGGACATGCTTTGTTTTATGAAGCGGAATACCGGATCCGGCATAAGTCTGGTGATTGGATTTACACCTTGGCTAGAGGGAAAATAATCGAATGGGATGCTCAAGGTAAACCGTTGCGGCTCTGTGGGATAAACATAGATATTAGCAAACGTAAAAAACTTGAAGCTGAATTAGAAGCACTGGCCATGACGGATGTCTTAACGAGTATTTATAATCGTCGGTATTTTACACAGCTTTTGGAAAAGGAAATGAAGCGCAGCCAGCGCTATCAAACTTCTTTTTCTTTGATTATGTTTGATATCGATCATTTTAAGCAAGTAAACGATACTTACGGACATGATGTTGGGGATTTAGTCTTAAAAGAATTCGTGTCTTTAATTAAAACGAGGATCAGAAAAACGGATTTTTTTGCCCGTTGGGGCGGGGAAGAATTTATTATTTTGTTGCCGAATACAGCCTGCGGACAAGCCGCGTTTTTAGCTGAATCAATGCGAGAACTACTGGAAAACACCTCTTTACCGCCGGTAGGCCGGATAACGGCGAGCTTTGGGGTCAGCAGTTATCAAGCTAACGAATC
>JAAYQE010000114.1 GCA_012519455.1 Syntrophomonadaceae bacterium
ACACTTAAATGACAACTACCTTAAGTCTTTTTAGTCATTTTTGCGAGGTGAATCGCCATTTTAGCAAGTTATCCAATCATCATTACTTATCTTTTCATCTTTATAGCTCGGGTAACGGATATGTCTTTAGACGTAATCCGTATCTTAATGCTCATGCGTGGCCGGAAACTTGCTGCCGCCCTAATTGGTTTTGTTGAAGTTTTTATCTTTATTTTAGCCCTTGGACAAGTACTTCAGGGAGGACTTAACGATATTTTTAAAGTAATTGCCTACGCAGGGGGATTTGCCGTGGGTAATTACGTAGGCAGTATTCTAGAAGAAAAAATGGCCATCGGGCACCTATCTTTAACCATGTATCCTACGGAAGATTATTTGCAAGAATTTATGGATCGATTTAGGGAGGCTGGTTTTGGGGTAACCTGTATTCACGGACAGGGTCGTAGTGGAGAACGTACTTTTCTTTCGGTCCTCTTAACCCGAAAAGATCTGTACCGGGCTCTTAATCTAATCAAAGAAATCGATCCCCAAACCTTTTACCACGTTTCCGATACCCGGCATATAAAGGGAGGCGTTTTTCCCCGTAAAAGTAAGTAAGCGTAATCGAATGGATTTTTAACTAGAAAGATAAGGGCCTTCGCCCTTATCTTTTAAAACGCTTCTCGTTTTCTACAATATTTCTCGCGCAACTTTGGTTTTTCAATCTTACCGGTCGGATTGCGCGGAACCCGGTCAAAGAAAACCTGCCGCGGCCGTTTATACCGTGGTAAAGCCTCGCAATATTCAAGCATCATGGCCTCGGTAATCTCTTTTTGGAGCCGGGTCTCTACAATCGCTACTGGGATTTCTCCCAGACGTCGATCTGGCATCCCAATTACGGCGGCATCTTTAACCGCCTCATGAGCACGAAGATAATCTTCAATTTCTACCGGAAAGATATTCTCTCCTCCGGAAATGACTACGTCCTTCTTACGGTCCACCAAGTAAATAAATCCGTCCTCATCCTTCCGGGCCATATCCCCCGTATACAACCAACCTTTTTTTAGTACGCTACGCGTAGCTTCCGGGTTTTTATAATAGCCTTTCATTACTCCCGGGCCTCGGATAATCAATTCCCCTACTTTACCGTTGGGTACTGGTTGATTGTTATCATCTACAATCATGGCCTCCCAATTAAACCCAGGCCTGCCGATTGCCCCCACCTTATGTATGTTTTCTAGACCTAGATGAACACAACCTGGCCCCGTAGACTCACTCAAACCGTAATTAGTATCATACAAATGATGCGGGAAGTATTTCTTCCAGCGCTGCACCAAACTCGGAGGGACCGGCTGGGCCCCAATATGCATCAATCTCCACTGCTCCAGGTTATAGTCCGCAAGGTTTACTTCCCCACTTTCAATCGCATCTAGGATATCCTGAGCCCATGGAACCAGCAACCATACAATCGTGGCTCTTTCTTCAGATACTGACTCCAGAATCCACCGAGGGCTTACGCCACGCAAGATAACCGCCTTAGAGCCGACAATTAAACTACCAAACCAATGCATTTTAGCCCCGGTGTGGTATAGTGGCGGAAGGCAAAGAAAATTGTCTTCGTGGTTCTGCAAGTGATGCCGATTTTCGGTTATACAAGCGGATACCAGGTTAGTATGCGTAAGAATGATTGGTTTCGGACTACCCGTAGTACCAGAACTAAAATAAAGGGCTGCATCTTCACAATCTTTAAGATTGATTCCTGGGTCTTCAGTCGAAAACTTAGCCAAAAATTCTGTATATATTTCTACTTTATCGGGACAGCCCTCGCCTACAAAAATATAGGTCTCCACACTAGGAAGTAGCGTCCGGATTTCCTCAATTCGATCCCGAAACTCAGGTCCATAAACGAGCACTTTGGCTTCTACACTATCTATGCATTTTCTGATTTCCTCAGCCGTAAAACGAAAGTTTAACGGTACCGCCAGAGCCCCAGTCTTTAAAATCCCAAAATACACCGGTAACCATTCCAGGCAATTCATTAAAAGAATTACTGCTCTCTCTCCCTTTTTAACCCCACGTGCCAACAACGCATTCGCCATTTGGTTGGCCTGATTTTCAAAGTCCCGCCAGGTAATTTCTCTGCGGCCTTCTACGGCTGGCTCACGCTCAATTAAAGCGATTTCATTGGGGTATACCCGCGCATTGCGGGATAACATTTCCGTTATGGGCATAAAAAAAGATAACCCCCTGTCACAATCGACTTTCTTTAAACCTTTAATATAATAATTGATCTTTTATATCGATAAAACCCACGTTCAATTATTTTTCTACATAATGTCCTGTTTTCCTGCCTACATTTAATGAATATTATACCTGATTCACCGAATCTTTGTTGCTAAAAAAATTATCGTGGCCGGTCTAGATTCGGATACCTTATAGAATCGGGGATAAAAGACGAAAAAAACCCTCCTTTATACGGTTAGACAAAGGTCGATAAGCATAAGTCTCCCCAGTGATTTCTACACAATAATCAAGGTCGCGTAGGAACTGTTCTTCTAGTTGACCGCTGACTTTTTGATCATAAATAAACGCATTTATTTCAAAATTAAGGTTAAAACTCCTAATATCAAAATTAGCGGTCCCCACCGAACTGGCAAAACCATCCGTTAAAATGAACTTGCTATGCAGAAAACCCCGTTTATACATATAACAGCGTACTCCGGCTTCTAGTAGTTCTCCTAGATAGGAAAGAGAAGCCCAGTAGACATAGAAGTGATCCGGTTTGTATGGGATAACAATTCGTACGTCCACTCCGGACAGGGCCGCGATTTTTAAGGCATCCAGCAGACTACTATCAGGAATAAAATAAGGCGTCTGAATGTAGATGTTGTGACGGGCTTTATCGATAAGTTTAAGATAGCCATATTTAATAGCGGCATATTTCAAGTCCGGCCCACTGAATACGATTTGTACGGCGGTGGACCCTTCTTCTCGGCGCATAGGGAAATACTTATCTTTTTCCGGCAAGGAAGCTTGAGTGGCAAAACGCCAATCCAGTAAAAATCTTAATTGTAAAGTGTCAATCGCACTGCCTCTAATCTTTACATGCGTATCCCGCCAAAAGCCAAACCGGCGAGAAAGCCCCCGGTATTCATCGCCAATATTAAATCCCCCTACGTAAGCCTCCTGGCCATCAATAATACAAATTTTACGATGGTTACGAAAGTTTATTCTAAAGTTCAAATAGGGTAAAAATGGAGGGAAAAAAACCGCAGTTTGTCCCCCGGCCTGTTGAAGTTGCTTAAAAAATCGGCGGGGTAACCTTATACAACCCATCCCATCATAGAGTAATTTTACGTCTACTCCTTGCTTTGCTTTTTCCGTCAGAACCTCCATCATAAGCTGACCCAAAGAATCATTGCGAATTATGAAATATTCCATATGGATAAAGTCCTTAGCCTCTTTCAGGCTGACCAACATTTGTTCAAATAAGTCGGGACCATTGTCAAAAACCTCCACCTTATTGTCCTGGGTTAAAAGGGAATAGCTGTTGAGCAGATGCATGTGAATAAGGTCCTGGTAATCACCGGTACGGGGATCATTGAACTCTAGCCGATTTTCATGCAGACAGACATCTTGTCGAGCCAGTAAGGGAAGAATCCTCTGCTCCTCTTCTTCTTTAAGATGAAAACGCCTTTCACGGCGTAAATTTTGTCCCAAAAAAATATAGAGTAAAAAACCTAGTACCGGCATGAAGACTAACAGGAGAATCCAGGTCAAGGTAGCGGTTGGATTACGTCGTTCAAAAACTACTACCACCAGAACCAAAATCAGGTTAAAGAGAAATATAATTTCCCCTAATTTCCATATAACTTCTGTATTCAATGTAATCCCCCTATAACGTCGTAGTCAACCTAAATATTACCTTCTACAGGTTAGAATAAACATAATTTTATTTCCACATACGTCCATATAATACCTTCTAAACACTTCGTTACCAGGAGATTTAGGTATCCCTTGGTCAAAACCTGTAAAAATAGCAATAATATATATAATACTACTTTTATAAAGGCCTTAAATAGGCTGTTAATAAAATTACCTAGGACGGTTACTCAATGACCGCAATTAAGGAGATACAATATGAACTACCTAACCTTACATCGTACTGGTGACTTAGGTCACCAGGTTACTCAATTAAAGGAACTTCTTAACCCATGTACTTTGTGTCCCCGTGAATGCGGCGCCAATCGTCTTAATGGCGAACGGGGGGCATGTGGCGCCGGCAAGGAAGCCGAAATATCTGGTTACGGACCCCATTTCGGCGAAGAAGCTCCACTCGTTGGTAGAGGAGGGTCCGGCACAATATTCTTCGCCTTCTGCAGTCTTCGCTGTGTCTTTTGCCAGAACTACGAAATCAGCCGGGGCATGGACAAGTACGAAATAACATCAGAAGAACTAGCTCACATCATGCTTAGACTGCAGCAGCAGGGTTGTGCGAACATCAACCTGGTCACTCCAACCCATTATGTGCCCCAGATACTGGAAGCATTGCAGGTGGCCTGCGACCTGGGGTTACACTTACCCTTGGTCTATAACTGCAGCGGCTACGAGAAGCTGGATCTACTACGCCAGTTGGAAGGGAGCATTGATATCTATCTGCCGGACATCAAATATGCTGACGCTAAAATTGCTCGCAAGTACTCTCGAATTAGCGATTACCCCCGTACCGCCCAAGCGGCTCTAAAAGAAATGCATCGCCAAGTAGGAGATCTAGTTCTTGACCAGAACGGAGTAGCTAAACGAGGCCTGCTGATTCGTCACCTGGTTATGCCCGAAGGCCTGGCCGGCACCGCCAGTCTGATGCGTTTTATTGCCGAGGAAATCTCCCTTACTAGCTGGATCAACATTATGCAACAGTATCACCCTACTTACCTGGCCTACCGATACCCGGAAATATCCCGGCGAATAACGACCAAAGAATTCAAAGACGCTCGAGAAGTAGCCCGAAAAGCCAGTGCAAAATTCCATCTGTTGTAGTAAGGGAGATGAACATGTTAAAATGTGGATACAGAAGTTTCTTCATAGTATTGAGATACAGGAGGTAAAACGATGATAATTAGGCCCGAGTACGTCAAGTTGGACCAGCAACCCCGGTTGGCTGATTATCTGTTATTTCCCCGTACGGATCATACCCCGCCCCCACCGGGAGCCTTTGATCGGTTAATACCCATAAAAACTGAAAAAGGATTGGAGATTCAGGTGGCTTGCCGCTTTTTCCCTGACCAGGCAAATTGGCCCTGGATTCTCTATTTTCATGGTAATGGAGAAGTTGCCGCTGATTATAACTACTTCTACCGGAGTTACCACGCCCGTAAGATTAACCTAGTGGTAGCTGACTACCGGGGTTATGGGATGAGCAGCGGTCAGACTACCTTTCAATCCCTGGCCCAGGATGCACATGACGTATACCGGACCGTACGAGAGGAATTAGTGCAGCGTAATTATTCTTCAGCCTTATGGGTGATGGGGCGCTCTTTAGGCAGCATGCCCGCCCTGGAACTAGCGTTTCACTATCCGAAAGAACTTAGGGGACTCATTATTGAAAGCGGGTTCGCCAGCGTAACTCGCCTAGCCCGGCAATGGGGGCTCCCTGTCGACTTGTCAGCTCTACTGCCCCTGGAAGAGCAGTGCCTAGACATGATACGCGCCATTACCCTGCCGGCTCTGGTGATGCATGGGGAACTAGATCATCTAGTTTTCCCTGAGGAGGGTCGTCTAGTCTATGACACCTTGGGCAGTAGTAAAAAACGCTTACTTCTTCTTTCCGGGGCTAATCATAACGATATTATGCTGGTTAATCCGGAACTGTATTTTAAGGCCCTTGAGGAATTCGTACAGCGTACTTAACCGGACCGATTCATTCTATTACGTAATACGTGATAAATTTCTAAAAAAATCTATTTTAAACCCCTTTACACATGAACGATAGCCTACTATAATAAGGTTAGGGGAACGCCAATACCAGTAGTTTTTTGAGACTTAGGTTTATGGATTTCGGTTTTACTTCCGCGATAGGCTGTTTGTCGGGTTTAGGTTGAAGGAAGTTTACTCTCGAAAGTACGAATGGAAAGTGGGTTCCCAACTTTACGATTGCTAAATAATATTACAAGTGTTTTTCGGGTAACGACGTTGCTTGGCGTTCCCCGCAAGTAAACCCAGGGATAAAACCCTGGGTTTTTAATTTTAATTTAAAATTCACACCTTAAATCCGCTGGCAACCGGGGCCACTGATAATGCTCCGACCGCTGGTTTCGGGGATAACCTGTATCTGGGTACTGATCCGTTCCTTGAGGGCCGCCACATGGGAAATCACGCCGATGAGTTTTCCATCCTGTTGTAGTCCTGCTAGGGTGTCTAAGGCCGTATCCAGCGCATCTTCGTCGAGAGTTCCGAAACCCTCGTCTAAGAAAAGGGAATCCACGCGAACGTTTCGACTGGCCATTTGTGACAGTCCGAGAGCCAGGGCTAAGCTAACAATAAAACTTTCCCCTCCGGACAGGTTCTTAGTGGAACGGATCTCTCCTGCCTGGTAATTGTCAATAACGTTTAGATCCAGGGGCTGGGTATGGTCACGTAACAGTAGATACCGATCGGTCATTTTTTGTAGCCGACGATTAGCGTGGGCGACCATCATCTCAAAAGTCAAGCCTTGGGCGAAATTCCGGTACTTCTTCCCATCCGCGGAACCGATAAGTTCATGTAACATATCCCAGCGGGTACACTCTTTTTTCTGTAGCTCGATATCAGCCAGACGTTGCTGCTGTTTAATCCGCAGGTCTTCATTGTTATCCAGGTCTCGTTTGATCGCGCCTATTTCCTGCTGTGTTTCTTTCAAACTAGATTCATAGGCCGCTAATTTCTGCTGTACGGTATCGTAAGGCTCATCCGTAATCGCCTTCTTGCGCTCTGCCTGCAGGGTTGTGTGCTTGTCCTGGCGCCGGGTTTGAAGCTCGGTTTTTTCCTGGTTTAGGGCGTTAACCTTTTCCGTCAGCTGATCTCGTTCTTCTTCAGCTAGACAGGACGTACAGTATGCGTCCTCATCCTCGAAACCGGCCCGCTTTAGATGAGCCGTTAATTCCTGTTCGGCCCGAGACAAGACCTCGGTCCGGCGCTGTATAGAATCGTTCAGGGAATCGATTCGGACCTTTATATAATTCACTTCCCGCTCAATTTTATCATGGTCCATCTGGGCTTGCTCCAGCTCCTTCTCGGCTCTTTCCACCTCATCCGCGCGCTGCTTTTCCTCTATGTCCGGGTTTTTATCCCCGTAGAGAACGAAGCGTTCTCGGCGCAGGACCTCAAGTTGGCTTCGCCATTCAGCTTGTTCCTGTTGTCTGGCCTCCAGCTCCTCGTCTAGTTTATCCCGTAACACGCGTTGTTTCTCCAACTCAAGCTTGAGGTCCGTGATATTTTTTTCATGATCACTTTTCTCGATTAGTTTTGTTTGCCACTGACCGCAGCGTTGGGTAAAATGCCCTAGCAAGCTATTTAGTTTCTCGGGTAGATCATTAATTCCATATATGGCAACTTCTTTAAGGACTTCCCGACGTGCATCAGCGAACTGTTCTTTTAGGGCTGCGTACTCCTTATCTAACCGATCATAATCACGTTCAGCAAATTCGCGTTTATGCTCCGCATTCTGTAAGGCCTTATCCGCCTCAGCATAGGCTTTACGGGCTTTCTCCAACGCTTGTAAAAGTACTTTCTCTTTTTTCGCCTTCTGTTCAACTTCCATGATATGACTAGCGCCTTCTATGATTCTGCTTTGTACAATAGCCTTTTCATTGGCTACCTTAGCTAAGCGCTCGCCCGGGCTAGCCGTAATTTGTAACTTAAGCCATACCTCGGCGCTGCGTTTCTCTTCGGCCTCCAACAAAGCTTTCTGCTTTTCAACGTCTTCACCATTCTGCTCGAGATCCCTGGTCGTTGTCGCCTCATGGATCTTCAGCTTAGCCAGCAACTCCGATATATCCTTTAATTCTTTTTTCGCACTTTGCAGTGCAGCTTCGGCTTCGTCTAAAACTGGAAGATTCCCCTTGGCGTACGGGTGCTCGATGGCGCCACACAGGGGGCACGGCTGGCCGTCTTCCAAACGCGCTCGTTCTGCCTCCAGGTCCCGAATGCGGTTCAGCAATGCCACCCGGGTTTCTAGATGTTCGACTTCACGTTCCTGGTCGGTCTTCCTTTCGGTGTAAAAATTAATTTCGCCGACCAAACGCAACTGTTCCTTAACTAATGCATGCCTACGCGTTTTCAGCTCATCCAGGTTTTGCCTAGTCACGTGGATCCGCTCCAGCGTTTGTTCGGTTACTTCCAGCAAGCCTTTACGCTCCTTCAAAGCATCTAGCTGGTCACGCCAAGCGCTCAATTCCTGTCCCTTGAGTAAATCCATAATCTCCATATCTAAGTGCTGATATTCCTGCTCTAATTGGGTCAGTTCAGCCTGGGACTTTTTGTAGGCCAAGGTCAATTCTGCACTAGCGGCAGTGGACAAAGTCTTGATTCTAGAGGCGTCAGCTAACTTCTTATCTGCTGCAGTACATTGGGTATCAAGAGAATGCAGCGTGTCAAACATTTTGTTTAGCACCTTGAGATTAGTGACCAACCCGGCATCGACCGCATTTTGCCCCAAGTACAACTCGACTTCGCTCAATGCAGCTTGCGCTGCTTTTAGCGCTTCCTCCCTTTCCCCGATATGTTTGCAGCATTCCTGGTGCTGATGCTTGAGCAACTCAATAAGTTCCGCCAATTTTTCAATTCGCTGAAGTTTATCGGCTATGCGGAAATCTATTTCCCGGACTTGTTTAATCGTTTCCGCTTCAAGATTCTGCGTAACCCGAGCTTGTTTCTGTTGATCCACCGCAGTCTGCCAAGTTTGGAGCGCCTCGGCTTGAGCAGTTTCCCAACCAGGAAGGTGCTTACGGGCTTTGACTAACTCCTCCCTCTCTTGATTCTGCTGATTACGTAACTCCGAAACCCGTATGTAATCACCTTCCACTACTATCGCTTTACGAGCCCGGTTCAATCGCTCCAAATCTGGCTGAAACGCTTCTTGCCGTTCCTCGAAGTGCTGCCACTGCTCCTCCAGAACCGCTATTTCTTTTTCCAGTGCCGTAATCCCCTCCAACCAGCCCCGTGCCTTTCGCAGCCACTCGCATTGTTTTGCTAGTTCGTCCTGCAAGCAAAGCTTTTCTTGTAGTATGGAATTTAATGCTTGCTCCTGTTCCACGGTTAATAACTGCGTCCCCGCCAGCTCAGCCTGTAAACTTTCCAGTTTTCTACGTTCTGCCGTCCGATGCTCATGTACCTTGATCGAGATCTGACTGTAGATTTCGGTACCGGTTATTTGCTCCAAGATAGGAGCCCGTGCATCCGGCGGGGCCTGGAGAAACGCCGCAAAATCTCCCTGGGCCAGCAACATAGAGCGGGTAAAGCGATCGAAATCCATCCCGGACACTTCTTCTACCCGTGCGGCCACATCGCGAATTTTGGCCTCCAGTACTTCGCCGGTCTTTGCATTAGAAATTTCATGTCTTGCATTCTGCAGGTTGCCATCCGGTTTTTTGCGGGCCCGATGCTGACTCCAGTGACAACAAAAACGACCGGCCCGGGTCTCGAAAACCACCTCGGCAAAGCATTCACCGGACTGACGCGTCATGATCTCATTACTGGTTGCGGTGATACTGCTTAATCGAGGGGTCCGACCATAAAGAGCCAGGCAAATCGCATCAAGAAGCGTAGTTTTTCCCGAACCGGTGGGGCCGGTAATAGCAAATATACCATCAGACGTATAGGCAGGATGGGTAAAATCCACCTTCCATTCACCCATTAGCGAATTTAAATTTTTGAACCGTACCTCAAGTATCCGCATCTCCAATCCCCCTATTCCGCTTGGGGGTCGTCTTCCTCAAGGGAAGCGACCACCTCTCGGTACGCCAGTAATAGTTCCTCACGCTGTACTTCAGGCACATCATGCGCCTCCAAACAACGCCAAAACACCTCGTTATGCTTCAGATCATCTAGTGTTTCCTCCATGGCCATACTGCTCATAGCTTGTTCTAGGACCCGGTTGTTTTTTACGCGCAAAATTTCCAAGTCGGTCCCGTTTATCGCTTCATCTAGGCGCTCGCGCAAATCACCGATGATCGCATCTCCTTTATAGATGACTTCCAGCCAGGCGCGGCTACCGCTCAACCTCAATTCATTGAGACGGGCGGTAATATCCTCCCAATCACCGCAAATCTTTTCTAACGCTTGAAACACCGGAACCGGAATATGGCTAACTACCGGCTGCGTACCGGTGAACACCACCTGACAGACGCTTTTCGCCCGAGTAGCCTCCCCAAACCCCATCGGCAAGGGAGAACCGCAATAACGTTGGGTATCCATTCCCCCCACTTTCTGGGACAGATGCAAATGCCCAAGGGCAAGGTAATCAATGTTCGGCGGGAACACGTCAGCTCCCACATAAGCTAAGGACCCAATATAAAGATCGCGCACCCCATCCCCTTCAACCGTCTGACCCCCGGCTGTAAACAGGTGTCCCATAGCCACCATCGGCACCGGCCGGCTCAGTTGGGTACGAATTTGCTCGGCTGCTGTAACAACCTGACGATAATGTTGGCGAATCCCTTCCACGAGCTTGCGTTCCTTATCTTCCTGGCTTTCCCCTGCCTCAGCCTGACGCATATCCCGGTCCCGAAGATAGGGAACCGCACACACGATAAGTTCCGGTTCACCGTTAGGGTCCGACAGGACCAACACTTCATCTTCCGGAGACCTGCACATACTCCCAACTACATAAACGTTTAGAAACCGCAGAACCTCCCGAGGTGCATTCAAGAAAGAAGGCGAATCATGGTTACCTGCTGTTATTACTACGTGACGACAGGCAGAATTGGCTACCCGGCATAAAAACCGATAATACAATTCCTGAGCGCGGTTGCTGGGGGTACTATTATCAAACACATCTCCGGCCACCAGAAGAGCTTCAACTTTCTCCTCCTCAATCAGGTCGGCCAACCAAACCAGAAACGCCTCATGCTCTTCATATCTTTTTCGTCCATATAAGGAACGCCCAATATGCCAGTCCGAAGTGTGAATCAGTTTCATAGGTTACTCCTTTTTCAAAAAATTTCGAGGGGTGTCTGACCGACTGCGAAAAAAAGGAAGACCCTCGAAGCGTGCTTCGAAGGTCTATTCTAGACCCGACTATTATTTTACCACTTTACGCCAGGAAAATCCCCTCCGCGTCGATTGCTTTATACAATAGTTCCAATTCGTGGTAGGTTGGGGGTACGGTTTCTCCACTAACCCGAGAAATATCAAGATCAAAATCACAGTTATTCTTTACATCTTCCGGGGTAAATCCCGGATGTACGGTATCTAAATACATCTCTCCGGTTACTGCATCAAACCGAAATACGGCCATATTGGTAATTACCGCTGAGGGGCCCCCTCGGAAAAACTTTCCATAAACCTCCTGTTTAGGTGCCATTTCTCCGCTGGGGAATTTGCGCACCCTCCAGCCGGGAGAGGTAATATATTGACAGGCTTCGGTAAACCGGCGTTTTTCCTGTACCATAATAAATACGGTACGCCGGGCTAGAGAATTTATATCCGGGTTGCCGCCGCTGCCGGTTAACCGTATCTGCGGCTTAAGGTAATTTCCAATCACCGTAGTATTGACATTTCCGTACTTATCAATCTCAGCCCCGCCCAAAAAAGCCAGATCCACTACTCCTCGCTGCAATTGACTAAAAACATCAAACAATCCGGAGCAAATAGCGGCTTGATAAGCGCAGCGGGCATCACCTACTGAAGCGGGTAGATGAATAGGCCGTCCATCTACGGTACCTGCTTCGTATACACAGCAAGCGTTTGGGGCTGTAGTCCTCTGGGCCAACATAATGGCCAGCATCGGTAACCCGGTCCCTGCAAACACTACCTCCCCGTCTTGGACCTCTCGAGCTGCGGAAACCGCCAGGATATCACCAACTTTGTATTCGCCGGGTTTAGCTAATTCCTGGTTACGCATTTATCTCGTCCCCCTCTTCACCTTACTCGAATACTTTAAGGCCGAATTGGACCGCAGGGTTTCCAAACGCCTAATTCCCAATTTTTCTAGATATTCATCATGATTATTCACTCCAAAAATCCACTTTTCCGCCCAAGCATCAAAGCCTTCCTGAGTACGGGTTTCATTATAAAAATCACGGATAAAGGCTCCATCTGCCTCATACATACCAAAACAGCCGGTTGGATGCGCAGCCCAAGGTAACTCAACTATCGCGTCCACCAGATAAGGGGGAATCAGATTGCGTTCTGGTTCCTGACGCAAATATTCTTCAGGGACAACTTCTTCGGCAATCACGATCAGTTTATTGGCTGCCTTAGCCGCCTCTTCATCACTGAATTTCTGGCCCCAAATTTGAACCGTGCCTTCTTCCCCAACTTGCTGAGCCAACATAATACAGACATCGGGCCGGGCAGCCGGCACATGCAGAAGGGTACCCATATCATAAAACGTATCGTTAACAAACTGATATTTAGCCCGAGGAATCCGGGTGTCCGATCCATCACGTAATCCGGTCCGACCTAGTATATCGTACTCGGGATTTATAATGTCGGTACCCAAAGACGCCGCCGTCGGTAAATAAGGCACGCCCATGGCTCCAGCCGTTAGCCGCAGTAGCATATGCAGATGGCTGTAGTCTTCGACAATCAATTCCCCGGACATTACCTTGCGGGCCAGATTGCCACCCAGTTTACCAAATAATTCATGTCCGATCCAACAGGATTCCCATATTTTTACACAGCCAGCCCCAATGAGTACCTCTCCATGCGTTCCGGAATTAACCTCCACCAGGTGAAGATTCTTTTTCTGCTGCCGTACAATCTCGTAAATCGCCGCCATAGGTCGACGCCAGATCGTAAAACCGCTGAAAGTCAACATATCCCCATCTTGAATCATTTGGATCGCATCCGTAAGGGACATCTTTTTACTCGGTTTTGCCACTGCTTGAACCCCCTTTAATCTTTTCTATACTACGCCAGGATCCGCTTGGCGATTACAATCCTTTGAATTTGATTCGTTCCTTCATAGATCTGAGTAATCTTGGCATCCCGCATATACCTTTCTACCTGGTACTCCCGGCAGTAACCATATCCCCCAAACAACTGTACACAGTCAGTAGTTACCCGCATCGCCGTATCCGTTGCATAACGTTTAGCCATTGAAGCTTCAAGGGAATGCGGCAGTTGATTATCCTTTAACCAGGCAGCCCGATGAATCAATAAACGAGCAGCCTCGATTTCCGTAACCATATCGGCCAGCATCCATTGCACGCCTTGATTAGCGGTTAGTGGTCGGCCAAATTGTTCTCGGCTCTTCACATAAGGAAGGGTAAGATCAAAACAACCCTGAGCAATACCCAATCCCTGTGCCCCAATGCTGATTCGACCCCCGTCCAATAAGGCCATGGCTACGTTAAAGCCTTTGCCTTCTTCCCCCATTCGATTTTCTACCGGGATTTCCATGTTTTCAAAGGTAAGGGCTACGGTTGCCGAACCATTCAACCCCATCTTTTCTTCTGGTTTCCCGATAATTAAACCTGGCGCATCTTTATCGACAATTAAACAGGTGATTCCCTGGTGATTTCTGGTTGTAGGATCCGTACGTACGAAAGTTACGTACATATCTGCATATCCACCGGATGTAATAAAAATCTTGTTCCCATTTACGATATAGCGATCTCCTCGGCGAACCGCGGAAGTACGAAGACTGGCTGCATCAGAGCCGGCAGAGGGTTCGGTAAGGGCAAAGGCCCCCAGCATCTCGCCTTTACACAAAGGTTTTAAATACTTCTCCTTCTGTTCTTCCGTCCCGAAAAGATAGGTAGACATACAGCCTAATCCGGTGTGTACCGCGACAATTACTGCGGTCGAAGCACAGGCTTTGGCCAGTTCCTCGATATACATTGCAAACGATAAATAGTCACCCCCGGCCCCGCCCCATTCCTCGGGTAAAGGAAGTCCCATTAAACCTAGCTCACCCAGTTTTTTTAAAGTATCCAGTGGAAATTTATGATATTTATCCGTATCAGCTGCTATCGGAGCGATTTCTTTTTGTACAAATCTACGAATGGTATCCCGAAACATTAATTGTTCTTCGTTTAAACGAAAATCCACAGTTTTCTCTCCTCTCTTAAGGAATAAACCTGGAGAGATCGCGGGATTATCCCCCGGCGCTGCTGCTTTGTAGCCGGTTAGTTGCTTCGCTTATTATTTTCCGATAAATTTGGGTTTTCTCTTTTCTAAAAATGCGGTCATGCCCTCCCGTTGATCCTGGGTGGCAAAACACAGACCAAATAAATCTGCTTCGTGGGTCATCGCTTTATCTACATCCATCTCCAATCCTTCATCCACTGCGGCCTTGCATAAACGCACAGCTACTTGTCCTTTGGAAATAATTTTATTCGCCAGTTCCCGACAGACCTCCATTAACTTTTCCTCCGGTACTACTCGATTAACCAAGCCAATCCGGTAAGCCTCTTGCGCATTAATCATATCTCCGGTAAACAACAGTTCTTTAGCCCAGCTCTTGCCAATCAAGCGGGGTAATCTTTGGGTTCCAGCGAAGCCAGCGATCACGCCCAAACTTACTTCCGGTTGCCCAAACTGACTTTTATCCGAAGCCACCCGAATATCACAAGCCATGGCTAGTTCACATCCGCCACCTAGCGCATAACCGTTAATCGCTGCAATTACCGGCCGTGGCATGTACTCTAGTTTACGTAAAATCGACTGTCCCAACCGTCCGAAGGCGCGACCTTCTAGGGCCGTCATGTTTTGCATATAGGCAATATCCGCCCCGGCTACAAAAGCCTTGCCCCCGGCCCCAGTAAGAATTACCACATGAATCTCCTCATCCGAGCTAACCTCATCAATCACCTGGCTAAGTTCATCTAATACTTCTTTATTCAAAGAATTCAAATAGCGGGGACGGTTGATGGTTACGATGGCTGTATTTCCTTCTTTTTCAAAAATCAAGGTATTCCAGGCCACTGCACCAACCTCCTGGTTACTCGTATTGATAAAAACCTCTTCCGGACTTCCGACCCAACCAGCCGGCCTGTACGTACTGCCGAATCAGGGGACAGGGACGGAATTTAGGATCACCGAAACCTTCATAAATCGCGTTCAAAATCGCTAAAACGGTATCCAAACCAATTAGATCCGCCTGGGCCAGAGGGCCCATTCGGTGGTTCATCCCATGGGTCATGGAATTGTCAATACCCTCAATAGTTGCAATTCCTTCATAAACGCAGAAAGCCGCTTCGTTAATCAAAATATGGGAAAGACGGGTGGAAATAAAGCCGGGAAAATCTTTGGCTTCTACAGGCACCTTATCCATAAAGAGGCTTAGATCAACAATGGTTTTCGTTACTTCGGGACTGGTGGCTAGACCTTGAATCACTTCCACTAATTTCATCACCGGCGCTGGGTTCATAAAATGCATACCTAACACCTTATCTGGTCTACGCGTTACCCCGCCCAATTTAGTAATTGGCATCGTAGAAGTATTAGTAGCCAATATCGTATGGGGAGGACAAACTTCATCCAGTTTGCGAAAAACCTTTTCTTTAACCGCCCAATTTTCCACCACGGCTTCGATTACGAAATCACAATCTTTAGCGTCCTCAAGATTAGTAGAAGGAATAAGACGTGCCATAACCGCTTCCTTCGCTTCTATCGTCATTTTGCCTTTCTCCACGCTGCGTGATAGGAGCTTGTTGGTAAAATTAAATGCCTTCTGCACTAAATCTAAGTTTAAATCGTTAAGCATGGTTTCAAACCCATACTGGGCGGTTAACTGAGCAATTCCTCCACCCATCTGGCCTGCCCCTACCACCATAATTTTCTTAATTTCCATGCTCCTCCTCCTTTGATGCGGAAAGGTATCTCGTTAAAAATTAAATGAGGTTACTTAATCAACCTTGATCAACATAGCATCGCCTTGAGCCGCACCACTGCAGATACAGGCTATTCCGTAACCGCCTCCACGTGCCCGTAGTGCAAAAATCAAGTGCATCAAAATCCGCGCTCCACTAGCGCCAATGGGATGGCCGAAGGCAATGGCTCCCCCATCTACGTTCACCCGATTGACGTCCCACCCGGTAATCCGCGTACTGGTGAGTGCAACCGCAGCAAAAGCCTCATTAGCCTCGAATAAAGCAATATCATTAACCGTTAATCCTTTTTGTTGGAGAAGTTTAGCGGTAGCTAATCCAGGTACAGTAGCAATGTATTTCGGATCCTGGGCCACCTCTACATGTCCCTTTATCGTTGCTAAGGGCTCAAGGCCCAATTTCATAGCTTTTTCTCGGGACATAAGCACCAAAGCCCCGGCTCCGTCATTAACTCCCGGCGCATTACCGGCTGTTACCGTTCCATCTTTAATAAATATTGGCGGTAATTTAGCTAGCCCTTCGAGCGTTGTATCTGAGCGAGGACCTTCGTCTGTATCTACTATCGTGGTTCCTTTTCTACCTTTGATCTCCACGGGAACAATTTCCTCCCGCAAACGTCCGGCCTTGATCGCCTCTGAAGCTAATTGCTGACTGCGTAAGGCCCATTCATCTTGCTCCTGACGGGTAATGCCAAATTCTTGCGCTACTTCAGAACCGTGTACGGCCATATGACGATTATAGACAGCGCACCATAGGCCATCATGTACCATCAAATCAATGGCTTTAGCGTCGCCCATACGAACGCCCCAGCGTATTCCCGGTAGAAGATAGGGAGCATTACTCATACTTTCCATACCGCCAGCTACGACTATCTCCGCTTCCCCCAAGCGAATAGCCCACTCCCCTAAAGCAACGGAGATCAATCCCGAGGCACAAACCTTATTCACCGTAAGCGATGGAATTTCCCAGGGGATACCAGCCTTCCCGGCTGCCTGACGCGATGGTATTTGGCCACATCCTCCCTGCAGGACCTGTCCTAGGTATATATAGTCCACCTGTTCATTGGTAATCTGGGCGCGTTTAAGGGCTTCTGCCAGGACAATTCCGCCCAAATCCACCGCCTTAAGCGCCTGCAAGGCCCCTCCGAAACGACCAAAAGGGGTTCTGGCTGCGCTCACAATCACGGTTTCCCTCACGTTAAACCCCCTCTCTTAAGCCTTAAAACTAGTTACATCCCAACCGACAAATAGTTTTTACACCATTAGGAAACTTTTTACCACCTCCCGACTAAAACTGGAAATTACCCCTGGCACTATATAGGTATTGGAGATATATACAAAATATTACAGGCGATTTCGTAGCTATTTCGGTATGGCTTCGCTTAAGGCCAACGAGTTGTCCCCAAAAAAAAGAAGGTCTTGAATTATGGGAAATCACTAACCCAAAATCCAAGACCTTCTAAAATTTTGTTATATAGAATATGACCATAAATATATGGTTATCAGTAGAACGTTATAAGGGGAGAATGTTTTTATTTTAAATCCATAAGAATATGACTGATCCCTACCACCTGTTCGACCCCAAGGACAAAAGCGATTCCTCGGCCCGGTTTATCCAGTTTAGTTGCTTTTACAATTTCCTCTAACACCTGGCTGGTTTTTTCCCGCTCGACCAGAGTTAATACAATATCTTTTTGCGGCTCAATTGTAATCCCAAATAGTTTAGTTTGTTCATGGATTCCGGTTCCACGACCCATCATGATCGTTCCCCCTTCGGCTCCCGCTTTTCTCGAAGCCTCTACCACTTTCTCGGAATCACCCTTGTTTACGATCGTCACAATAAGATCATGCAGCATCTTCCTCACCCCCGGGCGTTTGTGAATTGAGTTGTCGCTGAACCTGCATCTCTTTTCGGCCGTAAAGGACGCCTAAAACCAGTACGGATATCACCGAAGAAACCGCCACTAAGGTAATCATCCCAAACCCTTCTAACAATGGATTTCGCCCCTCTATGGCTGACGTAATCCCCAAAATTATGGCCAAAATAAAAGTTACGGTCATGGGCCCGGTAGCAACGCTACCGGAATCAAACGCAATGGCAATAAAAGGACGAGAACAATAACGGGTTAAAATAAAGGCTAACAAATACCCCGGAATTAAAAAATACGCTAAAGGAATCCCTAAAATAATACGACCCATGGAAACCGCTATAGACACCCCAACGCCAAGAGCCAACGTATATAACATCACTTTCTGCGGAATGTAGCCGCCAGAAGCATTTTCTACCTCATAGTTTAAAGTATGCACCGATGGTTCCGCCAATGTAGTAACTGACCCGATTATAAAACCGATAGGAATTAAGATCCATATCGGAGATATCCCTCCCAACGCGGACCCGATAACTTCCCCGGCCGGTAAAAACCCCACTTTAACGCCTTGTAAAAAAAGGGCTAGCCCTACAAAAGTTAATCCCAAGCCTTTTAGTATATTAATAAATTTGGCCTTGGATAATTTTAGAACCCAAAACTGAAAGATGAAAATACAAGCTACCAGAGGAGAAAAGGCCAGGGCTACTTCTTTTAAAACCTGCTTAAAACCGATAAACACTTATCTTAAACTCCTTTATCCGAAAATCACTCCCATCAACAGTACCGCTAGTACTGGACCAATGTAGGCCAAACCTACTAAGCCAAAACCCTCCGTAGAGGTAGTCTTACCCCCCATAACTGAGGCTACCCCTACTCCCAGCGCGAGAATAAAAGGAATAATTAAAGGGCCGGTAGTTACGCCGCCGGCGTCAAAAGAAACCGGTATATATTGCTCTGGAGCCAGTAGAGATAACAAAAAAGCTAACCCATAACCCGGTAGTAAAAAATAGATAAGAGGCAAATTAAAAACCAGGCGTACCATCGCTAAGCCTACGCTAACTGCTACTCCGATCGCAATACCCCCAATTAAAAGGCCAGTAGGAAGCACTCCTTCAGAAACAAAATCAACTTGCATCGCGAGAATCCGTACATTAGGTTCGGCGATGGTAGCAATAAAGCCTAGTAAAAAACCGAAAAAAATAATAATCCACAATTTACCGGTTTTGGGCAATGCTTCTCCAATATATTCTCCTATCGGCAGTAATCCGAGCTGTACGCCTAATAGAAAAAGGATCAGCCCTACACTAACTAGTACCACCCCTATCAAAAATTGCAGCATGGTTTCGGCCGGTACCCGAATTAGAGTAAGCTGTAATATAATGACCACGAGCGAAACCGGAATTACCGCCCCGATTACCTCCCGCAATGTTTGTTTTACGTCTTGCATAGGCATCTTCCTTTAGCAAAAAATAACCTTCATCTTCATTGTAACTTAACTTATTGTAACATATTTGACAACTCCCCACGGATAAATCCGGGGGATCCTTGGTTCATCCTGCCCAGTAACCCGGTACAGTCCCACAAGCTGATACCGTGTGCCCCACGGCCAAATACTTTAACTTGTCAGCCGTAACCCTTCCATAAAAATAATTTCCTTAACCGTAAAAACTAGTTAATTAAAAACCTATTATTACCTAAACAAAAATAAATTAGGCACTTAGTCCTAGTGCTATAAACGAAATTTTGAGGTAATATGGAAAGGAACTTTATTAATACCAATAACTACTAAACGGGTAGAGTTCCTTTAACCAAATAATGGGCAACGTATCCAAAAGGATACTACGCAAAGCTACGGGTCTAAGGCCCCAAAGTTTTTAATTTGGGGCTATGATAGCCGGGTTGCCATGAAATTGCGGGGTCAATTCCATGTACTAAATGTCCACCGGCTTTAAGGTGGACTTTTTTTATGTAAAAAACGGAGGTGAAAAGTTTAATCGCAGGACGACAAAAAAACTAATGCCGGTAACTTGCAGTTGCTTGAAGGAGGAACAACATGGTCTTACTGAAAAAATTAAATATTAAATCTAAAGTTTTAATTACCGTTTTATCATTGGTTTTGATTAGTTTTATTATCATGGGAAGCCTGAATTACATAGGGGCAAAAAATTCACTGACTACACAAATGGAAGACCAAGCCCTTAATATGGCCCAAGCCCAATCAGAAAATATTGATAACTGGTTAAAAATCCGTCTTGCAGAAGTTACTACCCTGGCAAGTACCGGAATAGTAAGAAATATGGATGTGGACCAAATAAAACCAGGATTAGTTTATCACCATGAACGGCTTAAGGAGTTTTATGAACTCTTGTACGTAGCAGAACCGGATGGCACCTGCCATCTTAGTACGGGTGAAACTAATAATATTACCGATCGCGACTATTTCCGCCAGGCTATGGCCGGTAAAACCCTGGTATCGGACCCGGTAGTATCAAAGGCTACCGGCAATCCCATTGTGGTAGCTATTGCCCCCATAAAAAACGATCAAGGCAAGGTTATCGGTGCTTTCGGTGGAGTCGTACTTATCGATACCCTAAACCGCATGGTCTCAGAGGTCAAGATTGGCGAAACCGGTTACGCCTACATGTTACAGCAGGACGGCCTTACGCTAGTACACCCGGATAAAAACTGGGTATTAAAGAAAAACCTGCTTAAAGAGGCGGATACTGATTCGAATCTGCTTGAGCATCTTACTCAGATGAGTAAAGGTGAAACAGGTTTGGGGTACTACTTATGGGACGGAGATGAGAAACTAATCAGTTATGCCCCGGTTAAAACTACCGGATGGGGTTTAGCGGTAACTGTTCCTACTAAGGAAATAAACGCTAGTATCAACGCTCTGGCCCAAAACAGTTTAATTGTAGGCGCGTTATGCTTGTTTATTTTAGGTTTGGCGTTATCCTTTATGATTCAGCTGTTGATCAAACCACTCCTTAGTCTGAATTTAGTCAGTCAAAAGATAGCCGCGGGGGATCTTTCCGAAAAGGTAGAGGTTAATTCCGACGACGAAGTAGGACAGTTGGCGCAAAATTTTAATATTATGGTAGATAACCTGCGCGGTTTAGTGGAACAGATAAGTACAATGACAGTGCAAGTAGCAGATGCCACTGGACAACTAGCCGGTGCTGCCTCGGAAACCGGCACAGCAGCTGAACAGGTGGCAATCAGTATGGGCGAATTAGCCCACGGTACCGCTAATGAGGCTGAGCTTACGCAGGATGCGGCGGGCGTAGTTAACGAAATGAGTCAGGCCCTGCAACAGGTAGAGCTCGGCGCTAAACAAATCGACCAAGTATCCCAAAACTTCCAGGTAGTAGTAAATGAAGGAATGGATGCGGTAAAAGAATTAGATCAGAAAATGGCAGCCAGTGTAGATTCTTCCGCTGGAGTAGAAAACGCGATTCGCGACCTGGATCAACAATCCAAGGAAATCGGTAATATCGTAGAAGTGATTACTAATATCGCTGGCCAGACTAATTTACTGGCACTAAACGCAGCCATTGAAGCGGCCCGGGCTGGTGAACAAGGTCGAGGTTTTGCCGTGGTAGCTGATGAAGTACGTAAACTAGCGGAAGGTTCAGCCCAGGCGGCTAATCAGATCGCCCAGATCATCCAGGATATTCAGAAGGGAACCGAAACAGCGGTCAATGAAGTGGTCAACGCCATCACCGTAATCCGAGCCCAGGAACAGGCCGTAATAACCACGGAAAATCTATTTAACAATATAGGCAAAGGGGTAGAGTCCATCCAGCAAGAAATTAGCTCCACCCTTACCGCTCTGAATCAGCTGGACACCCAGGCACAACGAATTGTGCAAGCTGTAGAAAGTATTTCAGCGATTACGCAGGAATCAGCGGCTTCAACGGAAGAGGTTTCCGCGATAACGGAAGAACAAACTGCTTCGGTGCAAATGATCGCCTCCTCTGCACAGGAGATTTCCAATTTAGTTAAACAACTAGAAAATGCCGTGGATAGCTTTAAATTAAACGATAATTAATAAATAGGAGTTACAGGATCTAGTTTAAGCTTGACCCGGGTAGGGATACCCGGGTTAAGCAATTTCCGGCTTAAGGTGATAATTAGCGGACAATATAGGTTCCCCCTTGGCGCTTAAGGGCTCTACCCAGCTCACTAGCCGAGGTAATAAGTACTTCTTTACCGCCTGCTTCAATGAAACTGATAGCAGCAGCAATTTTAGGCCCCATACTGCCTAGAGGGAATTGACCTTCGGCCATATACTTTTTAGCTTCGCTGATCGTGATGGTTTCTAACGTCTGCATGTTCGGTTTCCCATAATTAATGGAGACCTGAGCAACCCCGGTTAGGATCACATAAAGATGCGCCCCAATCTCCTGTGCCAAAAGACTAGAAGCATAATCCTTATCAATAACCGCCTCTACGCCTTTGATCTCGTTATCCTGAATCATCACCGGAATGCCCCCGCCGCCACAGGCAATTATGATATTTTGGTTCTCAACCATTTGTTGAATAACTTTTTTCTCCATTATGCTTATCGGTACCGGCGAAGGAACTACCCGGCGATAGCCGCGGCCACTGTCCTCCACTACCTTCCAGCCCTTTTCCCGGATCATCCGATTAGCATATGCTTCAGAAAAAAAAGGCCCGATGGGCTTAGTAGGGGTTTGAAAGGCCGGATCATTACCGTCCACAACCACGGTAGTCATAACCGTAGCGATTTCCTTATGCAGTCCCATTCGGTTACATTCCTTACGCAAAGCATTCGTTAATAGATAACCGATAGTCCCCTGGGTACAAGCCACACAGGCATACAAGGGCAATACGGGCACCTCATCAGCCGCCCTTTCGACTTGAATAAGGACATTTCCCACCTGGGGACCATTGCCATGGATAACGACCAATTCGTAATTATCACGCACAATTTCCATAATCGCAGCACTAGCTAGGCTAGCGTTGCTCTCCTGCTCCTCTATCGTTCCCAGCTGATGTTCCGGATGAAGTGCATTCCCGCCAAAGGCGACGACAGCGATTTGGTTGGCCATATATTCTCTCCCTTGCCTTAAAATTTGGTGATTTTTGACCGAAAAAAGTATATCATAATCATGGTTGATGGAGAAGTTTCTTTATAATTTTATTATTATATTCTTAAATATCGGAGGGTAGATAGCTATGTTTATTATTATTACCATCTTTCTTATAATCAATATGCTCTCTTTCTTGGTCATGGGATATGATAAACGGAAGGCACGTCAAGGAGGTCAACGGGTAGCGGAAAACACTCTACTGGCTTTGGCCTTGCTAGGAGGGGCATCCGGAATATATGGCGGAATGCACGTATTCCGCCATAAAACCCTTCATCCTAAATTCACCTATGGTATTCCCCTCTGTATCGTGATTAACCTTTTTACCTACGGGTTGATTTCTCAATTAATAAAGTTCCTTTAGCCCGTACGCTAGTTTACTTTCGTAAACTAGCCAAAATTTCCTTGGAGGGATGGTTAGGGATAGAGGCCACGACTTGCCCGGCATATTCAAAGACCGTCTGGTCCTCACTGGTGATTTCACCGATTAAGGCTGCGACTGCGTTTTGAGATTTAACTGCCGCTAAAACCTCCTCTACGTCTTCCGGGGCTACTTGCAGTAACATGCGGGCTTGCGTTTCACAAATTAGGATTTCTTCAGGAGTGATATCCGCCACCCGTACTGGCACCTTGGATAGATCAATCCTGGCTCCTAAACCACCAAAACGGGCTGATTCACAAACCGCAGCCCCGATGCCGGCCGCCCCTAAGTCAGAACAGGCTTTGATTTTCCCCGTCCTATAGGCGGCTAGAGTGGTATCCATGGTAGCTCGTTCTTCCGCGAATGCAGCTTCTGCCGGACGCAGAATAGGCACCAGACCAGCGCGGTAGAGGGTATCGTTACCATCCTTACCGGTCGTACCAATAATTATTATCTGATCTCCGGCAGACTTGGCTGGTTTGGTTAGTGGTTTTTCCGTTATTTGCTGACCTACAACTGCTACCACCACCGCCGGAACAATATCACTAAAAGAGGTAGAGAAGCCACCACCAGCGACAAATACGCCCATCGCCTCACTCATATCTCTAATCCCTTTCAGCATTAGATTGATACGTTCCTGGCTGGTCATGCTTTGACATTCTCCACAAGTACAGGTTCCGTTGAAACCACAGGGCCCCACCAACACTTCTTCTTCCAGAGGACGCGTGCCAATAAAATCAAGAAGAAAAATCGGTCTAGCTCCCATGGCTACTACGTCCCTCATGGCCCCGCCGGCTCCGGTCGCAGCCCCATCATAAGGTCGAGGAACACAAGGGGAACAGTGACTCTCCATTTTAGCCGCTACGAGACATTCCGTGCCGGGAATTTTGACTACCGCTGCATCATCGTTAGCCTCGGGCCCCACCACTAAGGCACCCGGCCATATCTGATCAACCTTTTCGTTAAGCTTCTTAAATGCCCCAAAATCAATGGCTTTATCCACATTATGATGCAGGTGGACGAATAAAGCATGGGTTAACGCCTTTTCAACTTGATTCACGATAATTCCTCCTCAACAATAGTTTGCCACCTTAATGTGTGTTTTAAAAAGGTTTCATCTTCACCATAGTCTTAGTATGGCTTCAGAGTCCCTTTTTCGTCCCTTACCTTCACCCCATTACTTTCTCCGGCTCCTGTGTATTCTCCTGCAGCTTTCGCTTGTTTTCGCTACGGGGAATCCTACTCCACCGTTACTGCTTTAGTCAAATTTCGGGGCTGATCTACATTCGTTCCCCGGGTGACGGCTGCATAATAGGCCAAAAGTTGCAGGGGGATTACCGCCAATATTGAGGTTAAATCGTTATGCGTTCTAGGCAAATAGATAATCTCATCCACGCACTCCTGCAGCTGGGTGTCCCCCTTCAGGGCCAGACCGATTACTGTAGCTCCCCGGGCCTTGAGTTCTTTTACGTTATTTACAGTTTTTTCTAAAAGACTTTCCTGGGTCCCCAGAGCGATTATCGGGAAACCTTCTTCAATCAGCGCAAAAGTACCGTGTTTCAATTCTCCAGCCGCATAAGCCTCAGCGTGAATATAGGTAATCTCCTTAAGTTTTAGTGAGCCCTCCATAGCTACTGCATAATCTAGACCGCGACCAATAAAGAAAATGTTTTCTAATTCTGATCGGGTATACGTTTCCGCTAGTTTCTTAATCTGTTGCTCACGGTTCAGGATCATTTGCACTTGTTGGGGTAACTGGCGCAAATGGGTAATCATCGTTGCGATCTCTTCTTCTGACAAGGTCCTCCGTACCTGCGCTAGGTACAGACCTAATAGATACATACAGATTAACTGGGTTGTATAAGCTTTAGTGGAAGCCACGGCGATCTCCGGCCCGGCCCAAGTATACAATACATCATCGGCCTCCCGGGATATCGAACTGCCTACCACGTTAGTCACCGCCAATACCCGCGCTCCTTTGCGCTTCGCTTCCCGCAAAGCCGCCAGCGTATCAGCGGTCTCGCCGGACTGACTAATCACCACCACCAAGGTACGCTCATCCAACAGCGGGTCCCGGTAACGAAATTCGGAGGCAATATCTACTTCTACCGGGATCCGAACCAACTTTTCAATCAGGTATTTCCCGACGATCCCGGCGTGATAAGCGGTACCACAGCCAACCATTTTAATCCGAGTAAAATCTTTAATCTGCTGCGGGGTTAAACTAACTTCATTTAGTTGTACATATCGATTATCTAACGAAATTCGGCTACTCAGGGTATCCTTCAAGGCCCTGGGCTGCTCGTGCATCTCCTTACGCATGAAATGGTCATAACCGGCTTTTTCTGCAGCTGCCGCATCCCATTCCACCTTAAAAATCGCCTTATCTACTGGAAGCCCTTTCCAGTCTAGAATATACGCTCCTTCCGGCTTTAACACGGCTACTTCTCCATCCTCCAGAATATAAGCTTGTCGAGTATAACTCAAAATCGCCGGTATATCCGAAGCCAGAAAATATTCCTTTTCTCCCAAGCCCATAATCAAAGGGCTATCTTTTCGCGCCGCTACCAGTTTACGCGGTTCCTTATGGGTAAACACCATCATCGCATACGAGCCTTCCACCCGATTGATCACTTCTAACACTGCTGTTTCTAGGTCTCCTTGGTAAAAATGCTCCACCAAATGAGGGAGTACCTCGGCATCAGTTTCCGATACAAAGGAATGTCCTTCTTTTTGCAGCCATTCTTTTATGGCCTGATAATTTTCAATTATACCATTATGCACTACGGCAAAATTACTCGTACAACCCGTATCGGGAGGAGAATTTAAATCCGTAGGCCGGACCTGCGTAGCCCATCGGGTATGGCCGATACCCACATGGCTTTCCGGAATACCTTCTTCCTGTAGCATGTTTTCTAGGAAGCTAATCTTACCCGCACTTTTCGCTACCGTCAGGTCATCTCCATTAAGTATCGCAATCCCGGCTGAATCGTATCCCCGGTATTCCAACTGCTTTAAACAATTTAATAAAATAGGCACGGCAGATTGGGATCCCAAATAACCAACAATTCCGCACATGCGCTTTTCCCCCTATTCTTAATTTCTTTTACTTTTTCCCCGGCTTAGTAAAAAAACAAAAAACTCCGCCACCCGGTATCAGGCAACGGAAGGTTAAAAAATACATAGTATCATAATCACGGTCCGGTCCTTTGTCCCTTCAATTACTTGCAGGTTTTGCTCCCGAACTTTCGGTGGTGATTACACCGAGGGGCATCCGCCGAATCTATCGATAAACCCCTTCCTCGTCAACCAGTCTTAACCCTTTTCCAGCTGTCTTGACTGGTTCTGGCGCTTTGTTGGATTTGCCTTCCGGATTATACCGAACATATTTAAGCAACCCGTATTCAGTTTTAAGCTAAAATATTAATCACCCCCTTTCCTAAGCATTAATAGTACAACCAATTGTCCTTTTAAGAAAAGATCCTCGCTTCATTATACGCTAAAAAATTCAACGTAACCATAAAAATTAAAAAGCACAACCCACCCATCCAATTAATTAGCCTAAATAACGTTCTACCATTCGTACAATTACTCCCACTACTTGCTTTAGTTCCTCTTCATCCGGCCCTTCCGCCATTACCCGTATTAGTTGTTCGGTGCCGGAAGGTCGTACTAAAACCCGTCCGGTATCACCTAATTTTTCACTAGCCCAGCATATCTTTTCTTGCACGGGAATACAAGTATCTAGTCCATTTTTATTTTTTACTCGCACGTTTAATAAAACCTGAGGCATACGAGTCATTTGCGTAGCCAGAGCGGATAAGGGCAATCCGGTCTCCCGCATTACGGACATTAACTGTAGCGCAGTAAGTACTCCATCTCCGGTTGTGTTATGTTCCAGAAAAATTACGTGACCAGACTGCTCTCCACCCAGTTTAGCCCTACTATGTAACATTTCCTCCAGTACGTAACGATCGCCTACTTTTGTTTCCAGGGTCTTAATGTTTTCTTTCCGTAAAGCTAAATGTAATCCTAAATTACTCATTACAGTAACGACCACCGTATTCATCGGTAGAGCCTTCCGACGCGCTAGATGCAGACCACAGATGACCAAAATACAATCCCCATCTACCAGATTTCCTTTTTCATCTACCGCAATTACCCGGTCCGCATCGCCATCGTGGGAAATCCCCAGATCCGCCCGGCACTCCAGTACGGCTTCCTGTAGAACCCCAGGATAAGTTGAACCACAGCCGGCGTTAATATTAACCCCATTCGGATTACAATTGATCGGGATCACCCGAGCCCCCAGCCCGGCTAAAACACGTGGCGCTACTTCATAGGCGGCCCCGTTAGCCCCATCAACCACAATCGTCAAGCCGGCCAGATCGACCTGGATCGTACTTCGTAAAAACTCTAAATAACGTTCTAGCGCCTTATCCACCTCATAAACTCGGCCTACCTCACCGCCGGTCGGCCGGGGTAACTGATCTTGATCCGTTAAAACCAGGCCCTCGATTTCTTCTTCTAAAACATCTGGCAATTTAAAACCATTACCCGCAAAAAATTTAATCCCATTATCCTGTACCGGATTATGTGAGGCTGAAATAACTACCCCAGCAGCAGCTCCCAAGTTTCGAGTAAGATAAGCCACCCCCGGGGTAGGTAAAATTCCCACCCGATAGACATCGGCTCCTACTGAACAAATACCGGCCATTAACGCTGCCTCCAGCATATCGCCGGAAATCCGCGTATCTTTTCCAATCACGATTTGCGGACGCTTTACATCCCGACTTAATAAATAGGCCCCGGCCCGACCCAGCCGAAAAGCTATTTCAGGCGTTAGTTCGCCGTTAGCAATTCCTCTGACTCCATCGGTTCCAAACAAAATCCCCATCGTGTATAACTCTCCTTTATTCCTTAATTCCTACCCAACCATTTCCTAGGGTTTTTCTTCCAAAGCCGTTAGTGTGACCGTAAGTGATTCAGGGTTAACACGGATCACGTCAACCCCGGCCGGTCCCGTAACCTGAACCCGCACCTGGTGTTTACCCTCACTCAAACCGGTCAGAGGCACCGAGGCCAAAAAATCCTTAGCCGTCACCTTTTCAATTAGATCCCATGGTCCCTCCAACGAAATCGACACCTCGGCCGGCTGTACTACGGCAGTTAAATGACTGGGTGTATCCTTCGCCTGTACGGTGATTGGTCCCAGTTCTTTTTCTCCACTTTTTTTAGTTATCTGGATCGTTACCGTTACCTGAGCCGGTTCTACGCCGCTTATACCCGGAATGGTCTCTAACGGAACTGACCGGACCACGTTTTCCGTAGCTCCGCTGATATCGATCGGAAGCGTAGAAATTTGTTCGATTTGATCTAACGGTACCGGCAAACTGATTAAATTAACCATTGCCGGCTCCACCTTCGTTTCCACCACCTGAAATCCGGGGGCCGGAGAACCACTCCATAACACCTTAACGGCCACGCTTTTTAGCGATTGTCCCCGTATTACCGGTACGAATAACTCTATGCTAGCCGGTGTAATCTGCAACCCTTCTAATAGCTTTCCTTCTCGGTCTAAGACTTTTACCGGAATCATTTCATTTAAACTTCGATCCGTGTTACGCAAATCTATACTAACATTGGCCTGCTGAACCCGGGCTAACAAGCTTTTTGCCCCAGAAATCAATACCTGAGAAGGTTTAAGATCAGGCGTCATAGCCACATATCCCTCTGCGGTTTGGCCCGATAACCTAACTTCTACCGGTATCTGTTTTTCGGCCCGAGTATCCACCAGTACTTTGACCCGACTAGGTTTTACCCCAACTAGGGTAATCCCGCCCGGGACGTTAACCTGAACCGGAAGGATCACCTCCCCCGCCGTAATTCCACTTAAATCTAAATAGGCCATCAGCTCTCGGATATTCAAGCTATCCACATTACCTCTGAGGGTAATCTGGATCCGAGGAAGATCTCCCACTAGTATTAGATCACTGCTTAGTCCCTGAACAGCTAGGGGGATATCTTCAAAAACCCGATCGCGAATAACCCCTCGTTCATTGGCCGCATAAAACCAAAGGACAATTGCCAAAAGAATGGCCAGGGCTTTATACCGAAGATTTTTGCCTTTCCACCAGCTGGCACTGGTTGCCAGTTTTTCACGGGATAAGACTTTTTCTTTTTTACTATCCTTCATTTTATTCATGGGATCGCCTCCAGCTCCGAAAACCCGTTGAGGGGGTTTCCGGTTGCAGCAGCGTTTCCAATTGTTCCTTTAATAATTTTTCATCCAGGTAACGTAATAAACGGCCATCAATAGCTAGCGAGATAATCCCCGTTTCCTCGGAAACGACAATTGCCACTGCATCGGTATTTTCGGTTACCCCAATAGCCGCTCGATGCCGCGTTCCTAAATCTTTACTTAAATAAGGAGAATCGCTTAAAGGCAGTAAACAACCGGCTGCCACTATCCGATCCCGGCGAATTATAATAGCTCCATCATGAAGAGGGGTTTTAGGCTCAAAAATATTCCCTAGAAACTCCGCCGAAACCAACCCATCGATCCGAATAGCCCCCTCTACGTAATCCTGCAGTCCGGTACGCCTCTCGATTACGATTAAGGCCCCGGTTTTAGTTTGAGCAAAGGACTGTACCGCTTTAATAATCTCTCGAATCAGCCGATACCGCTCCTCTTCCTTTAAATAGGTAGAAGCGCGGGTAAAAAAACGGCCTCGCCCTATTTGTTCCAGAGCGCGTCGGAGTTCTGGTTGAAAGACTACCGGTACGGCAACAAAAAGACTGGCCCACATTTTATCCAAAATCCAGGCCACGGTTTCTAGCCGTAACCAGTTACTCAAACCCGAGAAAAGGATCAAAACAATTAATCCCTTGAGTAACTGCATGCCCCTAGTGCCCCGAATAAACATTAATACTTTATATAAAAGAAAGGCGACCAAGGTAATATCTAAAATTACTACAAAAATACGAAAGGAAAAGAGATCTGCTGGCCCAGTTGGTAACCAACTTTGAATCCATGCTAACATCCCTAATTCTCCTTATACTCGGTTTTTCTCCTTCTCTATCATATCCGCTTACATTCGTGTGAGCAAGAGCAACCTCTAATTTCCATTTGAAAGAAATTATAAATCCTAACAAAAAAAGGGATATCAACTATCCCTTTAAAAATAAAAACTTACTTGTTTGAGCTAAATCTAAACTTTATCCTAAATCACAGCGCTATTCTTTAGTTTCGACCTTAGGAAAACTATTCCCGTTCTTCTCTAATTCGTAGGCTACTTTGTTAACCGCATCAATATAAGCTTTAACGCTGGCCTCGATTACGTCGGTACTTACCCCCCGACCAATAAAGAAACGATCATTAAACTGTACCCGCACTGTAACCTCACCAAGGGCGTCTTTGCCGCCGGTGATAGCATTCAAAGAATACTCATTAAGTACCGTATTTAACTGGGTAATACGATCAACCGCTTTAAGGGCGGCATCCACCGGACCATCCCCTATTGACGCTTCTTCGATCACCGTCTCACCATCAAACAAGCCCACTGTCGCTGTAGGTACTACCTTGCTGCCGCTGAAAAAGTGCAAATAATCAAGACGATACTTTTCCGGTATGGCGCCTAATTCCTCCTTAATTATGGCCTCAATATCATGGGAGGTAATTTGCTTTTTGCGGTCCGCCAAGGCTTTAAAAAGATTAAAAGCCCGATTCAGTTCATCATCATTTAACTCAAACCCTAACTCCTGTAAACGTTCGCGAAAAGCATGCCGGCCAGAATGCTTCCCTAGTACCAGATTATTATGAAATAGACCAATCAATTGCGGATTCATGATTTCATAAGTGGTCCGTTCCTTCAACACCCCATCCTGATGGATCCCGGATTCATGCGAAAAAGCATTTTTACCTACGATCGCTTTATTAGGCTGAATCGGCATCCCGGTAAGCGTGCTAATCATGCGGCTAGTACGATATATTTCACCATAATTAATCCCGGTTTCTTTTTGGTAGACCATCCGCCGGGTATACAAGGCCATGACAATTTCCTCCAGGGAAGCATTACCAGCTCGTTCCCCGATTCCGTTTACGGCACATTCCACCTGTTCAGCCCCGGCCTCAATCGCTGCGAGTGAATTAGCTACTGCCAGACCCAGGTCATTATGACAATGTACGCTAAATCTAGCCCGATCACTGTTGGGGACCTTTTCGCGTAAAGTTCGGATGATCGCTGCATATTCTTCGGGAGTCGAATATCCTACGGTGTCGGGAATATTGATTGTCGTTGCTCCGGCCTCAATCACTGCGGTTACGATGCGACACAAAAATTCCATTTCACTACGTGAACCATCTTCGCAAGAGAACTCAACATCCTCCACGTAACCCCGGGCCCGCTTGACCGCATGTACCGCGGCTTCTATTACCTCATCCGGATTTTTTTGGAGCTTATACTGCATGTGGATGGGTGAAGTAGCAATAAAGGTGTGTATCCGCGGTGTTTCTGCCTTCTTTAAAGCTTCCCAGGCTGCATCTACATCCTGATCTGCAGTCCGGGCTAGAGCAGCGATAACGGGACCCTTCACTTTTTGCGAGATTATTTTTACGGATTCAAAATCACCCCGAGAAACAATCGGAAATCCGGCCTCAATAATATCTACACCCAAGCGGGCTAGCTGCCGGGCAATCTCTAACTTTTCTTGCACGTTAAGGCTTACCCCTGGGGATTGTTCTCCATCACGCAAGGTAGTATCAAAAATATAAACCCGGTTACCCATATCACCGCTCCCCCTTTTTTTATAAACTATCCTAGTTCCATCATTACTTCTCAATCCATTTCATCATTTTTCGTAGTTCAGTTCCTACTTTTTCGATCAAATGATCTGCATCCCGTTTCCTAAGCGCATTATACTTCGGACGTCCAACCTGGTTTTCTAAAAGCCAATCTTTGGCAAAGGCTCCCTCCTGAATTTCAGCGAGTACTTTTTTCATTTCTTTCCGCGTTTCCTCATTGATTATCCGTCGACCTACGGTAAGATCGCCGAATTCCGCGGTATCGCTAATCGAATAACGCATTTTTTGGATTCCGCCTTCATACATCAAATCCACAATCAGCTTAAGTTCATGAAGGCACTCAAAATAAGCGATTTCTGGTTGATAACCGGCCTCTACCAGCGTATCAAAACCAGCTCGTACTAGTTCAGTAGTTCCCCCACAGAGGACACACTGTTCCCCAAACAAATCGGTCTCGGTTTCTTCTTTAAAAGTCGTCTCCAAAACTCCAGCCCGGGTCGCTCCGATCCCTTTAGCATAAGCTAAGGCTAGATCTTTACCCTGACCGGTAAAGTCTTGCTGCACCGCAATTAGACAAGGCACCCCAAAGCCTTCCACATACTGCCGGCGTACCAAGTGACCGGGGCCCTTAGGCGCCACCATTAACACATCAATATACGGGGGAGGTACGATCTGGCCAAAATGAATATTAAATCCATGGGAAAACATTAAGGCATTGCCTTCTTTAAGATGCGGGACTACTTGCTCCCGATAGACCCGACCTTGAATTTCATCAGGTAATAGTACCTGAATAATGTCTCCTTGCTGCGCGGCCTCCTCCACAGTCATTACCGGGATGCCGGCTTCAATTACCTTATTCCATTCTTCCGTCGTCTCCGGGGTCGTAGGTGGTCGTAGTCCTACGACTACCCGAACCCCACTGTCCCGCAGGTTTTGCGCTTGGGCATGACCTTGACTACCGTATCCCAGTACCGCTACGGTTTTACCTTCTAATAACTTTAAATCTGCATCGTTTTCATAATACATCCGTGCCATATGATATGACCTCCTTTAAAATAAAAGTTTATTTTTATTTATCCACTTCCTGGTAAATCTATTTTCTTCCTCTGACCATTGATACTTGTCCCGTTCGTACCATTTCCAAGATACCGAAGGGACGTAAAGCATCTTCAATTGCGTCTAGTTTGTTTTTTTCGCCGGTAGCTTCAATTATAAGGGAACGTCGACCGAAATCCACGATCCGCAAACGGAAAACCTCGCAAATCTGCATGATCTCTCCCCGAACCGCCGGTTCTGCGGTAACTTTAAACAAGACTAAATCGCGGTTAACCGCTGGTTCATGGGTAATGTCACTGACCTTAATAACATCCACCAGTTTGTGTAATTGCTTGCAAACCTGTTCTATAACCTCCGGTTCTCCGTCTACCACGATGGTCATACGGGAAAACTGAGGATTATCCGTAGTGCCTACATTAAGGCTCTCAATATTGTAGCCCCTGCGACTAAAAAGACCAGCTACCCGATTCAAGACGCCGGGATAATTGTGTACCGTTACCGCTAAAACATGCCGCATTAGTCCATACACCCCCCCAGCATATCATCCAGCGAACCACCGGGCGGTACCATAGGAAACACGTTTTCTTCACGATCAACCACAAAGTCGAGTAACACCGGACCAGGGATAGACAGGGCTTTTTCCAGGGCTGGCCGTACTTCTTCCGGCCGTTCTACCCTAATCCCGACGGCTCCATAGGCCTCGGCTAACTTAACAAAATCCGGGCTAACCCCTAGTAGATCGGTTTGCGAGTAACGCCCACCGTAAAACAACTGCTGCCATTGCCGTACCATACCCAGATAACCGTTATTTAAAATAGCTACTTTTACCGGTAAATTGTAGGCTACAGCGGTGGCCATTTCCTGCGAATTCATTTGGAAGCTACCGTCGCCAGAGATACCAAAAACAATCTTATCCGGCTGACCAATTTGCGCCCCAATAGCTGCAGGTAAACCAAATCCCATGGTCCCCAGACCACCAGAAGTTACCATAGTACGGGGCTGGGAAAATTTATAATACTGGGCGGCCCACATCTGATTCTGCCCTACTTCCGTAGTAATAATCGCTTCTCCCCGGGTTACTTCGTAAATTTGCTCAATTACATGCTGCGGCTTAACATTTTCTCCATCTTGCGTATAATGCAAGGGATATTCTTGCTTCCATTGTTCAACACGATCTAACCATTCTGCCCGTTCCCCGGTATCCGCATTAACCCGGGCTAATAATTCAATAAGGACCGTGCGCGCATCCCCGACGATCGGTACGTCCACACGGACATTTTTACCAATCTCCGCTGCATCAATATCAATGTGTACCACTCGAGCCTTAGGAGCAAAAGTTTCAATCTTACCGGTTACCCGATCATCAAACCGCGCCCCGACCGCAATCAAACAATCGCATTCACAAATAGCATAATTGGCATAGTGAGTTCCATGCATCCCTAGCATCCCCAGGGAAAGGCGATGTGTTTCGGGAAAAGCTCCTAATCCCATTAAAGTAGTAGTTACCGGAATCTTTACTTTCTCTGCCAGGGCCAAAATTTCATCAGTAATACCGCTAATAATTGCGCCTCCCCCTACATAAAGAACCGGTCGGTAAGACTCATTAATTACGTTAGCGGCTTGATTAATCTGCAGTAAATTAACTTTCTTTAAAACCCGATAGCCCCGTAAATTTACGGTCTTGGGATAATCAAACCGGGCTTTATTAACTGTAATATCACTAGGAACGTCAATAACCACCGGCCCCGGCCGCCCGGTCGTAGCAATATAAAAAGCCTCCTTAATAATACGGGCCAGATCTTTCGTATCTTTAACCAGGTAGGAGTGTTTCGTAATCGGAAGGGTAATCCCGGTAATGTCCGCTTCTTGAAAGGAATCCCGCCCTAGAGAGGTTAACCCTACCTGCCCGGTAAAAACAATTAAGGGTACCGAATCCATATGGGCCGTAGCAATCCCGGTTACAGCATTAGTAGCCCCGGGCCCTGAGGTGGTAATACATACGCCTGGACGGCCGGTTACTCGCGCATAAGCGTCCGCCGCATGTACAGCCCCCTGTTCATGCCGAGTTAAAATATGCCCAATATTAGATTTAAAGATCTCATCATAAATATTTAAAACTCTTCCTCCCGGATAGCCAAAAATGGTATCCACGCCTTCTTCCTGAAGGCAACGAATTAATATCTGAGCCCCAGTAAGTTCCATAACCTCACCCCCTGTATTAATAATCCCTAAATATAGCACCCTTACTGGCCGAAGAGACCATTCGCGCATAACGAGCCATATAACCAGTTTTTATCTTCGGTTCCGGCGGGCTCCAAGCAGACCGGCGCCGTTCTATTTCTTGCTTCTCAACCTCCAAGCTTAGCACTCCGCGGGGAATATCCACTAAAATAGCATCCCCTTCTTGAACGAGAGCAATTAATCCACCTTCTGCAGCCTCCGGAGAAACGTGTCCAATGGAAGCTCCCCGGGTAGCACCGGAAAACCGGCCATCAGTAATTAAGGCTACCTCTTTATCTAATCCCATTCCGGCCACCGCGGAAGTTGGCGTCAACATTTCTCGCATACCCGGGCCCCCTTTAGGCCCTTCATAACGAATGACCAAGACATCGCCAGAATTAATTTTCCCGTCAAGAATAGCTTTTACCGCTGCTTCTTCGGAATCAAAGACACGGGCCGGTCCACGGTGCGTCATCATCTCTGGCGCCACCGCTCCTTTCTTGACTACCGCTCCTTCAGGTGCTAGATTGCCCCGTAAGATGGCCAATCCCCCACTAGCACTATAGGGATCATCTACAGAACGTATAACTTCAGGGTTTAGAATCCTACGACCGGTTACGTTTTCCGCCATCCTCTTCCCGGTTACGGTTAAGGCTTCCCCTTTAAGTAACCCGTGCTTTAACAGTTCCGACATTACTGCGGCAACGCCGCCGGCTTCGTCGAGATCCTCCATAAAATGAAACCCAGCCGGCGCCAATTTACATAAATGAGGTACTTGTTGACTTACCTGATTAGCCAGTTCCAGATCCAATGGTACTCCCGCTTCATGGGCAACCGCTGGCAAATGAAGGATCGTGTTGCTAGAACCACCCAGAGCCATATCCACCGCTAGAGCATTATAAAAAGCAGCCGGGGTTAGAATATCCTGGGGTCGGGTATTTTCCCGGATCATTTCCATAACCTGCCATCCGGCTTGTTTAGCCAAACGAATCCGATTAGCGTGGACCGCCGGGATGGTACCGTTGCCGGGTAGCCCTAACCCAAGTGCCTCAGTTAAACAATTCATCGAATTAGCCGTAAAAAGTCCGGCACAGGAGCCACACCCCGGACAAGCCGCCTCTTCCAGTTCATGCAGTTCGGCTTCCGTCATCCGGCCTCCGGCGACCGCTCCTACCCCCTCAAAGACCTGACTTAAACTAACGCTTTTACCCTGAAAACGGCCCGCTAACATCGGTCCCCCGCTAACAAATACGGCGG
>JAAYQE010000115.1 GCA_012519455.1 Syntrophomonadaceae bacterium
GCCGGCTTCCTTCAGATTCCACCTCGCGGTGGACACCCTTGCCCTTGGCTATGTGCTTGGCACTATCAACCCGCACTAGGGACTTTCACCCATTAGACTGCGCCCATGCCAGGCACACCATAAAAAAACAGGAAAGCATCACTTTCTTTCCTGTTTTTGTAATAAATAAAACTTATCTCGATTCGTTATTAAATTTGTGGCAAATCCTTTAGACTTTTCTCCACCATCTGGGGAGAATAATCGACATCTTCCAGATCACTGGCTAAAAACCGTTCGTATGAACCCAGATCGAAATGACCGTGTCCGCTTAGATTGAATAAAATAGTTTCCGCTTTACCGGCTTCTTTACACCTCTGGGCTTCAATAATGGCGGCTTGAATCGCATGGGACGATTCCGGGGCCGGTAATATTCCTTCCATCCGGGCGAAAAGGGACGCCGCTTCGAATACGGAACGTTGACCTACGCCCATCGCTTCAATTATTCCATCTTCATACAGCTGACTGACCAACGGTGAGGCGCCATGGTAACGCAAACCCCCGGCATGGATCCCTGGAGGAACAAAATCGTGTCCAAGCGTATACATCGACAACAGTGGAGTTAATTTAGCGGTATCACCATAATCATAGGCAAATACCCCTTTGGTTAACGTAGGGCAGGCCGTTGGTTCCACCGCAACCGCCCGTAATGCTTTTCCTTTAAACTTGTCCATCAGGAAAGGAAAGGCTATTCCAGCAAAATTGCTACCACCGCCACAACATCCGATAATGATGTCCGGGTACTCATCTACCAAGGCTAATTGTTCTTTGGCTTCTAAACCAATAACGGTCTGATGAAGACAAACATGATTCAATACACTACCCAGGGTATAATTAGTATCCTCTCTTTTTACTGCATCTTCTACAGCTTCAGATATGGCCATTCCCAGACTACCGGGAGAATCAATATCCTTCTCTAGGATTTTGCGTCCGGCCTCGGTGCGATCGCTCGGACTGGGAATAACTTCGGCTCCATATAATTCCATAAAAATCCGGCGGTATGGTTTCTGAAAATAACTAACCTTAACCATATAAACCACGCATTCCAGACCAAAATGATTGCACGCCTGACTTAAAGCACTTCCCCATTGCCCGGCTCCGGTTTCGGTAGTAAGACGCTTAATCCCCGCCGCTTTATTGTAATATGCTTGCGGAATCGCACTGTTTGGCTTATGACTGCCGGCTGGGCTAACGCCTTCATATTTGTAATAAATACGAGCCGGTGTATCTAACGCCTTTTCCAAACTATAAGCCCGATATAACGGACTGGGACGATATTGCCGATAAGCCGCACGTACTTCCTCCGGAATTTCAATCCAGCGTTCCGTAGAAACTTCTTGCTTGATTAGCTCGGGCGCAAAAATAGGGGCTAAATCAGCGGGACCGGCTGGTTTTTGGGTCAAAGGATGCAATGCTGGAGCCGGTAAATTGGGCATATCCGCCTGCACATTATACCAGGCCTGCGGCAAACGATCTTCAGTTAGTAGGATCTTATGAGGGACTTTTTTGCTCATCTCGACTAAACTCTCCTCTCTAATCTTTTCTTTGATGCTAGGTCAAGATTAATATTTTTATTTTACCTAAATTCAGCTTGCAATTCAACCTAATACATGATTTTTCGTAAAAATATTTGCCTATGCAAAGTAACAACTTAAGGATAAAATATAAGTTGTTATAATGTTTAACACGACGCCGTATAGTTTGATTAGGTGTAAATAGCTCATTCAAGCTTATTAACTCGAACTTTGACAGGTCACTTTCTTTTTGTTAGTTTAACATTAATTGTTATTCATTTAATCGCTAGTTGGTCAAAGGTCTTTTTTTACCAAAATCTCTTTTAAATGGTTGCTTTTACTCACTAAATATTTTTCAAGGAAAGGGGAAAACCAAAATGCCTACATGCAAAAGACCCTTAACTAAGACCCTGCTTACGTTTGGCTTAATTGCGGTATTTTTAGTATCCTGTCTATCCCTGACCGGATGCGGAGACAAAAAACCCGGAACGGAGGCGAACAAACCGGAATTACTCCTAGGAGATATGAGCTGGGATAGTATTCAGGTTCACAATCGCATTGCCGGTTTTATCTTGGAACATGGTTATGGATACCCGGTTGATTATCGGTTCGGCGAGTCGATTACCTTATTCCAGGGTTTGGGAAATGGCGATATCCAAATTCTAATGGAAGCCTGGGTAGATAATTATGGCGAAACTTATACTAAGCTTTTAGATGAAGGCAAAATTCTTAATCTTGGAACTAATTTTGCGGATGCGCCTCAAGGTTGGTACGTGCCCACCTACATGATCGAAGGAGACCCGACCCGGGGCATTGAGCCACTAACCCCAGAGCTTAAATCTGTACAAGATTTACCAAAATATTGGAAAGTATTTCAAGATCCCGAATATCCCAATAAAGGACGTTTTCATAACAGTACGCCAGGATGGGCTTGTACAGAAATCAATGAAGAAAAATTCAAAGCATATGGACTTAATCAGTACAATATATTTTCAACCGGTTCTGACACCGCGGAGCAAGCCTCCATGTTGTCCGCTTACGAAAAAGGAGAACCCTGGTTCGGTTATTACTGGGAACCAACTTGGATCATGGGTAAATTAAACATGACGCGCCTGGAAGAACCTCCTTACGATGAAAATATATGGAATACTAACAGAGCTTGTACTTATCCTTCGGCTACGGTCCTTATCTGTGTTAACCGTCAGTTAGAAGAAACCGCCCCCGAGGTATTGGAATTTTTGAGAAAATATGATACCTCTCTGGAACAAAACAATCGTACTCTAGCTTATATGCAAGAACACAATGATGATAAACAGGCCGCAGCCCTCTGGTTCTTAAAAGAATACCCGGATACTTGGAAATCTTGGGTACCAGCGGAAGTGGCGACTAAGGTAGAAGAAGCACTGAAAAAAGGATAACTTAAGAAATATAGAGCCCTGGAACCAACGCAAATAGTTCCAGGGCTCTCCTTTCTACAACTAACAACTTGTGATGTTTTCACGAGTTGTCGAATCCCTAAGTAAAACCCCCGTTACGTTAAAATAGCTTGTTTTTTCTCGTTCTTGCTTATTAAAATGCGAATTGACAGGTTGGGGTATCCTTTGTTACTTTTAAACTACACATAGAGCGGAAACTAAAGAATCCTTTCTCTGAATTAAGAAAAAGAAATGGGGTGAAAATATGCGTTCGGAAAATTTCCCGGTAGTTGAAGTAAAACATTTATGTAAAATATTTGGTTCTCCCGGTCGTGGTTTGAAAGTGGATAGTCCTGATTTACTTGAACAGGCCGAAAATAACGGCGCAATCTGTGCAGTCCGTAACGTTTCTTTTCGCGTAAACCACGGTGAAGTATTTGTTATTATGGGACTTTCAGGAAGCGGTAAATCCACTTTAATACGTTGCCTCTCTCGCTTAGTCGAACCGACTTGTGGCCAGGTAATGATTGATGGAGAAGAGGTTACAAATATGGATGAAAAACAATTGACTCAATTTCGTCGTACCAAAGTAGCGATGGTCTTCCAACACTACGGCCTTTTACCCCACCGCACGGTTCTAGAAAATGTAACCTTTGGCTTGAAACTACGAGGGATGAAAGTTGCGGAGCGAGAAGAAGCTGCCCGCCAGGCGATTCAACTAGTGGGGTTAGCGGGTTGGGAAAAACAATACCCAGCTGGACTATCGGGAGGTATGCAGCAACGCGTAGGTATTGCCCGGGCTCTAGTGCAAGATGCGAATATATTGTTGATGGATGAACCTTTTAGTGGACTGGATCCTTTAATTCGACGCGAAATGCAAGATGAATTAATCCGTTTACAGGAGGAACTACGAAAGACCATCTTATTTGTTACCCATGACCTTAATGAAGCGCTTTATTTAGGCGATCGTATGGCGGTTATGCGGGAAGGGGCTTTTGTACAAGTCGGATCCCCGCAGGAGGTCCTACAGCACCCGGCGGATGACTACGTACGCCGGTTTGTGCAGGATGAACGTAGAATTACGCAAATGGTAGAAAACAGCAGTAAACCGGCGGTGGTACGAAGCCTAGACAAGGCACGGAGCCTTTCCGCCAGTTAAGGTGGTGAAAGAGCTTGTTTCCTGAATTTTTGCATTTTCACGTAGCGGAAAGCATTGACCTTTTTGTTAAATGGCTTACAGTTGCATGGGGACCCTTTTTTAAATATTTTTCCAATTTTATTTTAGGGTTTTTAATTCACATAAAGGACCTGCTGCTATTTATCCCTTGGTGGCTCTGGATTAGTGGGGTAGGAATTATTAGCTGGTGGCAAACTAGACGTGTCATTACGGCTCTAAGTCTTATGGCGCTATTAATGACGATTGGTCTCTTTGGCCTTTGGACCGTAGCTATGGAAACCTTGGCCATTGTCCTTACTTCAGTTATCATGGCTTTAATTATCGGAATACCGATTGGCGTAGCCGCCGCTGAATTTAGACAGGTAAGTGCTATTGTTAAGCCCTTACTTGATGTGATGCAGACCATGCCCAGTTTCGTCTATCTCATTCCGGCTTTAATGTTGTTTGGCTTAGGAAAAGTACCGGGGGTAATCGCTACCGTTATTTATGCGGTACCACCAGTAGTTAGATTGACGGAATTAGGTATTCGCCAGGTTTCCTCTTCGATCCAAGAAGCGGCACTGGCTTTTGGAGCTACCCGCTGGCAATTGTTGCGAGAAGTTCGTCTGCCCTTAGCCATGCCCTCCATTCTAGCCGGGGTAAACCAAACAACGATGATGGCATTGGCGATGGTGGTAATTGCTAGCATGATTGGCGCCGGTGGTTTAGGAGAAAAAGTCCTGGTCTCCATTAACCGTATGGCAGTGGGGAATGGATTTGAGGCCGGAATGGCCGTAGTAGCCCTAGCCATTGTAATTGATCGTTTAACGCAAGGAGTAGCCCGTCACTGGCAGCCACCCGAGGGCATTAGTAAATAAAGTAAATAATTTTACCAGATCGGTACCGGTTGCGATTTAGGCCGGGCCTTTTTTTCTCTCTTTTTTCGACGACGCACCAGATCAACAAAAGCTTCTAAGCGGGTCAGTAAACCGGCTTCTCCCGAATGTTCATCAAAATAAAGCGTTAAAACGGGTATCCCCTGCTCCAAGCTGACTTGAGGCAGTATGGATTGGGCGACAATTTCCGGCATGCAGGTTAAAGGGCCAATTTGAATAACGCCATCGTAACCCTGCTGAGCAAAATAAACGGCTCCACCAACGGTCTCTCGACCATGACCCCCTACCCAGTAATTAATATACGGGACGGACAAGTTCCAGTAAGTTTTAGTGCTAGGAATGCGTAATAAACCGGCAAACAAATGATCATTAACCCACTGGCTAAGGTAAATAGAACGGGTTACCTCTGCCCCTAGCCGGCCCAGGTGACGCTCAATATGCAGATTAGTGAACGGTTCTAACACCGTATAAATTTCCCCTACTAATCCAATCCGCACCACCGGTTTCTCCATATCCAAAATTAATTTTTGGAACCGACTATACCCTTCTTGTAGGGCCGCTCTAATCTGCTTGATATTTGCGGCCCGGTCAATATCGTTTAATACTTCACGATACATGGCCTCTACCTGACCGCCCCTTATCTCCCGGGGGCGTAATTGCTGCACCCTGATCTCCAGGGCATCCAGAGCTTTTACCTTCTCCCAACCCAACCGTACGGCATACCCGATCTGACGCCAAGAACAATTGCCAGCCAGTTCTTTTACCTGACCTAAAATAGCGGAAAACTTGGTGTCTGGGGCTTCCAATACGATCAGTTCAAAATTACACCCTAAATCCCGTAGGATCTCACGTTGTACTTGAGCATAATAGCCAAAACGGCAGGGCCCCCATCCCCCAGCCATCACAATCGTATTCGCCCCTAAATCGAAGGCCTCTAAAAAATTGCCCAGATTAATTTTAAGCGGCAGACAGGCAAATTCAGGGGAATATTGTATTCCTCTACTCAAGGTGCGTTTAGTAATGGGCGGGGGTACAATTACTTCCAGACCTATCGATTCCAACATAGCTTTTAAGGCAATATGTATATGGCCCATATGGGGAAAAGTAACCCGACGATGCTTCACCGGTTGATTCTCCTTTCGTAAAACAGTTCTCTATCCCAGTAGGAGTTGCCTTCTATATTTCTGCCGGCGCCGAATCATATCAACAAAAGCTTCTAAGCGGGTTACTATCCCCGCCTCTCCGGTGTGTTCATCCACGGTTAACATCATAAACGGCAAGTCTTTCCGTCGATGGGCTTCGATTTCTACCAACTCCGCAACTAAGGAATCAGGCCCACAACCGAAACAGGCTAAATGAATAATGCCATCTACGCTACCGGTTTCAAAAAAATGAAAAGCCCCGCCCAAAATTCTTCGTCCCAGGGTCCAAAACATTCTTTTGGGCAAGTGCCGATTTCCTTCTTCAATAGTTGTTTCATTTAAAATATCCTGGCTAATAACCGAAGCACCTAATTCTCGCAGTTTACGAATTACCTGTCGACTGACAAATTCATCGTAAAGCGTATAACCGTGTCCGAGTAAACCGATGGTTAATCCCGGTTGGTCATCTTTAACGGTAACGGCAGCATCTTTATCCGTTTCATATAGTCTTTTGGCTCTCCCGATTGATTCATCCATTAAACGTAACGCTTCTACCGGTAAATGTCCCTGGTGCAATAATTGCTGATATTCTTTTAACCGTTGCTGACTTTTTCTTTCGGCCTGCCTAATTTTCCAGGGATTCCGGGTAAAAATTTTACCTATGCGGTATAGATCCCGCCGGTACTGGCGGTCATTATGGCTGAGGTCCATACAAAGATCGAGAATGGGGGGAAGCACGCGAATATTAGATTTGATCATATCCGGCAGACCCATAAATTTCGGACAAATATAACTTTTGTGTTCTACACTGACCAGGCGGGGTAAAAAAAGATAATCAACCTGGGGAACTAATTCCAAAACATGTCCGTAAAACACTTTAACTGGCAAGCAGGCCTCATCAACTGCAGCCCGAACTCCAGCTTCTAGTATGCCCTTGTGGGTGGGAGCAGAGAGAACAACTTCAGCCCCCAATTCTTGAAAAAAAGCTGACCATTGGGGGTAAAAGTAATAATAAAAAAGGGCCCGGGGTATACCTACGCGCCGAGACATGCAGCGGCTTACCTCCTATCATTTTTCGAATCCGTATCCTGCCGGTTATTATTACCATGATTTTCAAAACTTAAAACTTACCCCGGTTATTTCGAGGCCACCGGGGTTTACGGGCCGGTAATGGTGTTTGCCGTACTGGATCTAGCGTACGTAAAATACTAGGCCGGACATTCTGAACTGGGACCGGAGAACGTACCAGAATGGTCCTTAGTCCCTGCCAATTAAAAGGTATCAAAGGCCATAAATACGGTATCCCAAAACTACGGGTAGTAGCGATTAGGATAAAAGATACGGTTATTCCGACCCACCAGCCGGTAACCCCAAAAAAGCCCACCATTAAGAGCAAAAATAAGCGTACTAGCCGATTACCCATGGCTAGCTCAAAACTGGGGGTAGCGTAAGTACCTACGGCAGCAATCGCGGTATATAAAATTACTTCGTTGATTAGGAAACCCATTTTAACCGCTATTTCGCCGACTAAAACGGCGGCAATAATTCCCAACGCAGTTCCCAGCGGCGTAGGCGTATGAATAGCAGCCATCCGCATTAAATCAATCGCACCCTCAGCAATTAAGAACTGAAGGAGTAAGGGAAAGGCCCCAACTTCTTCCGGTCCGATAAACTTTAAACTCTCGGGTAATAGCTCTGGATGCAAAGAAACTAACAGCCAAAGCGGCCCCAGTAATAAAGAAAGCAGAATGGCCCCAAAACGTAACCAGCGGATATACATACCGGGAGCCGGACTTTGGCGGTATTCTTCGGCATGCTGTACGTGATGAAAATAAGTGGCCGGAGCTATAAGCACGCTAGGTGAAGCATCTACCATTACCACGATATGTCCTTCCAGGATATGCACGGCCGCTACATCCGGACGCTCAGTATAGCGTACCCGAGGAAAGGGATTCCAGTAGCTGCCCGGCGTAATTAACTCCTCCACGGATTTCTCCGCCATCGGCAACCCATCTATTTGTATTTCTTCCAACCGCCCCTTAACCATCTCTACGAGTTCCGGATTGGTTACATCGTCCAGATAACAGATACAAATGTCAGATTTACTTCTTTTACCAACCTGAATCATTTCCAGCCGTAATTTAGGATCACGGATACGCCGCCGAATTAAAGCTGTATTGACCAGTAACGTTTCACTAAAACCATCCCGCGAACCTCGAATTACCCGTTCAATATCTGGCTCTTCTGGTGGACGCGCCGGGTATTGCCGCACATCAATGATAATTCCCCGGGCTACCCCTTCTACTACGAGGGCCATTGGTCCGGACAAAATCTGGCCAATCGCCTCATCAAAAGTTTCTACGGCCTGGACCTGAAAATGGGGTAAACCTTCTTCTAATAATTTATCCAGAGTATCGGGTAATATCTCCTCCCGGTGGAGGAGCATTAACCTTTTCATGACCTCAGTAGCCGGTTGATCATTTACCAAGCCGTTGATAAAAAGTAAGGCCGCTGGTTTACCCGCAATCCGAAATTCCCGACACACTGCATCAAAACTTTTTCCAACCCCGATTTCCTCTTTAAGAAAACTTATATTATCTTCATACTGTCGACTAAACTTAATATTTGCGCCTGATTCCACTATCAACTCCCCTTTAATTACGCCTCTTTCTAGCCTTTAGGATTAAATAAAACGGCCATGGTAAACCCAAATACAACGGCCGCTGCAATCCCTACCGCAGTAGCTTGAATACCGCCACTAAAGGCTCCGAGTAGACCATCCGCCTTTACACTGGCAATCGCCCCTTGAGCTAAACTGTGCCCAAAACCAGATAGGGGTATGGTTGCTCCGGCTCCTCCAATATCGATTAAGGGTTGATAAAGCCCTAAAGCGCTTAAAATCGCTCCTCCGGTAACGTACCCCACTAAAATATGCCCGGGGGTAACCACGGGCCGCGAGAAATCCATAATAATTTGCCCTAGCGCGCATAACACCCCGCCTATCACAAAAGCGGTTAAAAGAGAAACCATATTTTTTGGCCTCCTTTCTTTATTTGGTTAACCCGGAGGTATATATTCAATAACTACAGCATGGGCAATAGAGGGTACACTTTCTCCTTGATATACTGTAGTCGGACTCAAGAGGGCCCCGGTACCTACAAATAACACCCGGCGATATGCCCCTTCTACTACCCGCCGCAGTATGGGTCCACATAACATAACCGCAGAACAACCGCACCCACTTCCACCTGCATGGGTATCTTGTTCGGGATGATAAAGTAATACCCCACAGTCTTTAAGATTATTTTCTACTCGATAACCTTCCATTTTTAACAATTCCCAGGTTAATTTCAAACCTACGGTCCCCAAGTCTCCCGTTAAAATCAAATCATAATCTAACGATTGACGATTCAGGTCTTGGAAATGACGAATAAGCGTGTCCACCGCGGCCGGGGCCATAGCGGCTCCCATGTCATTACTATCTTTAATCCCTAGATCCACCACCTGTCCCACCGTTAAATGGGTAATAACGGGTCCATTCCCTTCCCGAGCGAGTAAAATACCACCCGAACCGGTTACCGTCCATTGAGACCACAGGGGACGATGTACCCCCTGCTCCGTAGGAAACCGGAACTGTCGTTCCGCCGTATGATGATGACTAGAAACTCCGGCTATTACGCGATGAGCAAAGCCTCCATCGATTAAGATCGAACCTAATCCAATACTCTCTGCCATGGTTGAACAGGCTCCGTATAAACCGAGAAAAGGAATGGTAATTTCGCGGGCCGCAAAATTAGCCGCTACGATTTGATTAAGCAAATCCCCGGCTAACATAAAATCTACATCCGGCGCGGTCAGATTAGCTTTCTGCAAGGTCATTTTAATGGTTTCACGCAACATTTTACTTTCTGCTTTTTCCCAGCTTTTTTCGCCAAAAAGGGTGTCTTCTAAAATATAATCAAAAGCGCTACCGTAAGGTCCTTTACCTTCCATAGGACCGACAATACTGGCAAAAGAAAGTACAACTGGGGGTTGCATAAATTGTAAAGTTTGTTTACCAATTTTTTTAATCGGTTGCTGCATCTTGTCCCCCTAAGTAAAAAAATAATACAATAACCCAATCAGTACAGAAATAATAAAGCCAAAGGTTAGTACGGGCCCGGCCACGTTAAAAAGTCGAGCGCCTACACCATAAACATAACCTTCGCGTTTAAATTCCATTGCAGAAGCAACAATGGAATTAGCAAAGCCGGTGATCGGGATAATCGACCCTGCCCCCCCGTATTTACCTATTTTGTCGTATATCCCTAACCCCGTAAGAAAGGCCCCCAGAAAAACCATAATAAAAACCGTTACGGTTCCAGCCTCCCTTAAGGTCAGGCCAAATCCTCTAAAATAATTCTGGATTATTTGACCGAGAGTACAGATTATACCGCCTACCAGAAAAGCCAAGATTGTATTCCTTAACCAGGTAGTCCGAGGTTGGTGCTGCTGTACTAACCACTGGTAGGCCTGTTGATCAATCTGTTTTTGTAATTCTTCCTGTTCTACCGGGTTTAAGTTTGACGGTATGGTCGTCTTTTCTTTTTGGGGTTGAGCTTGTTCTTTTTTTTCTTTTAAACGCTGAACTATATTGAATAAAGCATTATATTTATTTTTTAGATTCTGATTATACAACTTAGCAACCCCCTGATATCTAGAAGGATAAAACAGGCACCTCTCGGTGCCCACTAGAACCGGATGATAGGAAAACAATCATGCATTACCCCGGAGGATTTAGCTAATCAGTATAAGCGACCTTAACGTTAGCTTTGTATTCGGTTATGCGTCCCTCTTTAACGTTAGCAGTCAGATTATATACCTCGACCCCACTAATATTTTGGTGGGCTTGCCCGGCCTCCCTAACGGCCATCTGAACGGCATCGTTCCAACTACGGGGCGATTCGCCTACGAGTTCTACCACTTTTACATACATGTTTATCCCTCCTGATCCTTAATCAAATTCTGATAAAGGTAAACGTCAAAAGATAGTATTTCCCTGGAATTCAGCTGATATGCAAAGGACAAAAAAGATAGTCGGGGTTAACCCGACCGCAATCGAATTTATTAATTTGCAGGCTTACCTACTTAAGAACGGCTAACTCATTAGTTCCTTGATATGGCCCAAGGCCTGTCGTTCAATGCGCGAAATTTGTACCTGAGATAGGCCTAACGCTTTAGCCACTTGGGTTTGGGTTTTATCTTCAAAAAATCGCATCCGTAAAACTTGTTTTTCCCTTTCGGGTAATTTACTAAGGACTTCTTTTAAGGCCAGGTTTTCGGTCCAGATGGAATCCATCCCCGCTTCTGCTTTTAGTTGATCGATTAAAAAAATCGGGTCCCCATCATCTTGGTATAGGGTTTCATGCATCGAAACCGGGTGCTGCAAAGCTTCTAAGGAACTAACTACTTCTTCTCGGCTGATCCCCAAGGCTTCCGCTATTTCCCCGATGGTCGGTTCTCTACCTTTAGCACGGGTCAATTCTTCCTTAACCCGCGGTATCCGAAAACCTATTTCTTTGACGGACCGTGAAACTCTAATGGAATGATCATCCCGTAAAAAACGCCGGATTTCTCCAATAATCATCGGAACCGCATAGGTAGAAAACTTAACGTTAAAACTAGGGTCAAATTTATCGATGGCTTTAATCAAACCAATGGTCCCGATTTGGAAAAGATCCTCCTCTTCATAACCTCGATACTGAAAACGTTTAACCAGATTAAATACCAGCCGAAGGTTCCCATTGATCAGCCTCTCCCGGGCATCCAAGTCTCCAGCCTGGGTTTTATCTAATAATTCCACTACTTCCTCATCTGAGAGACGGGGAAACCGGGGCAGATTCATTTCAGACAGGCGGGTACTCATTTATTTCCCCCCGTCCTAATGTTCCATATTTGCATCGTGATCCAGGTTTTTTATGGATTTACATAATCGAATACGTGTTCCGCCATTAACGACCGACTGGACCTCGATTTCATCCATAAAAGATTGCATAAAGGAAAACCCTAATCCCATTCGGTCCTGACAGGTTGTAAAGGCAGGTTGCATGGCTTGTTCAATATTAGAGATACCCACGCCCTCATCTTTAATAACTACTTCTAGACAATTCTCCCGTATGGATGACTCAATCCAAACTAGACCCCCTGGCTGATTCTGATACCCATGGATAATGGCATTGGAAACGGCCTCCGAAATAGCTACCTTAATTTCTTCCAAATCGTCCAGAGTAAAATCAAGTTGAGAAGCAAAGGTAACCACCACTAACCGGGCAAAAGAAACGTTTTCTGGTATCCCGGCAAACTCTAATTTCATATGATTATCTATTTTCACACCCTTCACCCTGCTCAAAGAAACCCCAGGGTTTCTCCCCTTTCTTCCTGGTTCTTTTTATTTCAACCTAGTTAAATACTTTATTGCTTCTCCCTCACTTTCACAAACCGGCATTAAGCGGTCTATTCCAGCCATCTCCAGTACCCTTTTTACCCCAGCTGCCGGTTTAAGTAGGGCCATTCTTCCCCCAAGCCGCTGTAAATACTGATACCGTCCTAGAATTACCCCTAATCCAGAACTATCGATAAACGACACTCCCGAAAGATCTAATAACAAACAACGACTTCTTTCTAGTTGTAAACGCTTATCTATCGCCTGGCGTATGGGTTCCGCAGTAGCTAAATCCATTTCGCCTTTAACCTTGGTTAAAAGGATATCCTGGGTAGCATTGAACTCCAGATTCACCTCTACCCCTCCACTTCTTCCGAGTAAATCCCTATCTGACTTACTCTTATTCGCTAAATATAAGGTAAATCCTTCCAAAGGATAGGGCTTTTTCTGTCATATCTCCCCTTGAGTTATCCGATAACAACCAATAACCCGCCAAAAATTGACGGGTTATTGGTTGATTTTCCAGCAAAACCGTTTTACCCTTATTTAATCTTTAAAGGTGATTGCTCTAATTGTACTATTTCCTCAAATACTTCCCCCATTTGCTGCCATAGCGTGCCCCGGGGTATTTCTTGTTTAGCTACCAGATCAAAACGCGCTAATTCTGTGACTCCTTGACAAACTACCAAGTCCCCCAGTTTTTGCCCCTGAACCACCGGAGCAGATACAGAAGCCGGAAGTTCTATACGGGTCGTAATTCCCTTATCCTGACCCCGCAACACCAAGGCTCCGGCCGGTTGAGCCACAACTACCTCGACTGAATCCACCGTGCCCTTTCCGACTTTAACCACACCGCAAATTTGCCCCGCCTCAGCTACGGTCTTGTAGGCATACTGAGCAAAGCCGTAATTAAATAATTTCATACAATCCCTAAAGTTACCATGTCGCTGAGGGGCGCCAAAAACTACGGCAATCAGCCGCAAACCATCTCTCTCACCGGTAGTGGCTAAACAATAACGGGCTTCATTCGTCCAACCCGTCTTAAATCCGTCTACTCCTCGGTACCACCAAAGCAATTTGTTGGTATTGTATAAATGGAATTTTCCTCCCCTTAAATCATACTCCTTGATCGCGGTCATCTGGCGTAATTGGGGAAAACGCAGGGCATAACGACCAATTATAGCCATATCGTACGCGGAAGAATAATGACCTTCAGCCGGTAAACCGTACGAATTAATAAAATGTGTATTTTTCAACCCTAGCTCCTGCGCCTTTTGATTCATCGCCTCTACAAATATTTCATGCGTACCAAAAAGATGTTCGGCTACGGCCACACAGGCATCATTAGCGGATCCTACTGCTATAGCAATTAATAATTCTTCCAGCGTCATTTCTTCACCGGGTTCCAGATAAATCTGAGAGCCACCTAAACGACAGGCATTTTCACTAGCAGCTACTCGGTCACTAAGCTCTCCTCTACCGGCTTCGAGCGCTTCAAAAGCAACTACTAAGGTCATTAATTTAGTCACACTAGCTGGAGCCATAACCTGATGACAGTTTTTCTCATATAATATTTTTCCAGTACTGGCCTCCATAAGAATCGCTGTATCTGCCTCCAAAGGAACCTCCGCCGCTTGGACCGAACTAGGCCAATAACTGCAAAGCAGAACTGCCACCAGAAACCAGGAGAGAATAGAAAAAAGGCGCGGAAATCTAATGGTAAAATGACTCATACGGCAAACCTCCTACTTCCTTTCAGTTCTGGCCTTATTTTGGCATAAACGGCCCTAGTATATACCGGTATCCACCGGTATTCTACGCATAAAAAATTCCGGGATTGACTTTTTTCTCCTAATTTATCCCGACTATCCCATAAATCAAAGGGGGGACGGGGACCGGTTCCCGGGCCAGCTGAAAAGCTGACTGTACTTTTTGTTGTACTATTTCCAGCCGACCGGGATGATTAACATGCAAAAAAGCCAGGGGTTCGCCAGCCTCCACCGGGTCACCTACTTTCTTATTTAATACAATGCCTACGGCCAGGTCCACTACTGAATCTTTAGTTTCGCGCCCGGCACCGAGCAACGTAGAAGCAAACCCCATTTCTTCAGCCTTAATTTCCTGTACATAGCCGGATAAAGGGCTACGTACCATAACCACTTTTTGAGCTTGGGGTAGAAGGGACCAATCTTCAAGCGCCTGGGGGTTGCCTTTTTGGGCCTTAACCATCTCCTGCAATTTAGTTAAACCCGCACCCGAACCCAGTAATTGCTCTAAACGAGACCTTCCCTCCGCCTCGGTCTGGACTACCTTACTAAGTACCAGTAAGAGAGCACCTAAAGCTAAACAAAGCTCACGCAGGTCAGCTGGTCCGGCGCCGCGTAAAGTTTCTACGGCTTCCATTACCTCCAAAGCATTACCTATTGCCTTGCCCAGGGGTTGATGCATACTAGTAACTAAAGCCACGGTTTCACGGCCCATTTGTTTACCAATCTCCACGAGGATATGGGCCAGAGCAAACGCTTGGTCCACATCTTTAACAAACGCCCCCTGTCCCGCCTTAACGTCTAGGACAATGGCATCAGCCCCGGCAGCAATCTTTTTACTCATGACGCTGCTAGCAATCAAAGGGATACTCTCGACGGTGGCCGTAACATCCCGCAGCGCATAGAGTTGTTTATCGGCGGGTACCAGATTACCGCTTTGACCCACTACTGCAGCCCCTACGCGTTGGACCGTTTCGGTAAATTCATCGCGCGTAAGGGTTACTTGAAAACCCGGAATAGCCTCAAATTTATCTAACGTACCCCCGGTATGCCCCAGGCCCCGTCCCGACATCTTAGCCATCCGACCCCCGGCCGCTGCGATTAAAGGAGCTAAGACCAGCGTAGTGGTATCCCCTACCCCGCCGGTACTATGTTTGTCTACCTTAATTCCGGGGATAGCAGAAAGATCAATAGTTTCTCCAGAAGCAACCATGGATCGGGTTAAATTAACCGTTTCCACGGGATCCATACCCCGACAACAAACAGCCATAGCCCAGGCTGCCATTTGATAATCAGGTACTTCACCCCTAGTAAAGCCCTGAATTAAGTAATTAATCTCCTCAGCGTTTAATATTTTTCCATCCCGTTTTTTACGAATGATATCATAGGCGCGCACCGTCTATCCTCAACTCCTTAAATTACGACTTAAGTACTTTCCTGACTAAACTGGTACCATGCGGCAAAGCCGGGACGCGAAATATTTCCGCCAGCGTCGCCCCGACATCGGCAAAAGTAGGTCGCGTTCCCAGATTGGTTCCCGGTTTAACCGAGGTACCATAAATTAAAAGCGGTACATACTCCCGGGAATGGTCCGTGCTGGGGGTAGTGGGGTCGCAACCGTGATCTGCGGTTATAATCAAAATATCCTCATCCTTTAGACAAGCCACGATCTCAGGCAAAGCCGCATCGAAATGAACCAGGCCTTGCGCATATCCTTTAAAGTCATTGCGATGACCCCACAGCATATCAAAATCAACTAAGTTAGCCCAGAGGAGTCCATCCCATTCCTGATCCTGCAGCAAATTCATGATGCGGTTTATCCCGTCCTGGTTATTTTTCGTAGGGAACGAATGCGTAATTCCTACCCCCGCAAAAATATCATAAATTTTACCTACGCCAATTACCCAGAAACCAGCCTCCTGCATTCGTTCGCCAATGGTCGGACCGACTGGTTTTAAAGAATAATCATGGCGACGTGCAGTACGCTGATAATTACCCGGTTCCCCCTCAAAAGGACGGGCAATAACTCTTCCAACCCCATAAGGCCCTACCAGCAAATCGCGCGCAACCTCACACATGCGGTATAGTTTTGGTACGGCGATCACCTCTTCATGCGCAGCTAGTTGAAAAACACTATCCGCGGAAGTGTAAACAATGGGATACCCGGTATCCTGATGTTGTGGACCTAGCCGCTCAATAATCTCCGTACCGGAGGCGACCACATTACCCAGGGTCTGACATCCAATCTGCTGCTCAAATCGAGCAATTAGTTCCTCCGGAAACCCTTGGGGAAAAATGGGAAAAGGTTCAGAAAGAATAATACCGGCCAGTTCCCAATGGCCGGTAGTTGTATCTTTTCCCGGTGATTTCTCCGCCAATCGGCCGTAAGCCGCGGTCGGTAACTTAACCGGATCTACTCCCTGAACCGGGATAATATTGCCAAGGCCCATTTTTTGTAAGTTTGGTAAATCCAGCCCCCCAACGGCTTGCGCCAGATTACCCAGGGTATTACTTCCCTGATCTCCATATTGGGCTGCGTCAGGCAGGGCGCCAATTCCAAGACTATCTAAAACGATAAGGATCACACGCCGGATCAATTGATGCAACTCCTATCTCTTATTTGCATATTTCTTTCTTACATTAGTTTAAGCCCGAGGATGGGCTCGTGTATATACTTCTTTTAGATGGCTACGGGTTAAATGGGTATAAATTTGGGTGGTAGCAATATCCGCATGTCCTAACATTTCCTGTACGGAACGTAAATCTGCTCCATTTTCGAGTAAATGAGTGGCAAAAGAATGTCTTAAAGTATGGGGAGTAATCGGTTTGTCCATCTGTGCTTTCCGTGCATACCGTTTTAAAATCTTCCAAAATCCCTGGCGACTCATTCTTTTTCCATGGTGGTTGACAAAAAATGCTACTTCGAAACCGCCTTGAACTAGTTTACCTCGAGCTTGAGCCAGGTATTCTTCGATAAAGTGAACGGCTACCTTCCCTAAAGGGACAATTCTTTCTTTGGCCCCCTTCCCCCAACATCGAAGATAGCCGGCTTCCAGGTCAAGATCGCCCAGATTAAGGTCGATCATCTCGGAAACGCGTAGACCAGTAGCATATAATAATTCGAGCATGGCCTTATCCCTCATACCGATCGCCGTATGGATCCGAGGTTGATTGAGCAACAGATCTACTTCTTCTACCGAAAGTACCTGAGGTAGTTTACGGTTAAGACGCGGCAACTCCAAAGTTGAAGTAGGATTACGCGACACTTCTCCTTCGGTAAATAAAAATTGGTAATAAGACTTAAGCGCAGCTAGATGTCGAGAAATGGTCGAAGTAGCCCTTCCCTTCTTTTGCAAAGAATAAATATACCCCTGAATGACCCCCTGGGAAACCTCCTTCCATGACCCTACCTGTAATTCCTGCAGATACCGGTAGAACTGCTGTAGATCTAACTGGTAAGAGGTCAGGGTATTCGGTGCTAAACCTTTTTCAATCGAAAGGTAATAAATAAAGTTTTCTACGGTCTTCTCCATTTCCAGGCACCAGCCTTTCTTTACCCGCGCAACGCGATTAACCTGAATTATTCCTAAGCAATGGCCCTCTCCATCGCTATTTTCCTCAAAATCAATTCCACAAAAACCCCTTGAACTCCTGCCTTGAAACCGAAAAACCATTAGCCCCCAGCACCTAACAAAGGGACTAATAGGCGTAAAAAAGCTGGAACGACTAGACCTTCAAGTAATCCAGACAAAAGCAAGACCAAGACTACGCCCAGCATGCACCAGGTGTAGTGTAAAAAACGTGACCAAAGCATACTGGTTACCGAGAATCGACCCTGGATTAAAAACAAGGTAAAAGAGATAGCTAGTACGCCACCAACGATTAAAGCAGGTACATAGATTAAACTATGCGGTAAAATTCCCAAAAGAATCAAGGCGGTTCCCTGGAGACTTTTTTGTTGCACTAAAAACCCAACGGTAAAACCCAGGATAAAACCCCGGATGAAGATAATCACGATCACCAAGGGCAATCCAATTACCGTTAAACCAAGAAACCATAAACTAAAGGCAAGGCAAACATTTTCCGTGAGCGTTTGTCCCAGTATGCGCGTACGATCAAACGGTTCATTAATCAAGGCCTGACAATTTTGATCGATAAAACTTTTAAGTTCCTGCTGTTGTTCCAGGGGTAAATGATTTCCACTTAACCCTCCTAAGATCGCACCCAAAAGGAAAAAGAGCAAGACCAGCCCCAACAGCCGAAAATGCTCTTGCAGGAACCCTTTGACTAGCCGGTTTAGTTTAGCCATGGTTCCTCTCTCCTCGCGAACTTAATTTCTATAAAATAGTATGCGAGAGAGATTTTTTTATTCTTAGGGTAAATTTCCAGTCCTTTTAATGAACTCTTCCTGGGCCGCCAGAATGCCGATAATGGTCTTAGCATCCTCTATTTCCCCGGTGTTTATCATTTGCCGGGCCTCGGTTAAAGGCACCCGTAAGACTTCGATAAATTCATCTTCATCCAAGGACTGTTCGGTTTCTTGCAGCTCGGTCGCCCGAAAAAGGTACATTATTTCATCACTGAATCCGGGGGTGGTATAGTAACGGCTAACCAGTTCATAACGACCGGCTTGCATCCCGGTCTCTTCCCTTAATTCTCGCTGGGCACAGACCAGGGGCTCCTCTCCCGGATCTAACTTACCCGCCGGCAGCTCCAACAAAATCTTTTTTACCGGCTGGCGAAACTGTCGTACCATTATCAATTCTTCTCGGTCCGTAAGGGCCGCCACCGTTACCGCCCCCGGGTGTTCTACGATTTCCCGGGCCGCTGGTTGACCATTGGGTAAACGGACCTCATCCACCCTCAAGTTAATTATTTTTCCCGCGTAGATCTGCTTCGAATTTAACGTCATTTCGGCTAATCGCATTATCCCCCACCCTTTATTATGCTTTATACTGGTTATAGAAGTATAAAAAACCAAATGGTGCATAGACTAATTCTGGGTATTATCCATTATTTTAAAAGATTTCCCTGTAGTGAGGAGGGAAAATTAAATGGAAAAATTGGTTTTTAAAAATGGAATCGTTTGGAAAGGATCAATTCGGGAAATAACTACGGAAATCAAACGGTTGAGTATCACTTATCATCGCTTAGCTGACCTGATTCAGGCCTATTTGCACTGATAACCTTGAAAAAAGATGGTTCCTGTACCGCTTAAACCTTACCTAGCACGCTAACTGCCGCCTGACTAATTTCTACCAAAAATAACGGAAGTAAATTCAGATCTCGCAGAAAAATATGTTCCTCTGAGGTATGTACCTTACGCATCGCAATCCCTAAATTAATGGTCCGCAGGCCACGCGCATTCAAGATATTAGCGTCACTTCCACCCCCACTTTTATCCATCGAAGGCTGCCGACCTAGACGCTGAACGGCGTCCTGAGCTATTTGTACTACGACTTCATTTTCGGACAAACAAAACTCCGGATAAAGTAGTTCAATCTCCACCTTTACCGTGGCCCCCATCTCACGTGCGGTATTTTCCAAACAAAACTGCATCTGTCGCGTTTCTTCCTCTAACCGCTCACGCTTTAAACTACGGGTCTCTCCCTTTAGATAAACTTTATCGGGAACAATGTTCCGGGCCTCGCCCCCCTGAATAACCCCTATATTGGCGGTAGTCGCATCGTCAATACGTCCCAGACGCATGGCACTAATGGCTTTGGCTGCCACCTGAATAGCGTTTATCCCGTCCTGTGGATTAATCCCAGCATGGGCCGCTCTACCAGCAATCGTTGCCTCGACCAAATTTTGACAGGGTCCCTGGACCACAAGGGATCCAATTTCTCCGTTACTATCTAAAACAAAACCAAATTGGGCTAACAATAGGTTTAAATCGAGGGCCTTAGCCCCACGTAAACCCTCTTCTTCACCTACGGTTAAGAGGACTTCGATCGGGCCATGGTTTATTTTTTCTTCTTTAAGTATCTGTATAGCTTCTAAAATGGCCGCTATACCGGCCTTATCATCGGCCCCTAAAATCGTTTCGCCTGAAGAATAAACCGCTTCTCCCCGGACCACAGGTTCGATGCCGCGTCCTGGAACCGTATCCATATGGGCACCCCAAAAAATAGTCGGTATATCAATATTCCCAGGTAAACGGGCAATCAGGTTACCAGTCTCGGTCCCTAAGCGCTCCGCTGCTGTATCTTCCCACACGGTTAATCCCAACTCCGTAAGTTTCCTTTTTAAATAGTCGGCTATTTGCCGTTCCTCCCCGGTCAGGGAATCAATTTTTACTAACCGTACAAACTCTTCGAGTACACGCGCCTGATTAACCACGCTGTTATCCTTCCTTCCCTTACGTACTTAGGCTATAAAGCTGTGCCTTTAGATTATCAACGGATCGAGATTTTTATTCTAGCGATCCGGTTTCCATAAGAAAGCCAGCAGTTTTTGACGAATCTCCGGGGGAATCGGTATAATTTTGCCCTGTTTTAAAAAGGCACCGGTCGTTCTAGCTACGGCAATCAGCTCTCCGGAAACGGAATTAACAATTTCTTGTCTCCAGCATAATTTAACTTTTTTAACTTCATCATACCACCCCCATATCTCTAATTGGTCGCCTAATTGAGCCGGTTTTTTAAACTGAACAGCAATATCAGCTAAATAAATAAATATTCCCTGTTTCAGTAAATCCTCGATAGAAACTCCCATTTCTTCCAAAAAAGTTGTACGTGCCTCTTCCAAAAAGTTTAAATAAACCGCACTGTTCACATGACCGTATGCATCAATATGATAATTCCTCACCTTTAAAGTATACTTTGCTTTTTGAACCATAAAAACCTCCGTTATCTTATGGGGTAATCATATAAAATAGGTTACCACAAATAGACAAAAAATAAAAACCGTGGCCGGGCCACGGTTAAACTTTACCTATTCTTCCTGTTCTTGCTCTTGCTCTTGTTCTCGCCAGTCATCCTCTTCTCGATCTCTTCGTCTAAGATAGAAAATTACTCACCTCGGTAGGATAATATTTTGCCTGCACTCAATAAAATATATACTTCTACCGACGATGATATACTTAAGTTTAGGGAATGTCAAAAATTAAAACCGGACTCCCCTGTCCGTATTTAAGGCTTGGGCTGCGCTAACGCATTTTAAATAACTTTTTTTAACCATTACTATCTTTTTGCTTGCTTCTCGCCATTTTAACGAATGGATTTAACCGATCTTAGTGCCAATTCTTAACTTATCCGCGATCATGGCGATAAATTCGGAATTAGTCGGTTTTCCCCGTTCCACATTAATCGTATAACCAAAAAATTTGTTCATCATTTCCACATTTCCCCGATCCCAAGCTAATTCAATCGCATGCCGGATCGCTCGCTCCACCCGACTAGGGGTAGTCATATATTTCTGAGCAATCATGGGATACAGCTCCTTAGTAACGGCGCCCAGCAGATTCATCTCATTTATAACTAAAATAATGGCATCCCGCAAATACTGATAACCTTTAATATGGGCCGGAACCCCCATCTGATGGATAATATTAGTGACTTCAACATCCAAATTCCGTGTCTTCACTGGTGATGCAGGAGCCGCTGGTTGTCCATTCGCCAATTGACGTAACCGATTACCCAACACCTCGATATCAAAGGGCTTTAAAATATAATAATCTGCCCCTAGTTCGACCGCTCGCTGCGTCATACTTTCCTGTCCAAAGGCAGTTAACATTACCACTTTAGGCCGAGGACCATAACTCCCGGTACTTAAACGTTCTAAAACCCCGATACCATCTAGATGAGGCATTATAATGTCTAAGACAACAATGTGGGGCTGCTTTTCCCGAATAATATCTAACGTTTCTAATCCATTATTAGCAATCCCAACCAATTCAAAATCATTTTGACTTTCTAAATACTCTTTTAAA
>JAAYQE010000116.1 GCA_012519455.1 Syntrophomonadaceae bacterium
CGAGCCGCTGCCCCATTCAGGCAGATAGTACCGGAACCCCGAGGACCGGGGATTACGTAGGTTTCAAAGCGTGCGCCATTATTGTTGTTAACGATATGCACTTGTTCATTAGGCCAAAGATTAGCCGCATCCATCAAATCCTGATCAATCGTAATGCTTCCCACATAATTCAAATCAGCATCTGTAACCGTGACCCGATGAATCTTTGACTTCAACATAGTCCGAAACACTGGGACTACACCTCCACTATCCGGTTATCTATAAGTCTAGTTTGACCAAAAAACACAGCCAGGGCAATCAGAGTCCGACCTTGCAGAACCTCTGACGGTTGGAGATCTTCGGCTCTAACCACTTCTATATAATCAATCCTGGCCAATGGCTCCTCTTTAATCTGCTTTTCGATAGTCTCCTGCAATACCTTGGCGTTTCTCTCGCCAGCAGTTACTAATTGTTCAGCCTGATTCAAAGACCGATATAAGACCAGAGCTGCCTCACGCTCCGCAGGATTCAAATATACGTTACGTGAACTTAAAGCTAACCCATCCGCTTCCCGAATAATAGGCGCTACTACTATTTGCAGAGGCAGGTTTAAATCACGAACCATGCGTTGAATAACGACTGCCTGCTGGGCGTCTTTTTGTCCAAAAACAGCTACGTCCGGTTGGACTATGTTGAAGAGTTTGGTTACTACCGTAGTAACCCCCCTGAAATGTCCCGGCCGCGACCTTCCACACAGGCCTTCAGTAGTTTTTTCTACGTCTACATAACTATAATATCCTCCCGAAGGATACATCTCCGATACTGCCGGGGCAAATATCGCCGCTACTCCGGCCTGTTCTGCCAGTTCGGAATCCCGTGTTAAATCCCGGGGATAATCCTCAAAATCTTCACCTACGCCAAATTGCAGAGGATTGACAAAAATACTCATTACTACTACATCACAAGATTTTAAAGCTTCCCGTACTAGACTTAGATGCCCGGCATGTAAATACCCCATTGTCGGAACCAAGCCGATACGTTTGCCACTTAACTTTTGTTCCTGTACAAATTCACGCATTCGGCTAATTCCTCTTATTACTTCCACCCCTCTGCCTCCTCAACTAGCTCAATTTAGGCCTCCAATAAGCCCCTCAAGTTTAATATAATTTTTCTAAAACGTCTTCTTTAATAGTATAACAATGTTCTTCCGCTGGGAAAGTGCCTTTTTCTACATCTTCTTTATAGGCTTTGAAAGCCTCTTTCATGATCTCGCCAATCTGGGCATACTGCCGTACAAATTTAGGCACATGACCACCAAAAAGTCCTACCATGTCGTGATTTACCAGTACCTGACCGTCACAATCAGGTCCTGCTCCAATACCAATCGTCGGAATGGATACTTCTTGGGTAACCTTTTTCGCCAACGGCGCCGGGACACATTCCAAGACTACCGCAAACGCTCCCGCCTCCTCTAGAGCTTTAGCGTCAGCAATTAGTTGCTGGGCCGTCTCCACGTCTTTTCCCTGCACCCTAAATCCACCTAGTTGATGGACCGCCTGAGGTGTAAGGCCAATATGTCCCATTACCGGTATACCGGCCTCCGTTAAAGCGCGAACTACAGCTACCCTCTCCTGACCGCCTTCCAATTTAACGGCCTGGGCTCCAGCCTCTTGCATAAACCGTCCCGCATTGCGAAGGCCTTCCTCAACCGAAAGATGATAAGAAAGAAACGGCATATCCCCGACTACCATGGTGTTCCTGGCTGCCCGCGTAACCGCCCGGGTATGGTGGATCATTTCGTCCATAGTTACAAAAAGGGTAGTTTCATAGCCTAGCACTACATTGCCTAGCGAATCCCCGACTAAAATGATATCAATTCCTACTTCATCCATCATTCTAGCGGTAGGAAAGTCGTAAGCTGTTAACATGGTAATCTTTTGACCATTGCGTTTCTTTTCCTTAAGCGATACGGTAGTTGCTCGTGCCATTAATTTCACTCCTTACCTCACTTTTACCTTTTAACCTCCTAACCCGTCTAAAGCAACCCGAAGCACGGTAATTTAAGTATTCCTTAGTGCAGAACCTGTTTTAATTGATTCGCTGTTTCTTGCGAAATACTGCCCTTTTGTTCCGCTACTTTTACCGTTTGGTACCCTAAATACCGGTACAGCGATACCAGGTTCGGTGCCACCTCCTCCATGGTTGATAAGTGCTGCTGAATGGTTGCTAAATCCCCGCGGGCAATCGGCCCGGTTAAAGCCTGAGGGATACCTACTTTTCGAATATTATTTAAGGTCCCTTCAATTAGTGGAAACAGGGAATCTATGGATAATTCTTTCGGTATATCCGCTGCCTCCAGCAAACGGCTGCCTAAATCGATTAAAGTAACCAGATAATTTGAAACAACACAAGCCCCGGCATGGTACAGGGGCTTGGCCATTTTATCGATAAAAAAATAACGACCTCCCAAGTCTTCGACCAACATAATCGCCGTCTGATATCCGGCGGTATCACCCTCAATGCTAAATACCGAGCCGGGTAAAATCTCAATGGCTCTTTCAGTAGTAGCAAAAGATTGTAATGGATGCACCGAGAGACAGACCGCGCCTTTTTCCGCAGCCGTACACAGTACTTCGCTAGTTAAAGCTCCACTCATGTGGATCACCATTTGCCCTGGTCGGAAACTTCCTTTAACCGCCAGCTCCTGGGCAACGACTTCAATCATTCCGTCATTAGTGGTTAAAAAGACTACTTCTGAATGGGATACGACCTCGGACGGAGTCATCGCAGGGACCCCTAATTGCTCCCCTAGCCAACGGCTCCGTGCGGGATCTCGGTCGGACACCCCGGCTACCTGGTAACCTTGCCTTTGAAGGATGATCGCGATTGCCGAACCAACTACCCCGGTTCCAATAATACCTACCGCCGGTTTAATCACTTCATTCCACCCCCTGCGGGTTTTAACTTACACTAAAAAACAATTACCCTATTTTTACTATAATTCCTAAAACTAACAAATAAAACCTTCTGGACACAACGTACCAGAAGGCTCCATTAAAGGCAAACCTACCTTCCGTCTCGGTCCTCACGGCTACAAGCGGATCTTTGGTTTTGGTTTGTCACGGGTCCTAACTATTATAATTAAACGTTAAACCATTTATTCGACGAAATCACTTAAAATCCTGCGTGATCATCATTATATCATCATTGCGGTCCATTTTAGCATGGCTTGGCCATTTAGACAACAGGTTAGTTTTTAAATTTGCCAATTTAGCGATAACTTCCGGCAAAAAACTACCTTGGGGCAATCTTAAATTCGGTGCAATTTCCGCCAGGGGCACCAGGACAAAATCTCTAACCTCCAAGTAAGGGTGGGGTACGATTAAATCTGGTTCTTCAATAATTTGATCGCCAAAAAGCAATAAATCAAGATCTACCGTTCTTGGTCCCCAGGAAATTTCTCGTTTTCGTCCCAATTGATTTTCAATGGCTTTTAGGGTTTGATACAGTTTTGGTGCCGAATATATGGTATCTACCCGGGCAACGGCATTAATAAAAAGCCCCTGCGCTTGATATCCAACCGGTTTAGTCTCATAAAAAGAAGATACCTTTACGACCCGCAAACCGGGATGAGCGGCCAATAAACCTAGCGCCTGCCAAAGATACGCTTCCCGGTCCCCTAAATTCGATCCCAGGCCTATATAAGCCGGTGTCCATTCTGATAACTCTTCTTTTTCCCTGGCATTAGAGGCTGCCATACTTATGCCTTTTTCCGCTTCCGGGTCAGAAAAATTCGTCGGTACCTCAACTGTTTCTCGCCGGCGGTATATTTCTACCCCCGCCCAGTTCAAAGGCCCGGGAAGGGAAACTTCTGGTTTCCGCACCCGGATGGTTACACCGGTTACCGAATATTTATTTAGCAAACTACTCGCTAGGCGTTCGGCTAAGGTTTCCAATAACCGGTACTGCTGTTCTTCGACGATTTCTCGAATATCTTGGTAGACCTGCCGGTAATCAATCGTCTCTTGGATATCGTCGGTCCGTATCGCTTTCTCTGGAGGGCAAAAATATAGTTCCACATCAACCTCAAAAGACTGCCCCTGAGATCTTTCCTCCGGCAGCAGGCCGTGGTAAGCAAAAAAACGCATTCCCTGCAAACAAATGCAATCTTCTAGTCTTAAACTTTTAGGAGTAAGTGGATCCTTAAAAACTTCTATAATTGCTCCCCACCTCGATTTATCAATTTATTTGATCTTTGGCCTTTCGGCCCGGTCCAACCGATGAAAAACGGACCATCGCATCCGTCATCTGCACTGCAAGGGCCATTGATCGTACATCGTGTACTCGAACCAGATCAGCCCCTCCGTTTATACCCAGCACCACGGTAGCGATTGTTCCTTCTAAACGCTGCACCACCGGCACCTTTAATACCTGGCCAATCATGGATTTGCGCGACGTTCCAATTAGTATAGGTTTGCCTAGACTCCTAATCTCCGCTAGACGCTGCATAACTTCTAAATTATGTTCCAACGTCTTCCCGAATCCGATCCCGGGATCCAAAATAATATTTTGGGGATCGATTCCGGCTTGGTCAGCTAAAGCCAAACTATAACCCAAATCTTGTACAATTTCGGCCATTAAATCCTGGTAATGCGGCTGCTCCCGGTTATGCATCACAACTACCGGCACCCCATATTGAGCGATTACTTGGGCCATTTCTGGATCGGCCCTCAAACCCCAAATATCGTTAATCATCCCTACACCCAAATCTAATGCCTTTCGAGCAACTTCTACTTTGTAGGTATCCAAAGAAATCGGTACCGATAATTCCCGAAGTAATAACGGTAAAACTGGCGCCAATCGCGCCCACTCTTCTTCGGCAGTAACTAATTGCGCTCCCGGCCGGGTAGACTCAGCTCCCACATCAATAAGATCGGCACCATCCTCGACTAATTGCCGGGCCCGGGCTAACGCTACCTCAGGCTGGTTAAACTGGCCCCCATCCGAAAAAGAATCCGGGGTTAAGTTTAAAATACCCATTATTAAAGTGCGTTGCCCCAATGGCAACTGGTACGCTCCGCACTTTAAACCCGGCGAGGGCTCGAGTCCTTCTGCGGTCCCTAAGATTGCTTCCAATTCTACCGCTAATCCCTTTAACCCAAAAGGCTGCTGCCGCAGGCGATGCAGTACCTGCCGATACTGTTGCAGGGTACCCATTAACAGTACATCCGTCATTTCCGTTCGAGCTACGATTACCGCCCGATTAATGGCGGCTTCTCCGCCCCGGGCCAACATTTCTTGTTTTAAGATTAAGGCCGCCGGTGTAGATACGTTTTTAACGTAGATTACCCGGTGGACCGCTTTGGGGGACATAATCTCCACCGCCGCCTGATCCGGACCTATCCGACGAATTAATTCCTGGGCCTCTACTTCATTGCGAATTGGAATAATTCGCATCCTACCAGTTATCACCTTTTACCCCCATCCTATCGTAAACAAAATTGCTAAAATCCGGCCCTTGCTAAAGCAGCCGGATTTTAATGCTAATCTAGACCATTTACAGAAGCCAACGTAATCCATCCATAAAAAAACTATGTCTAAAACAAGCCGGTAATTCTTCCCTGCTCATCAAGGTCAATGTCCATAGCTGCGGGACGTTTAGGTAAACCAGGCATGGTCATTATGTTACCGGTTATCGGTATAATAAACCCGGCTCCGGTGGCCAGACGTACTTCCCTGACCGTAACCGAGAAATCAGTTGGTCTTCCTTTTATACTGGGGTCATCAGACAGGGAAGATTGGGTTTTAGCCATACATACTGGAAGCGCTCCGCAACCCATTTCCGTATACCGCATCAAAGCATTATCCGCTTCTCGGGTGTACTGCACCCCGGCGGCCCCATAAATCTCCCGACAAATAATTTCGATTTTATCTTTTAGAGGCCATTCTAGAGGGTATAGATATTTAAACTGATTCGGTTTAGCACATGCCTCTATAACTTTTTCCGCTAACTCTATACCACCGGCTCCCCCTTGACCCCAGACCTCCGAAACCGCTGTCTCTACCCCCAGAGCCCGTGTATAATCGGCTACCAGCTGCAGTTCAGCTTCGGTATCGGTTGGAAAACGGTTCACCGATACAACCGCTGGCACCCCAAAGCGGGCTATATTCTCCAGGTGCTTTTCCAGGTTAGCCAAACCTTTTTGTAAAGCCGGCAAATTAGGTTCCCCTAGCTGCGCCAGGGCAACTCCCCCATGCAGTTTCAACCCGCGAATGGAGGCTACAAGGACCACGGCATTCGGCTTTAAGCCCCCGATACGACATTTTAAATTAAAAAACTTCTCCGCTCCTAAATCTGCACCGAAACCAGCTTCGGTAATCAAGTATTCGCCCAATTTCAACCCCATCCGGGTTGCGATTAGACTATTACAACCATGTGCGATATTAGCAAACGGCCCTCCGTGAACCAAAGCCGGGGTATTCTCTATAGTTTGAACCAGATTAGGTTTGATCGCCTCCTTCATTAGTAGCGCCATGGCCCCGGTTGCCCCTAAATCACCAGCAGTTACCGGTTGTCCCTTATCCGTATAGCCCACGATAATACTGGCCATTCGTGCTTTTAAATCCATTAAATCATTGGCCAGACATAAACAAGCCATTATTTCAGAGGCTACGGTAATATCAAACCCTGATTCACGTGGTATCCCATCCATCCGACCGCCCAGGCCCAAAACTACGTTGCGCAGGGCGCGGTCATTCATATCCACAACTCTTCGCCAAACTACCTGACGCGGATCTAGATACAGAGGATTTCCCTGGTGTAGACTATTATCCAGCATCGCCGCCAACAGATTATGGGCCGTACCAACGGCATGAATATCACCAGTAAAATGGAGATTAATATCTTCCATAGGCACTACCTGAGCGTAGCCCCCACCGGCGGCTCCTCCTTTGATGCCAAAACTAGGGCCCAAGGAAGGTTCCCGCAAGGCAACAACCGCCTTTTTCCCCAAACGGTATAACGCTTGTCCCAAGCCTACCGTATTCGTTGTTTTTCCTTCGCCAGCTGGGGTCGGGGTCATGGCCGTAACTAAAACCAATTTGCCTTCTTGCTGCCCCACTAGGCGTTTTAATACGGCCGGGGAAATTTTAGCCTTATAGCGGCCATAAAACTCTAAATCATCCTTTTCTAGACCTATTTCACTGGCGATTTCCCAGATGGGCTTTAGCTGAGCTGATTGCGCAATTTCAATATCGGTTTTCATTGAACTATTTACTCACCCCAAAATCTATATTTATCCTAATTTGCCCCGATTCTTCTGCATAAATTTATCCATTTGTACGATATATCTTTCATGGGTTCCTTCGCCCACCTTTTCCTGCTCGTCAAAACCCTCCACTTTCAAGACCAGTCGGCGCCCGTCTACTTCCTGTAATTCAGCCCGAGCAGTAACCGTCATCCCAATTGGCGTGGCAGCGGTATGGTTGATCGCAATCCTTACCCCGACCGTGCAAAATCCTTCAGGTAAAAACCGGTCTACGGCATTAATCGAGGCCCCTTCCATTAAACCGACTAAAGCCGGCGTAGCAAAAACCGGAACATCCCCGCTGCCGTATTTAATCGCGGTATTATCTTCGGTGACCAGCTGTTCCTTTTCTCCACGTAATCCTGGTTGTAGATTAATCTCCACTTGAATCCCCCCTATTTGGATCAAAATTCACCTAAAATTATAACCAACTATTGTCGAAAGAGGAACCCTTAAAATAATTAAGGGAGGTGTACCCTCCCTTAATTTATTCTACTAGCCAGATATCTGTAGGTCGAGTATAAGCCAAAATTTCTTCTGGTTTAAAGTAGAGCGCTATTTCGCGTTCCGCACTCACTGGGGAATCAGAACCATGAATCACATTGCGTGAAATCGCTACTGCGAACTGTCCCCGAATCGTACCCGGCAAAGCTTCCGCCGGGTTGGTAGCCCCCATAAGCTCTCTAACCCCTTTTATTACTCCGGGTCCTTCCCAAACCATGGCTACAACCGGACCGGAAGTGATAAAGTCAACTAATCCGGGAAAAAATGATTTGCCTACATGTTCAGCATAATGTTGTTCCGCCAGCGCTTGATCTAGTATTAGCATCTTCAGCGCCACTAATTTAAAACCTTTTTGTTCTAGGTAACCGATAATTTTACCGGTCAGTTGCCGCATTACGCCGTCCGGTTTAACCATTACAAAGGTCTTTTCCACCCGGTAACCTTCTCCTTTCTTAATAAAACGTACTAAAGTTAGATTTTACTCCGGAGAGGAGGCCATTACTTCTCCTATGACTCCACCCGGATTTCCTTCTCTATTTTCTTTCCCTCGATTTGAAACCGCGGGCTCCGCTTCATCGATAGCCTTATCCGCAGTATCCATCGACTTAGAACCGGCTGCGTCGCTAGCGGGAAGGGATCCCTGGTGCAGCAAAGCTTCAAATTCTGACCCTTCTAAGGTTTCCTTTTCTATAAGGGTTTGGGCCGTCAATTCTAATTTATCTCGATACTGCGTCAGGATTTCTTCCGCTTTACGGTAACAATCATCAATGATTTTACGGGCTTCCTGGTCTATCGAATAAGCCACAGCCTCACTGTAATTACGGTCTCGGGCAATATCTCTTCCTAAGAAAACCTGCTCCTGTTTGCGCCCAAAGGTGAGGGGCCCCAGTTCATCAGACATGCCATACTCCGTAATCATTTTTCTTACCAAATCGGTTGCTCTTTCTAAATCATTCTGAGCACCGGTACTTATCTCTTTTAAAAACATACTCTCCGCTACCCGACCTCCGAGAAGTACAGTAACTTCATCTAGTAAGCGCGAGCGCGTCATATAATAACGATCTTCGGTAGGTAATAATAACGTATATCCACCAGCCCGACCTCGTGGAATAATCGAAATCTTATGCACCGGGTCAGTGTTAGGCAGCATGGCCCCGACCAAAGCGTGTCCAGCTTCATGATACGCTACCAACCGTTTTTCTTGATCACTGATAATGCGCGATTTTTTCTCGGGTCCGGCAATCACCCGCTCAATGGCGTCCTCTAATTCATCCATCCCGATTTGCTTCTTATCACGCCGTGCGCTGAGTAGGGCCGCCTCATTCATCATGTTCGCTAGATCGGCGCCGGTAAAGCCCGGAGTCCGGCGAGCCAGTACTCCTAGATCCACTTCTTTTTCTAATGGTTTATCCCGGCCGTGTACCTTTAAGATGGCCTTACGTCCCACCACATCGGGTCGATCCACCAAAATATGTCGATCAAAACGACCGGGTCGTAGCAGAGCCGGATCTAAGATATCTGGACGGTTAGTAGAGGCAATCACGATAATTCCCTCGTTAGGACTAAATCCATCCATTTCTACGAGTAACTGGTTCAAGGTTTGCTCCCGCTCATCATGGCCTCCTCCCAAACCAGCCCCACGGTGGCGTCCCACAGCATCAATTTCATCAATAAAAACAATACAAGGCGAATTTTTCTTGGCTTGCTCAAACAGATCCCGTACTCGAGATGCACCTACACCAACAAACATTTCCACAAAATCAGAGCCGCTAATCGTAAAGAAAGGAACACCAGACTCGCCGGCAACTGCCTTGGCTAGCAAGGTCTTGCCCGTACCAGGAGCCCCGAATAAAAGTACTCCTTTGGGGATCCGGGCACCGATTTCTGTAAACTTTTTCGGTTGTTTTAAGAATTCTACTACTTCTTGTAGTTCTTCTTTAGCTTCATCGGCACCTGCCACATCTTCAAAAGTTATCTTTTTCTTTTCGTCCGTATGCAACCGGGCCCGACTTTTACCAAACTGCATTACCCGATTACCTCCACCTTGGGTCTGCTGCATCATGAAGAACACAAACCCAATCAGCAAAAGAATAGGTAAAAAGGTAGTTAGAAGCCCGGTCCACCAAGGTGGTTCCGTTGGCGGGCTGAAATTAGGCTCCACATTGTGTTCCCGTAACAAGGTTATTAAAGCCGGATCCACGGGTCCGGTCAATTTAAACTTTTCTTCATTTTTCATGGTTCCAGAAATTCGGTAAAAATTGTTTTCTAGAACTATGTTAACTGATTTGACCTTATCTTGCTGTACCGCCTGGTAAAAGGTATTATAATCAAGTGCCTTTTCCTGCTTTTCCGGTTCAGCAGACCAGCGAAAGGCCGATACCGCAATAAGGACAATCAATAGGTAGATAGCCAGATTCTTAAATATTCGGCTCAACCCCCATGTCCCCCTCTCTTAATGCAAAACAATAGATAATACATGATAACAAAAGCGCAGCGCTTTGTAAATCTCCCTTATCACAAGCTGCTCTAACCTAAATTGTTTCCCCTCCAGGTATTGAACTAGTCTATTGTAGCATAACCCTATCCCTATATCAAACAACTTAATAAATTGATTAAAGTTACTACCTTTCTTTTTTTCGTCGCACCAACCGAGGTTCTATAATTAACCATTTTTTCTCCCGGCGTCCTTGTAAATTCCCCGGAATATATACTTTTCGCCCCCCGACCGGATTAACGGCTAATTCTAGTATACTTTCAATATGCTGATACGTAAACTCCCGTAAATTTCCCACCATTTCTTCTAAGACCTGTCGTACCAGCCGGCGCTGTAAAGCTTTAGGTTCAGCTAATAACGAGGAGATCAATAATACCACCGTTTCTTGCCCTGATTTTAAGCGAATACCTTCCCCCCCGTTCTGCTCCGGAAACAAGTCGAATATACGACAGCGCGTAACTGCCTCCTGCGTCAAACTATCTAAAAGGTCGTTTTCCTCGCGCATAATTTCCGCCATCCGATTTAAACTCTGGATCAAGTTAGGGTTATACTTTTCCTCTAAATGCGGGAGTAACTCTAAACGAATCCGGTTACGTAGATAAACTGGTTTGAGGTTACTGGGGTCCAGACAGAAAGGTATCCGGTTAGCTTCAAGGTAAGCTTCAATTTCGGTTCGGGTTATATTAAGCAACGGTCGAATAATCTTGCCCCGCCGGTAATACATAGCCCCGAGGCCATTGGGCCCACTGCCCCGTAATATATTTTCCAGAATCGTTTCGGCCTGGTCCTGGGCATGATGAGCTACCGCAATCCCCTGGCACCCGTGCTTAAGAGCGGCTTCGTCTAGTAATTGATACCTTACCCGACGCCCGGCCTCTTGTATCGAACATTTCCACGCTTGGGCCTGCTGGTAAACATTTACCCGGCAAATCTTAGCCGGTACTGACCATTGATGAGAAATTTCTTCTACAAAAGCGGCTTCACGCTCCGCCTCTTCTCCTCGCAAACCATGATTTATGTGAACTACTTGTAAGCGCAAATCCCAATCCGGGCGAAGGACTACTAACAAATGCAGTAAGGCCATCGAATCAGGCCCCCCGGAAACAGCAATTACCAGCCCGTCTCCCGGCTGAATCAACTGATGATCATCTATCGCCTTTTGCACTTTCTTAAGTAATTCCGACATGCACTGGTCCTCCTATAAAAAAAGCGCTTTCGCGCTCTTGTTTTCGACACTCTGAATTATTTTCCTGCTTATTCAGGTTTATACTTTAATTATTCCTCTATTAAATTTCCGGTATTCCACCCGGCGCTCTTAAATTCCATAATTCGCGCTACTAATACGGCCATATCATCTTTGACCCGACTGCTATTAGCCAGAGCTCGGTCCAGTAGTTGGTCCGCTACCGGCTGGGGATCTACGCTTTCGATTTGTTGCAGTGTTTGGCCCAACCAAGCTTCCCTTTCCGCCACATGAAAACGACTGTCCAGTACACCATCAGTGACCAAGACGATTAAATCCCCGATTTCCAATTTTTCTTTTTGACCTACGATTTCTACCTCATCCAGAATGCCTACAGGTGGGGAAGTTGATGAAATCTGCGTTACTTTTCCCTTCCTTTTTACAAAAGCTGTAGGGGCCCCCATTTTAAAAAACTCGCTTTCCCCGTTTTGTAAATTAATTATCACCAGATCTAAAGTGGCAAAGGTTTCCTCGCTCGAGCGTAAAAGTAATAAAGAATTAAGCGCCCGGACCGCTTGTTCCGTTGGTAAACCAGCGCGTAATATTTTTTCCATTAAGTTAAGGGCAAAACGACTGTTTTCCGCCGCTATGGGCCCGATTCCCATCCCATCACTGAGAGCCAGCAACTGCCGGGCCCCCGGTAAATCCATGACCAAATGATTATCCCCTGAACAAGCACAACCATCTTCTGCACGAATCGCGATCCCGATTTCTACCGCCAAACGACCAGCTCCGGTCAAACAAATCTCACAGCCAGCTTTATCCTGCCCCGCACAACCGGCTGGATTTATTTTAAATTGCTGTCCCAATACCGCCGTCACCGCCGGCACTATACGGTTATGACAATCATACTTTACCGAGCAGTCTCTACGCTGATAATAGATTTCTAGTTCTCCCCCGGGGAGCCGATAAACACGTAAATGCTCCAGATTAACGCCTAACTTTTTCATTTCACGGATAATCCTTTTTTCCAGAGTTTTGATTCTTTGTACCTGAATGTGCGCTTCCGCAACCAGATCGTTCAACACTCCGGCTAACCCCTTAACCTGATGCGCTACCAAACCCCGTCCTTCTTCGATGCGCTCTTGCCAATATTGTTGCAATTTCATTTTTTCGTAAACCTGATTAATCTGTTGCACTAAATCCCGAGGATAAAGACATCGATTTTTGATCCGCAACATCAATTCTTCCGGTTCTGAGCTCGTCTTATCGGCAGCCCCGCCGGTAGAAAGTAAATCTAAAAATAAACGATAAGTAACATAAAAATCCTCTTCCCAGCATACCCGTTGGGCGGAACACTCCCGGCATAATTCCCCTTTTAGATCTTCAAAAAAACCGGATAAAGGATCTAACCCCTCAGTTACCGAAGGTGTTTTTCCTTTTTCCAGAGTAGCGGAGATCTCATTAAGCATCCGCGACAGATTTCTTAATCTTTCATTCACTAGCTTCCACCAAATCGGATCTGTGCCCTCTCCCCCGGCTAACCCTTTCGAGGTAACCCCTAGCCGTCCCCTGTCGCCGGTTTCAGCCACCGCCTCTGCCGCCTCTACCTCATCTTCTCCTAATCTTTCAGGATCGGAACGACTCGTAAATAAGGGAACAAATCCGGTAAACAGCCTCCCTCTAGAACCTTGAGTATAAATGGGTACGTGAGTTCCTAAACGCGAAAAAAAACGACCGGGAAGTAATAAAAAAAGGATCGCTCCACTGCCTAAGGGATATAAAATTTCCCGGTTGATGCTGCCTTCGGATAAATATAAAGTAAGCAGTAAATTACCTAAAAGAAAACCAATGCTCATCCCTAGGCGTCCCCAGGCCCGAAATAAGCCGGCCAGTAATCCGGATACGGCGTATACCCCCACGGCATAGGGCATGACCAGATAGGTAACGCTGGGAAGCAGACCGATTAGCGCCCCGGCCGCCGAACCAGCCCCGGCTCCTCCCCAATAAGCAGCCACGAGTACCACCAAACTGGCGGCAATAGGCCCCAAGGTCCAATGCTGCCAATGTAAATCACTGATCCCTAAAATCAAACAGGCCCCCAGGATAATCGTGGCCATGATTTCCTCTGAATGCATGACCGTTTCATGCCTAGTTTCCATCCACTGAACGGCCACCATAAAAATCAAACACAACACCCCAGCCATGACCGCTTCGAAAATAATTGATATTTCCTGATATAAATTCCACCCGTTCCAGACCAGAAAAGCGTTTTTAACCAACAAATGACCCGCTAAAACTAGTAAAGGTAATAAGATCCACCATTGTTCCGGTTTTCTTTTAGTAGAAGAAATTACACTAGCGAGTAAAATTAGCACCGCTACTTGGTTCCAAAAAACATTTGAAGGAAGGGACAAACTCCATAAACCTAAAGTAGTACTAAGTACCATCAGACCGGCTAGGCCCGGCCGAAAGACCAATAGGGCGGCCAGATAGGCCCCTCCAAACGGTAGAAGTTCGCCCAGTACTAGGCCCCGGGCTAAGATTACCCCCGTTAATAAGTGGAATAAATCGCTAGCCCGAAAGCCTTTTACGCCTAATTTGCTTACTGCTTGTCCGGTTTGGTTACCTATAAAGCAAAGGCCGTTTTTTCCCCATCGGAAGATAACCAAAAACAGCCGGATTAACCGGGAAAATAATCCTTCCCGCCACTTTCGCGTACGCTGCTTCGGGGCTGAAGTCGCAGAAGTATCCACCCGATAATAAGTATATACATTAGTATCTTCCTCAAATATCCTCCCGTCTCCTCCGTTTGGCAATTTTAATTCCCCCCGGTCCTTATATAAGCTCTGTAAAGCTAATTATAGATCGACCTTCTGGAAATAAATGTCATATAAGGAACCAAGTACGAAGAAGATTTCGACAGTTATTTAGACCAGAACGTAAGATTCGATAAGCCCTCGCTTACTTAACCCGCAAATAAGACCACCAGTAAAAACCAGCAACAAAGATACCCCCTCCGATAATATTTCCCAGAGTAACGGGAACCAGATTGTTGATCAAAAAGTTCCCCCAATTTACCACGGGGTCAGCCCCTCCGGTTAGAAAAATTCCCATGGGTACGAAAAACATATTGGCCACGCTATGTTCAAAACCACTGGCTACGAAAGCCATAATGGGAAAGAAGCAAGCAAAAATTTTCCCAATCACGTCCTTGGCCGCCAGAGCCAGCCAAACGGCCAAACATACCAACCAATTACACAATATGGCCCGACAGAAGGCTGCAAACCAGGGCAAATTGCACTTAAGCGTAGCAATTCCGATCGCCTTTTTCATTACCGCTCCACCCAGTAAACCACTAGCCATTCCGCCGTCTGGGAGGGTAAAATAAAAACCGTGAAAGACTAAATAGACTAATAAATAAGCACCAGCAAAATTAGCAGCCCAAACTACCCCCCAATGATAAAAAACTTTTAACCAGGAAACCCTACCTTCTAAAGCACAAATAGTAAGAAACATATTATTACCGGTAAACAGTTCGGCACCTCCGATTACAACCAGCATCAGGCCTACGGAGAAAACTGCCCCAAAGATAAATTGACCAACCCCGGCCCCTAACTGACCTACATCACTGCCCACTACGGTAGCTAGATTCGCGCCAAAGCCAATATAAGCTCCGGCTAAAATCCCTAATATAATAATACGGTCTAACGATAAACTCATTTTATTATGTCCGGCATTACAAGCGTTACCCGCTACTTCCAAGGGAGAAAAAAAGCCCATGTTACCCATCCTGGTTTCTAAAACCTATCAAAATCTACAAAATAGGTTTTTCACCCGCTCGACTAACGGTGGCAGTATCACAGGATGCAACTGCTTAGCTACAACCTATCGATTGTATTTCGGGTATTGCCGGCAACCTGTATGATTAGCCGTACTGAGATTAACTTATGCCTAACAGTTGTTTCCCATAATGCTGCCAAAAAACCAGGTTATTCACCTCTTTCTTGGTATCTTTTTTGAGTGCAGCTATAACGGCTTTGTTTATTACACTCCACTTCCGCCAGTTGCTTAATTTATGAAATCCAGCAATGGACTTGGGTTTGATAAACTTTTCCTAGCAAAATTAATTTAACCCTGCACCTACGCTTTCCATCCGTATTAATGATTTCTATAGTATAACAAAAAAATTAATTTCTAAGAAGGATTTAAGCAAAATCTGTCGAACATTACCTGTAACACTAGCAGAAATTTCGTGCCACCGGGTAGATTGATTATTTTAATTGCTTTTCTTCAACCTCAAGTTGTTAATATTGGAGTTTTATCTTTCTGCTGGGTTTATCATGTAGAGTTATAAAGAGTAATTAGAGGTTTCAATAGATATCAATATTACCTTAACTAATAAACAAACCTGGCCTTTCCTACACCGTTTTCTTATATCGAGCCTCTGGTCGTATGGAAAGCGGTGTTTTTTCCGCACCGACCCGGGTTTTTAAAAATTTTTGCCATTTAAGGAGATGATGGTAAAAAAGTTAGTATGGAACCATCCCGGTTAGCATTAAAAAAGAATATTACTCTCCGAGCCTTTTTCCCTAAAGGTTAATCCCATGGGGAACAGGCCGATAGGGTATCATTGGAAACGGTGGTGCCTTCCCTGTTTGAAAAGGAGGGTCTCTTGAACAAGATATATCCTAATTATATTTTAACGCTATTTTTATGTCTTATAGGGGCACTTCTTTTGAAGTGCCTTTTTTATGTAAACAAAACTTAATACGTTACCCGGTTAAGGAGGTGAGGCTAAGCTTTTATTGCAATTCTTCTATAGTAATCTGCAAATGTTGAGAAGGGGAGGGAAAATAGACTGTTATGCGCGCTGTAGAGATAATTGAAATTACGGATAACTGTAAATCTTGTGACCACTGCAGTTCCATCTGTCCCACGGGAGCCATTACCGGGAAACTAGGCCAAAAACATGACATCAACCATCAAAAATGCATTAATTGTGGTCAATGTTTAATTAACTGCCCCTTTAACGCCATTCAGGATCTAAATCAAATCAATAAAGTCAAACAAGCTCTGGATGATTCCCAAAAATATGTGGTCGTTCAAACTGCGCCTGCAGTTCGGGTAGCTCTAGGCGAAGAATTTGGACTTGCTCCGGGAACTAGTGTTAAAGGTAAAATGTTCGCGGCCTTACGAAAACTGGGATTTGATCAGGTTTATGATACTGAGTTTACAGCTGACTTGACGATTATGGAAGAGGGAACGGAATTAATCGAAAGGATTTTACGCCAAAAAGGGCCTCTGCCCCAGTTCACCTCCTGCTGCCCGGCCTGGATCAAGTATGCTGAAGATCGGTATCCCAAAATTCTACCGTATATTTCTTCAGCTAAATCGCCTCAACAAATGTTTGGGGCAGTTGCTAAAACGTATGCGGCTCAAAAACTTAACGTTAAACCAGCCGATATGTACTCGGTTTCGGTAATGCCCTGCACCGCCAAAAAATATGAATGTGACCGGCCGGAAATGATCGCCAGCGGCTATCAAGATGTAGATGTAGTAATCACTACCCGTGAATTAGCCCAAATGATCAAAACTGCGGGGATTGATTTCCTGAATTTAGCCGAGGAAGAAGCCGACCGTTTGATTGGCAGCTCAACCGGGGCCGCTACGATCTTTGGGGCCACCGGTGGGGTAATGGAAGCAGCCTTAAGAACGGCTTATGAACTACTAAGCGGTGAAACTCTAGGTAAAGTTGATTTTCATACCGTTCGGGGACTTAAACCGGTACGCGAAGCCACGGTGAATATCCCCATTAAGGAACTGGGGCAAACGGTCCCCGTAAATGTAGGTATCGTCACCGGTTTAAAACACGTTGATTCTGTAATCGTAGACGTTTTAGCGGGGCGAAGTAAATACCATTTTATTGAAGTTATGAACTGTCCTGGTGGATGTGTTAACGGCGGCGGCCAGCCCATTCGCCACGACTAATAATACAAAAGGGGGGAAACTTATGAATACTTTTCAGGAAAAAACTAATTTAACTCGAAGGCAGTTTCTCCGCGGATCAGGAGTATTGGCGGCTACAGCTATTCTGGGGGGAATATTGGCTAAATTCGGCTTTAACGTACAGGCCCGTAGCCAGGAGTATATTGCCCAAAGAGCAAATGGCTTGTATTCTCTGGATGAACGCATGACGTTAAGAAAATCACACGAAAATCCGGAAATTTTGCAAATTTACAAAGAATTCTTATCGCCCGGCGGGGTTACGCCCCTGAGCGAAAAGGCACATCACTTGCTCCATACTAAGTACGGCGATGAAATTCCTGAACTAATTGCCGAATTAAAGCAGCATTCCCATCAAGCGGCCTGATAAGTAAGGAGGGATAGATCATGAGTCAGGTTAAAGGTAAAGTATTAAAACACGCCGGACAAACTAGATTAATGCACTGGATTCACTTGATTTGTTTTGTTATTTTAGGTATAACTGGACTAGGATTCTATTTTAAAATAATCACTATCGACTATATTTTCGGAGGCATTGGCAATGCCTCGGTCGTACACCGCTGGCTAGGCGTAGTATTTACCGTAGGCCCATTGCTCTATATTTTAACTAATTTCGGTCGTTTTTCTCGCTTTATTGATACTATTTCAACCTTCACCAAAGACGATTTTAAATGGTTAAAAACTATGGGAGGCTATATTCCAGGCCTTAAAGGAGAGGTTCCGCCCCAGGACAAATACAATGCCGGACAAAAACTGTTAGGCTGGCTAGTAATTATTTGCTGCTTCCTATTTTTTGTTACCGGATTTCCTATGTGGTTATGGCGTCATGCAATGCCTCCCCAATTACTTGGTTTATGTTATGATATTCATTTTTGGGATGCAGTTATTGCCATTCTAGCCGTAGCTGGTCATTTCTTCCTGGCCGCGATCCATCCTAAGTCTCGGGTAGAATTTGCCAGCATGATGACCAATGGTTATGTGGAGGCAGCTGTTAGTGCCCACCATAATGAAAAATGGTTCGCCACTTTGCAAAACGATTCCGAACTTAAAGCCTAGATGGTCGGAAACCCGCCCGAGTTTAGGTAGGTTTTTCATGCTACTGAGGGAAAGGAATTATCTGCTCCCGAAGGCACGATTAAATAGATCCTGAAAACAAGGACTTTCTGCGTTAAAGGGGGAATAGATTTATGCTATATCTTTTAGTAACTTAAGGCTTATCCAAGGTTAAGATGGATAGGCCTTCTTATTTCCTTTAAGGGGGTATTAGAGTGAAAGAAAACCGACTGGGAGTGGTAGGAATTGTGATTGAGAATCGCGAAACGGTCTCTTTAGTCAATCAAATTCTTAGCCATCACGCTTCGATCATAATCGGTCGCTTAGGCCTCCCTTACCGGGAGCGCGAAGTAGCGGTAATCGCCCTAATTGTAGATGGTTCCACTGATGATATCGGTTCCCTGACCGGACAACTAGGAAAAATAAACGGAGTACAGGTAAAAAGCGCCCTGACTTCCCGATGATTAAAATGACCCTAAGCGAAACGATTAAATCTAATTACCAAAAAAACCTGGGTTTTTCCCCAGATCAATTACGGGAACTGTTAAGCTCCCCGGACCTACCGGTGCTAGAAGTTTTGCAAAATATGGCTAATCAGGTCCGACAAATACAGATGGGTAAAGCAGTTCATTTGCGGGGAATTATTGAGTTTTCGAATTACTGCTCCCGCAATTGCGCTTACTGCGGCCTAAACCGCTATAATACGGCCTTGCACCGCTATCGCATGTCCCCGGAAAACATTATTATAGCCGCCCATCACGCTGCTAGCTTAGGTCTGCGTACGGTAGTACTGCAGTCAGGGGAAGATGCCTTTTATACGGGGGAAATACTGGCCATGATAATCAAAGAGATCAAAAAAACCGGCGTAGCCCTTACTTTAAGTGTAGGCGAACGACCGTTTCAAGATCTGCAATTATGGCGAGAAGCCGGGGCGGACCGCTACCTACTCAAGTTCGAAACGTCAGACCCGGATCTCTACGCCCGGTTGCATCCGGGCCATCAGCTGGCTGACCGCTTAACGTGCCTCCAGCACCTAAAAGAATTAGGTTACCAGGTAGGGTCGGGGAATATCGTAGGTTTACCGGGACAAACCGTGGACATCCTGGTAAACGATCTGCTGCTTATGCAATCCTTACCCCTGGCTATGGCCGGGGTCGGACCTTTTATCCCGCATAGCGATACGGCTTTAGGTCCTTTTCCACCTGGAAACGTTCCCCTAACCCTGAAACTTTTGGCCCTAACCCGTCTTTTGTTACCTCGGGTGCATTTACCAGCCACTACAGCCTTAAGCAGCCTGCAGGCTGAGGGTAAAATATTAGGTTTAAACGGGGGAGCCAATGTTCTAATGCTTAACCTCACGCCGGTTGCTTATCGGTCTTTATACGAAATCTATCCCCAAAAAAGCGAGGTTAGTGAAGCGCCAGAACAACTAGTTCTGGATACCCACCGTTTAATTAAAGAAATAGGTCGAGAAGTTGCCACCGATCCGGGACACGGACGGCTTTCGTAAAACCACAACGATAGATATTGCCCTTGGTAAGTAAAAAATACGTAATCTAAAATAAATATCCAAGGAGGTTCACCCCTTGAATCCAATAAATTTTATCGATGAGCCCAATATTTGGTCTCTACTGGAAAATAATCAGGCGCTTCCCGCCAAACAAATCGAAGAGATCATTGCTAAAGCCCGCGAGGCCCGTGGTCTGGAACCTTGGGAAGTGGCGGCCTTAATTCAGACGCAAGATGAAAAACTCTTACAACAAATGTTTGCCGTTGCCCGCGAGATAAAAGAAAAAATCTACGGGAAACGAATGGTTTTCTTTGCCCCGCTTTATATCAGCAATTATTGTATTAACGACTGTGTCTATTGTGGTTATCATAGTTCCAATAAAAATATGCAGCGCCGTAAATTAACCATGGAGGAAATCACCGAAGAAGTCCGTGCCCTGGAAGAAATGGGTCATAAACGTATCGCCCTAGAGGCCGGGGAGGACCCGCGGCAGTGTCCGATTGATTATGTAGTTGAAGCTATGCAAACGATCTATCAAGTGCATGAAAAACAAGGTGATATCCGGCGTATTAACGTTAATATTGCGGCAACTACCGTTGAGGATTATCAAAAGCTCAAGGCCGCGGGTATTGGGACCTACATCCTTTTTCAAGAAACTTACCATCGTGAGACCTATGAGAAAATGCATCCGCGAGGACCTAAATCCGATTACCTCTGGCACCTTACAGCTATGGACCGTGCCATACAAGGGGGGATTGATGACGTAGGTATTGGGGTTTTATTTGGCTTGTACGACTATCGTTTTGAAGTTCTAGCCTTAATTATGCACGCCCGATATTTAGAGGCAAATTTTGGGGTGGGCCCGCATACCATATCTTTCCCGCGTTTACGACCGGCTGAAAGCGTCAGCCTCGATAATTTCCCTTTCCTGGTTTCCGATGCGTCTTTCAAAAAAATTATTGCTGTATTACGCTTGGCCGTTCCTTATACCGGAATGATCCTTTCTACCCGAGAGCGCCCTGGTTACCGCGATGAATTATTTAATCTGGGCATCAGCCAGATCAGTGCCGGTTCTTGTACCGGGGTAGGCGGTTATCAAGCGGAGCTTCAAGAAAAGCAAGCGGCTCAAACCGCTCAATTTATCGTTGAGGACCAACGTTCCCCGGAAGAACTAATCCGCAACCTATGTGACAGCGGTTATATTCCTAGCTATTGTACGGCCTGCTACCGAAGTGGGCGTACCGGAGACCGTTTTATGACCTTGGCCCGTTCCGGACAAATCGGTAACGTCTGTCAACCGAATGCGATTCTAACTTTTAAGGAATACTTAATGGACTATGCCACCCCGGAACTCAAAGCCATAGGCGAAAAAACCATTAACGAACACCTGAAGCTAATCCAAAGCGAAACTATACGCCAAAAAACTATGGAGCGTCTGAAGCAAATTGAAGCCGGGGTTCGTGATTTATATTTCTAGATCATTACGAGGTGTAAAAAATGCAAGCTACCCCTAAAGCTAACCGTCTTCACCTGGCAATCTTTGGCCGGCGTAACGTTGGTAAATCCAGTTTAATTAACGCTCTAACCGGTCAAGAGGTGGCCTTAGTATCCGAAATTCCCGGCACGACTACGGATCCGGTGTTCAAAGCTATCGAAATACCCCCGCTCGGTCCCTGTATGCTTATTGATACCGCGGGTCTAGACGATACAAGTAAACTGGGAGCTTTGCGGATTAAAAAAACCCGAGAGGTGCTAGATCAAACCCATCTGGTACTTCTCGTTCTGGATAATGCTACGGAGAATCTGGAACTTGAACAGGAACTAAAAGCTGAAATTGCCGCCAGAAATATTCCCTTAATCGGAGTGCTAAACAAAATTGACCAAGGAACATCTACCCGCGAGGAAAAAGAAAAACAACTAGGATTACCCCTGATAGAGGTTAGTGCCCTCTATGGTCGCGGTATCGATCAATTAAAAGAACAAATAATTCGTCAAGCACCGGCTGATTTTGAAGCGCCTACGATTGTCGGGGACTTAATTAAACCGGGCGATCTTTGCCTCTTAGTGGTACCTTTAGATCAGGCTGCCCCTCGGGGCCGCCTGATTCTCCCTCAAGTACAAACGATTCGGGATATTCTGGATCATCAAGCGGTGGCCATTATGGTCGGCGTAAACGAATTGCATCCCACCCTGGATCAGCTTAAAAACAATCCTCGCCTGGTGATCACTGATTCCCAGGTCTTTCCGGCCGTAGCCAAGGTTACCCCCGATGTGGTTTGGCTAACTTCGTTCTCGATTTTATTTGCTCGCTTCAAAGGCGATCTAGTAGAACTGGTTAAAGGTGCCCGGGGCATTAAAAAACTAAAACCCGGAGACCGGGTACTGATTGCCGTAGCCTGCACGCATCATCGCCAGGAAGATGATATCGGTCGAGTAAAAATTCCGCGCTTTTTAGAACAATATATTGGGGGTACCCTTAATTTTCAATGGAGTAGCGGTGCTGACTATCCCGCCAATTTAGAGGATTTCCAGTTAATCGTACATTGTGGGGCTTGCATGCTTAACCGACGGCAAATGCAACAACGTCTCCAACAAGTGCGTGAAAAAGGAATCCCCATCGTTAATTATGGGGTATTGCTAGCCTACGTGCATGGAATATTAGAACGTACCCTGCAGCCCTTTCCGCAGGCCCTTGCAGTTTTATTATCCGCAAACTAACGGTGATTAATAAAACAGCACCCGAGGAAGCTTTGGCCGCCCCGGGTGCTTAATTTTCTCGTCTATGATCTATTTAAGCTTTTTGCTCTTGGCCTGATAATGGGTATGCAACAACTGATGGGATTTATCCCCTAGCGGTTGACCTAAGAATTCTGTATACAGTTGCTTTACTTCCGGATTTTCGTGTGATTTACGTAAAGCCAGAGCAACGTCTTCCTGGTAAATAGCCTCTATACGGATGGCCCGCTGCGCATTATCGGTTTGCCGCGGCTGACCGCCGCCCCCAATACATCCCCCGGGACAAGCCATTATCTCGACAAAATGATAATCTGCTTCCCCAGCTCGAATCCGCTCCATTAATTGACGGGCATTTCCCAGTCCATGAGCAATAGCTACTTTTACCTGCGTACCGGCTAAATCAACTTCGGCTTCCTTAATCCCGGTCATCCCGCGACAGACGGTAAAATCTAAGTTCGCCAGTTCGTTTCCGGTGACTACTTCATAAACCGTACGCAAAGCAGCTTCCATTACGCCTCCGGTGGCCCCAAAGATAACCCCGGCCCCAGTATAGGCGCCCATCCAGGGATCAAACTCAGAAGGCGGTACCTGTTTTAAGTCGATCCCAGCCATACGGAACAACTTACCTATCTCTCGCGTGGTTAAGACTAAATCGACATCTTGATAACCGCTATCCTGCATCTCCGGCCGTGCCGCTTCGTACTTTTTAGCGGTACAGGGCATAATCGAAACCGAGTAGATCTGGGCCGGATCTACTCCAGCCTTTTGCGCCCAGTAGGTTTTTACTAAAGCCCCAAACATCTGCTGTGGCGATTTACAGGTGGAAAGATTATCTAATAAATCAGGATAAAAAGTTTCAATAAAGTTAATCCACCCAGGACTACACGAGGTTAACATGGGCAAGGTTCCCCCGTTATTTAACCGTTCTAGCAGCTCATGTCCTTCCTCCATAATCGTTAAATCTGCCGTGAAATTAGTATGGAATACCCGATGAAAACCAAGTCGCCTTAAACCACCGACTAGAGTAAGCATATCTAGCTCACCGGTAGGCAAGCCTACTTCCTCGGCCAAAGCCACTCGCACAGCCGGAGCCATCTGGGTTACCACGATTTTACTCGGATCCGCTAAGGCGTCTAAAAGCTTATCTATTTCCTCCCGTTCCGCTAGCGCGCCAGTTGGACAGACCTGAGTACATTGACCACACATAACACAGGTACTTTCGTTGAGCTGCTGATAAAAAGCAGGTCCCACCGAAGTTTGGTAACCTCTCGCGCGCAGTCCCAGGGCATTAACGGTTTGCACTTCCTGACAAACCGTTAAACAACGCCGGCACAAAATACACTTATCTGGATCTAGCACCAGAGACGGTGTAGATTTATCCTGCGGCATGCCTTTAATTTCTCTTGCATAAGGGATCTCACGAATACCCAATTCTTGAGCCAGATCTTGTAGCTCACAGCACCCGTTACGCACACAATTCAAGCAGTCCTGAGGGTGCCGGGCTAGAATCAGCTCGACTACTGCTTTTCTAGCTTTGAATACCAACGGGGTTGAAGTACGTACAACCATCCCCTCGACTACCGTCTGAGAACAAGCGGCCTGGAGGCCCCGTGCTCCCTCTACCTCTACCAAACAGACCCGGCAATTAGCTTTTACCGTTTGATCCGGGTGATAACAGAGGGTAGGAATCTTTAGGCCAACCGCTTGGGCTGCTTGCAGGATCGTGGATCCTGACGGAACGCTGACCGATATATTATCAATGGTCAAGTTTACCATTGAAGTTTCCTCCTTATTTGTAGGATTAATTTTTACCTCTTAACTACGAACCGTTATCCCGCTTGGGAGTTAACCCGATTATTAAACGGATCTGGAAAATACTGTAACATAGTTAAAATCGGGGTAGGAGCAGTATGCCCTAGCCCACAAAAGGAAGCCTGGGTCATTATCCACATCAAACGTTCTAGCGTTTCTAAGTCCTGCCTACTGCCTTGGCCTCGACTTATTTTTTCTAGTAACCGATGCAGCTGAAAAGTCCCTTCCCGGCACGGTGTACACTTACCACAAGATTCATGTTTAAAAAAGCTAGCAATGGTTACAGCCAGATCGACCAGATCCCGGGTTTCATCCACAACCAGTACGGCCCCGGAACCCAAGGTGCCTCCAACAGCGGCCATAGAATCTAGATCGGCCGGGGTATCTAGTAAACTTTCGGGTAAAAAGGCCCCTGAAGTACCGCCCACCTGAACAGCTTGCAGCTTTTTCCCTCCAGCTACGCCGCCACCAAAATCGTAGACTAGCTCTCGGAGCGTTACATCGGTTGGTACTTCACAGAAACCTTTTCGGGCCACGTCCCCGGTTAAAGTGAAAATCTTAGTTCCTGGATAACGAGAAGCACCGATTTGCTGGTAAGCGGTAGCTCCGTGTTCGATAATCCAGGGTACCGCGGCCAAGGTCTCTACGTTATTTACAACCGTGGGTTTTCCCCATAGACCAGCTACCCCGGGGAAAGGGGGCTTGGAGCGGGGTTCGCCTCGTTTACCTTCCAGTGATTCGATTAGGGCGGTTTCTTCGCCGCAGATATAGGCGCCGGCCCCCATGCGTACTTCAACATCAAAACTAAAGTTGCTCTCGAACCGGTTGGTCCCTAGTAATCCCTTTTCTCGGGCTTGTTCTATGGCCCGCTTTAAGCGTTTGACAATATAGGGGTATTCTCCCCGACAGTAGATGTAACCCTTACTTGCGCCTACGGCGTAGCCGGCTATGGCCATCCCCTCCAGGACTAAATGAGGGTCTCCCTCCATAATTAGCCGGTCTTTAAAGGTGCCGGGCTCGCCTTCGTCGGCATTGCAAATGATATACTTTTGCTCCGCCGGGGTTTGTAGGGTAAACCCCCATTTGATCCCGGCCTTAAATCCGGCTCCTCCTCGTCCCCGCAGGCCAGCATCTTTTACCGCTTGCACAATGGCGGCGGGTGGCTGACTCAGGGCTTTTTGGAGTGATTGATAGCCTCCATGTTCCAGGTAATCCTCTATTTGGTCCGGATCGATTAAGCCGTAGTGCTTAAGGCTGATCCGCTTTTCTTCCCGCATTGCTTGGCCCCCCTCTTTATTGTGGCTGCCGGTATTGCGCCAAAATTTCTTTTACTTTAGCTGACGTCAGATCCCCATAAGGTTCCCCGTTGATGGTTATCACCGGGGTTTCAGCACAGACACCTACGCATTCCGTGAATTCTAAGGTAAAAAGCTGGTCCGGGGTAGTTTCTCCCATCCGAATCGCTAATTCCTCTTCTAGCGTTTTAACCACTTCGGCGGCTCCCTTTACGTGACAAGGGGCACTCTTGCAAATCCGAATGATATACTGGCCCCGAGGTTTTAAGGACAGATAGCTATAAAAACTGGCTATTCCATAAGCCCTAGCCAAGGGTACCTCAAAAGCTTTGGCCAAACGCCGTAAGGCCTCCTCGGGAATATAGGCATACTCGTCCTGCACCGCATGAAAGGCCTCGATCAGCCCTCCCGGTACTTTTTGATACTGATCAACAATCGCCTGAAGTTTATCCAATTTACCTCACCTCCCGGATGAATCCATGAATCCCTTTGTATTTCGACATAAAAATTAATTGTCCTACTATGTACCAAAATTAACTTGAAATAGCACCGTATATGAACTATGTTTTCCTTTACCGGACGTGGTTTTAGTTGGTTTTTAGCAAAAGAAAAACCAGCCTCATCTAACGCAACGCTGGTTTCCTCCACGCCTCTCAACCCATTAAAATAACGCGGTTTATTTACGCCGGCCTAAAATCTTCGCCGGTTAACTGTCTACTCCTTATTCTCCGCCGGTTCGAATCAAATGCTCTAAGGTACTGATTCCTTCTTCCACCGATAAGGGTATCTTAAGAAGTTCCGGCCGTTTCTGTTTTTTCACCCCTAAGAAAACCTGGCTCACTAGTGGCAAGCGTAAGTTTACTTGATGCATCATTTTTTCCTCTAGCAATAACTCTGGACCCCCAGAAGCGTAAATCATTCCCTCTTGTAAAATAATCACCTGATCCGCCCAGGCGGCCGCAGTATCTACATCATGCGTTGCGATCACCAAGGTAGTTCCCTTTTGATTTAAGTAATTTAGAATAGCAAAGACTTCCCGCTGCCCGGCTGGATCTAGATAGGCCATCGGTTCATCGACCACAATTATTTGGGGATCCATAGCAAGAACCCCGGCAATAGCTACCCTCTTTTTTTCTCCATAACTTAAACGATGCGGTGCTTTCTGACGGTATTTCCACATATCCACAATTTTTAAGGAATTTTCCACCCGACGGTTTATTTCGGCGGTAGATAACTTCAAATTACGGGGCCCAAAGGCTACGTCTTCCCATACCGAACTAGCAAAAATTTGATCATCAGGATCTTGAAAAACCAACCCTACCTGAATTTTAGCCCAAAGTTCATTGTCCCGGTTTAAAACCTGACCGTCAATCATTACCTGGCCTCTTTGAGGCAAATAGGTGGCATTAAAATAAAGTAATAACGTGGATTTGCCCGCTCCATTAGGGCCCAATACTGCGGTCCGGCTGCCCGCTGCAATCGACAAGTTTATATTCTGCAAAGCTAGGGTATTGTCCGGATAAGTGTGATAGAGACCCATGATTTCAATAATATTAATCGGGATCGGATTTTCAGCCATTACCATTTATACCTCTCCTACTAAAAGTCAACTGACTCGTGTCTGCCAGCAATTCTCGTACGAATTATAACAGTAAACCCCGATCAAATAAAATCATCACCAGACTAAAAAGGAGCAATAAGCCTGCCGAGCCAAATTGACCCACGGTCAGGGACTTTTCCTCTAATAGATAAATCTCACCTGTATAACCTCGCGCTAACATGGCCCGGTATACCCGTTCCGCCCGGTCATAAGAACGAATTACGAGAACCCCTAATACTTGTCCTACAGCACGAACGGTTTCTCTATTCCATAGATTCTTACCCATGACAAAACCCCGGTTTCGCTGCGCCCTGCGTAAATTTTCCATTTCCTCCACCAACAAGGTCCCATAACGCCCGGTAAATTGAATGATCTCTAATATAAGACCAGGTACCCCCAAACGTCGTAATGCCCACAGGGTTTTTTCCCAACTAGTGGTACTAATTACCGTAATCCCAATCGTTGCCGCTCCCCAAAAACGCAATCCAATTATAGCGCTCCGAATTAACCCCTCCTGAGTAAGCGTTAACCGTCCCACGGGAGTCGATATACCCCCGATTACGTTTCCCGGTACCCAGAACACCAACGGTAAAATTACGATCAAGGCAAAAGGCAAAATCCGGGCAAAGGCAGATAAGTATTGTTTAACTGTAAGCCGGCCTAAACTAAAGGCGATGCCGATCAAAAACAAATCCAGCGCTAAAATTATCATGATTTGCTGTAAGGCGGTCAGAACTAAAATCAAAATCAAAGCACCCACCAGTTTAAGTCGACTGTCCGTACGGGCTAAAAGAGAATCGCGGTTTATCTCTCCTGGTCCATTTCTTAACAAAATCCTATACCTCCCGATAGATCTAACCAATAGTTTTCCGGCTAACCAAATTTCCAATTAAAATGGTAAAACCTAGGGTTATCAATACCCCTATTCCTCCCGCCAGGGCCGTAGCTACTGCCTCATTCTCAATTCCGGGCATAAGATAATCAGGGATAAGACCTGCAAATAAATTCTCCGCTCGGTCGATAAAGGCCTGATCCTCGGCCACCCGTTCTAGACCGTCCGGGTTGGAAGAGGCCCAGGGGGATACCAAGATTCCCAGAATTAAAGCTAAAACTAACCAACCGATTATTTTCCGATTGCCGATGGTACTCATTGCCTCAATCACCTCAAACTTTCACGATCTCTTCGGCCCATTTTTCCCGGGTATTCCAAACATACATTAAAACGGCCGTCGTAATAACCCCTTCGCCGATGCCAATAATCAAATGCCAGTACACCATGGCCGGTAGGACGACTACAAAAGGTAATCCCGAAAGCGCTAGTTCCAGCGCACAAGCGATAGCCGCAAATAAAACTGAGGCCCAGGAAGCGACAAAAGCTGCAACCATCCGGGGAGACCGGATACGTAGAAAAAACTGATAAACAGCATAACCTCCCCAAGGGGCGATCACAGCCATGTTTAAAAGGTTAGCGCCTAGCGCGCTGATCCCCCCATCCATAAAAACCAGGCCCTGGATAAGTAGAATAGAGGTCATAATTAAACTGGCGGTCCAAGGGCCCAATAAAACTGCTAGTAAAGCCGCTCCAATCAAATGACCGGAAGTCCCTCCGATGATCGGAAAGTTTAACATCTGAGCGGCAAAGACAAAGGCAGACATTACCCCCATTAGTGGTACCTGTTTACGATCTAACTTTTGACCCACCTTGGATACGGCTTGCTTCAAGGCTACGATCGAAACGGCCGCACTACCTAAACAAGTGGGTAAATTAAGGAATCCATCTGGAATATGCATAACCATCTCTCCATTTCCTGAATTGGGGTTTAGGTTAAATTAAGCATCGTTTAGGTCACTATTCTTCCATGTTTAAGATTTACCTTAATGCGTGCTACTAATTAGCCATAGCTCACCCCTTTGGTAACATTTTTATTCTTTTTCGTACTACTAGATTACATACAAATTCGTGCTGTTTAAAAAAAATCCTGCTACTACTGAATAATTTATCTAAAAATTTTTATAGGCAAATTAAAACCCGGGTAATTACCCGGGTTTTAATCTGCCCTCTCTCTAAATCTGGTTTATTTTTGGCGAGAAAAACCAATTCCTCTCTATCTTTCCTCCTCCCTTAACAAATACGGGGGAGCAATTCTCCTTCTAACATACCCAAAACGCGTTCTGCACCTAACGCAGTGCGAAGCAGTACTATTCCCCTAGGCGCCTCCTGTACCTCCCCGATCCGACATGCATTCTGCCCTTCCGGTATTTGCTGTAAAACAGACAACATTTCATCGGCTCGGTCAGGACTAACAATCGCCACTAATTTACCTTCATTAGCCAGATACAAAGGATCCATTCCCAACATCGCGCATCCCCCTTGTACCGCCGGCAGTACGGGAATGCGGTCTTCTTCTACCTTTAAACATACCGCTCCCTGTTGCGCCAATTCGTTCAAAGTAGTAGCTAATCCCCCTCGGGTCGGATCCCGCATACACCGTACTGCGGTTGGATCTACCTTTAATAAGGCTTGAGCCAAACGTAAGACCGAACCGCAATCACTTTTTACCGGGGTCGAAAAAGCTAAACCTTCCCTTTGCGCTAAAATAGCCAAGCCATGATCCCCCAAGGTTCCACTGATAATTATTTGGTCCCCCGATTGAACTTGACCTGGGGATAAATTGATCCCGGCCGGGACCAAACCAATTCCGGCGGTATTGATAAATAGCTTATCTACCTGGCCCCGACCTACGACTTTCGTATCCCCGGTCACCACTTCGACCCCAATTTGGGAAGCAGCCTGACGCATGGAAGTAACAATGGTCTTAAGTTCCGACAGAGAAAATCCTTCTTCAATAATAAACCCGGCACTAAGGTAGCGGGGAATGGCACCGCTAACGGCTAAATCGTTGACCGTTCCGTACACCGCCAAACAACCAATATCTCCCCCCGGAAAAAAAATGGGATCAATAACAAAAGAATCAGTGCTAAAAGCCAAGCGCCCTTCCGAAGGTAAATCCAAGATCGCGGCATCCAACAACTGATCTAAACGAGGATTACTCAATTGAGCCCGGAATACTTCGTTAATTAGTTCGTGGTGTAGCCTTCCCCCACTACCGTGAGCCAGGACGATATTATCCATTAAGCTCCTCCTTTCTATACTGTTTCCGTAAAAAATTAAGATTCCGCTAAAGTAAAATGGGTGGTGTAAGGGATGAGGTCTTTTACCGCTAATGGGCGCTGATTATGATCAACGGGACCATGTATCAATAAATTTTTCCACTAATCCCGGATCAAACTGAGTACCGGCGCCGCGCCGTAATTCAGCAAAAGCCTCCTCTCGGGAAAGAGCCGGGCGATAAGGCCGGCCACTAAGCATCACTTCAAAAGCTTCGGCAATAGCGCAAATCCGGCAAAGCAACGGAATCTCTTCTCCTTTTAACCCCGAAGGATAGCCTTCCCCATTCCACCACTCATGGTGTTTAAGAATATATTCAGCAATTGAAACTAATTCCAAGTTGCCTAGGGCTAAACGGTAACCAATCTCCGCGTGTTTCTGCATTTCCAACCGTTCTTCTGAAGTTAAGCGGTGCGGTTTCATTAAGATACGTTCAGGTACCCCTACCTTACCCAAATCATGATAATTGGCTAAAAGCCGCAGTTCATGGACCCGATGTTCGGGCAGGCGCAATACCGCAGCCAGGCGTAGCGCCATTTGCTGAATTCGCTCTCCATGACCCTCGGCCAGATAATCTAGCGTATCTAAGGCCCGGGTAAATTTCTGTACCATCGCTTGTCGTACACTATCCAGCCGGCTAGTTTTTTCTTGATACATATGGTTTTCTGCTTCCTGAAAAAGATCCGTCATACTTTTCGCGGCGGCGCCCCGAAAAGCAAAACCTACCGCAGCGCTAAATAACAATTTTCCCTCTTGATCGTTATAGCGATCAACGGTTTCCAATATTCGCCGGCGAAACCGCTCCAGTACTGGGCGACTGGTGTTGGCCAGTAAAATGGCCATTTCATTTCCCCCTACCCGAGCCAGAATATCGGTTTCTCCAGAACACTTGGTGATCGCTTCCGCCGTTTTAACCAGCAAAATATCTCCGGTTTCATAACCTAGGGTTTCATTAATAAAGCGTAAGCCGTCCACCGCAACCATAATTATACCTGCCGGACTAAATCTAATATTTTGTAAACGTTGTAATTCCTCTAAAAAGTAAGCGCGATTATAAAAACCAGTTAGCGAATCCCGCAAACTAAGTTGCGGTAAATGTCCATCTAATCGTCTTTCTTTAGAAATATCCCGGATCGATTCAATCGCCCCGGCCAAATTATTCTCTCGGTCATAAAAGCGGGTTGCCTTTACCCAAAGAAAGACCGATTTACCTTTAAGCCGCGGCACCGTAGTTTCAGCTACCACGCTGTTATTCTCCATTTGTAAGAAATAGTATTCCTTTTCTAAATTCTCATCCGCTTGCAATAATAGATCGGCGAGCATGGGGCGCCGATTACCGTAAAAAGGAATAGCATATTCATATTTTCCTTTTCCCAGGATCTTTTCCGCCCGGACCCCGGTCATTTCCTCCATCAACCGATTCCAAGCTATCACTTTCCCCTCGCAATCAATTACCATCGTCGCGTCCGGGAGATAATAGATAATATCGGCCCATTGTGGTTCCGGCTGTCTTTGGTCTGCTTCTTTTAAATGCTTCGTCTTTTTTTCTTGCTCCCGCCACCATAGAATCCGGTGCTTTAATAAGGCCGAATTAAAAGGTTTTGAAAAAAAATCGACCACACCGGCAGCAAAAGCCATTTCTATAGATTGATCGTCGTCCAGCCAGGTTACCATGATTACCGGGAGGGATTTCTCCTTTACCGTATTTTGTAAACGACGACAAAGTTGGAAACCGTCTTCTCCCTTCAAGATCACTTCTAATAAGATCAAGTCGGGCTTCCAGGATGAACAAAGAGCCAAGGCCTCCTCTCCACTGGCTGCCTCCCTTACTTCCGCCTCTTCCCGCTCTAAAACATAACGTAATTTAAGTCGACTAGTGGCCTCCGCATCAATTACCAGGATTCTGTATTTCTCCAGATCGGTGATTTTTCCTTCCATGCATCGATCACCTCTTTCCCGGTTCTAAATCTACATTCAGTTTGCCTTATAAGGATTTATTTTCTAGCCCCGAATCGATAATACGCCGCACAGGAGCCTTCCGTAGAGACCATACACGGACCTACGGGTCGTAAAGGGGTACAAGCGTGGCCAAAAGAAGGACAATCACCCGGCAGTTTTAACCCCTTTAAAATAGCCCCACAGATACAGCGTTCATCTGATTTCGCTGGGGGATTATTTTCCCAACCAGAAATAACCGGCAGCCCTAAATGCAATTTCTGCTCCGCGTCCCAGGCGGCAAAGGCCGGCCGTAAAGCTAGACCACTATCCGGGATAACCCCTAAACCTCGCCAGGAACGGAGACCGACTGAAAATAACGGGCTAGATATTCTTGCGCTACCGGATTGCCCTGGGGCTGTACTGCTCGTCGATATTGAATCTCCACTTGCCACTGCTGCCGACGGTACTGCTGAAGAATCATCCAAATCCCTTCCAGAATGTCGGTCGGCTCAAAACCAGTAATCACACAAGGCCGGTGGAATTCCTGGGCCACAAAATTAAACGGTTCCGATCCAAGAATAGTACACACATGCCCGGGGTTAATAAAGGCATCAATTTTTACCTCGGGGTCGGTGAGCAACGCACGCAAGGCCGGAGGTACTACCTTATGCATCGATAAAACCGAAAAATTGGTTAATCTCCGTTTGCGTGCCTGTTCTACCGCCACGGCCGTAGTGGGAGCCGTGGTTTCAAAACCAATTCCGAGCATCACTACTTCCTGTTCTGGATATTTTGCGGCTAACTCAAGGGCGTCTAAGGCTGAATAAACGACCTGAACGCGGGCCCCCTGTCCCCTTTTTTCTTGTAAACTACTCCGACTGCCCGGAACACGTACTAAATCTCCATAAGTAGCGATGATCACCCCCGGTCTCTCCGCCAGACTAATTACCTTATCCAGATCGCGGGCATCGGTTACACATACCGGACAACCTGGACCGGAAAGAAGCCGAATTTGCGCGGGCAGTAAATCTCTAATCCCGCTCTGGGCAATTGCTACCGTATGCGTACCACAAACCTCCATAATTGCTAGCGGTTGTTCTAAGGCCTGGGCCGCTGTGGCGATTTCGGTCAGGAGCTTACGGACTTTTTCTTTCTCTACCCGATCCCACATTAACCCAACCCCTCCTCCAGTTGCCGTTCTTTTTCCGCCCACTCCTCAAAAAGGGCCAGGGTTTCCTGGGCTTCTTTTTCATCAATCATCTGAATGGCGAAACCGGCATGGATCAGCACATAATCGCCTAATTGGGCCTCTGGGGTTAAGATAAGGCTTACCTGGCGCTTATTCCCGGCGATATCTACCGTTGCCATGGTTTCGTGTACTTCTACTATTTTACCTGGAACGGCCAGACACACAAACAACACTCCTTCGCCTTGCGTTTTTAAAATCCGTTATCCTTAAACTAACCGATTTGTTTAATTCTGGCTAGCTTCATTGTACAAGATTATTTTCTTTTAGGCAGTAGTGATTTCAATACCGCCCGGGCAACTACAGCTTGCCCCAGCGATAACCCTCCATCATTAGGTGGTACCTGCTGAGGAAGCAGCACTTCTAGCCCCTCGGTAGTTAACCGGTTTTTTAAACCCGATAATAAAATACGGTTATGAAATACCCCACCACTTAAGGCTACGCACGATACGCCGGTTTCAGCCCTTAATCTTTGACAGGCATTGACGATTCCTTGGACCACCGAACCATGAAAACGATAGGCAATGATTTCCCGGTCTACCCCTTGTTGGAGCTCCCTTAAAATAGCGGCCCACAACTCCGACGTATCTAGCCAATAACGGACTGGACTTGGGCTTTCGGGGTTACGTAAAAAATTAGGCTTTAACTGACCGTTTTTCGGCGTTTCCGGCCAGGTTATCCAAGGTTTTTCCCACGGTACGCTTGCCCCAAAGCCGGGGGCTTTTACCAGAGGAAAAGGGTAAAACCCTCGGTCTCCCGATACACCGGATGCCAGGGTTTCTAATTCTACCGCCGCTTGTCCCTCATAACTAATTTCCGTACAGACCCCTAATAAAGCTGAAACCGCGTCAAAAAGCCTTCCCCCACTCGTCGTTATCCAGGTATTTAGCCCCTTCTCTAATTGCTGTAATAAAACGGTTACTTCTTCTTCTGCTAAACCCAGAGAAAGTGCCGCCGCCCATTTACGTGCCTGCGTAGAACCGGCATATTGCCAAAGGTAAGTTAGTGCCATGCGGCCCGGACGCCGGATGGTAGCCTCTCCTCCGGGTAACGCAATAGGACGCAGGCTGGCTAATCGAGAAAAACCAAGATGATCCCCTAGTAACAATTCAAACCCCCAAATCGTACCATCAGTACCGTAACCCGTTCCATCGCAAATTACCCCTAACACCGGTCTGGTTTCGCCGCTTTCCGCTAAACAAGCCGCTAGATGAGCATGATGATGCTGCACTCCTACCTGAATCAAATCCCTGCGGCCGCGCGCATAGCGGGTTGCCGCATAATCCGGGTGTAAATCATAGGCCACGGCATCTGGAGTCACCTCCAGCATCTTCTCTAGTAGAGGTATGGCGGTTAAAAACTGTTGATAATTACCCCAATGGTTTAGATCGCCTAAATGCTGACTCAGATAGGCCTCCCGTTTACGGGTTAAACAAAAAGTGTTTTTTAATTCGCCCCCAACGGCTAGAACGACCGGACCATCCTGGCCTAATGGTACCGGTAAAGGTACATAACCACGCGCCCGACGGTAAAATTGTTGGTTCCCAGCGACGACCCGGACTAAAGAATCATCACAACGACTATGAATATCCCGATCATGGAGTAAATAGTAGTCCGCGATCCCCTCTAAACGCGCCAGTGCCTCTTGATTTTCAGTTACTAGTGGATCATCACTTAAATTGGCGCTAGTCATAACCAGCAGCTCTAGTGCTTCCCCAAACAACAGATAATGTAAAGGAGTATAAGGCAACATAAAAGCTAGGGTACTTAAACCGGGCGCTAAAAATTCCAGGGGCAGTTCTTGGGCCGCTACCGTTAAATCGAGAATAACGATCGGTGCAGCCGGGTCAAGGAGTAACTTTCGCTCCGTCTCGGAGGTCGTTGCATACTTTTCGATTATCGACAAATCACGGGCCATCAAAGCAAAAGGTTTATCTTCGCGCCGTTTGCTCTGCCGTAACCGCTGCACCGCTGCCGGATTCAGAGCGTCACACGCTAAATGAAACCCGCCTAATCCTTTAACCGCGACAATACTGCCGGCCTGTAGGATACGGCGAACTTCTCGCAGCCGGGTAGCTGCGTCAACCGGCGTTGTCTTTTCCGGTTCTATAACCTCACGTCCCTGCCCGCCGAGTAACTGTAAAGTGGGTCCGCAAACCGGACAAGCATTCGGCTGGGCATGAAAACGCCGGTGGCCGGGATCTTCATATTCAGCTTGACATCGCGCACACATCGGGAACCGGTGCATGGTCGTATTTTTTCGATCGTAAGGTACATCTTGAATAATCGTATAACGGGGACCACAATGCGTACAATTAGTAAAAGGATATTGATACCGTCGATCTTCCGGATCTAAGACTTCGCGTAAACAGTCTTCACAAATAGCTACATCAGGAGAAATTAAAACCTCTTTTCGCTCCGAAGCCCAACTATGGCGAATCTCAAAGTTCGGATAACCCCGAACTTTTTCTTCCCGAATCGCGTGATGTACGATATGGGCTAAACGGGGAGGGGTATTTAAAATTTCCTGGCAAAAAGCTTCTACCGCGGTCGGATACCCTTCCACCCAAACTTCCAGGCCTTCCGATGAATTTAAAACCCAACCCGTTAAACGATACTTTCCCGCTAAACGATAAACGAGAGGACGAAAACCCACGCCCTGTACTACTCCATCCAAATGAAGTTTACGTGCGATTAATCCGGCCGCGGGCCCCATTTTTTCTATTCCTGAAGCCACCTTTCCACCTCTTCTAGTACCAGTTCTACCAGACGTGGTAACACGGCCTGAACTGGTGGGGTCAGTTCAATACCCCAGTCGATTACTTGTGGTTCTACCCCAAAGATGATCGTTCTTTCTGGTCGCTTCCCCAGTCGTTCGGCCATTTGCAAAACTTCCAAGAAACCCACCTGATGCAAAGAAAGAGCTTGTTCTTTAAATTGCCCCAACACCTCCGGAGTTAAACGATAGATCGCCCCCGGCTCCGTTCCCCCTTTAACCGCATCAATAACGATAATTTGTTTCGCTTCACTAACGTAAGGCAATAGGTCCACGCCAGCAGTCCCTCCATCAATCAATTCGACCCCTTCTGGCAGGGAGCACTTTTGTAAGGCCTGAATAGCATGAACGCCTACCCCTTCATCCTGGAGTAAAAGATTGCCCACCCCTAAAATGGTAATCCGGGATTCCAACAGGATCAACCCTTTCTTTACGCAATTAGATGCCAGATTTATACCGGCTACTGATAAAATTAGGCAAAAACTAGGCCGGCCGGGTTAACCGTTCACTCCCGGCCCCGACCAGCCAATTCTTCATTTACGATAATATGCTTCTAGATAAACGGCTAAGCTTCCACGGCTTCCTTTTTCTTTTCTGAACGCGGAATTTTAACCTCCGCATGGAAGTCCTCTGGAATTTTTCCTGAAAACATGGACTTTAATACGGGAATCCCTTCAGCCACATCCAGATAAACGTGTACCAGAATACACAGGACGAATAACCAGGTTACACAATAATGAATCATCCGTATAACTAGTGGGCCCCCCAGGGCATATGCCCAGCCTGCCAGCGGTCCCGGCATGTACAGAATAAATCCGGTAATCACCTGAATGATAATCATAAAAAGAACGCCGGTATACATCAGTTTTTGCCCGGGATTATACTTACCATAATCCGGGTGTTTGTTACTAATGAATAGGTAATACTTAGTCAAGCTACCAAAATCTTTAAAATCCCGTAAACGGAACCACACGTTACGGTAATCTTTCGTATAGATTGCATACCAAACCCGACCGGCGGTACTAAACATTAGTACGTACATAAAGATAAAATGAATCGTTCGTGCCGTATCCATACTGCTAAACAGGGTAAATTTCAAAGGACTATGAATATAAAACCCGGTAAGAATCAACAGTGTGATCGAAATCATATTTGCCCAGTGAAAAACCCGAATAGCGGCTGAATGCCTTAAAATCATTTTAACCTGCTTTGACATGCTCCTCCCCCCCTACTAATTGATCCGGTACTCTGAAAGCACCTTCTTATCCGGGGTCATCAAGTGAATAGCACATCCCAAGCAGGGGTCAAAGGCTCGTACAATTCGTACCAGCTCGATCGGGTTCTTGGGATCTTTCACCGTAGTACCCACTAGAGCCTCTTCAATCGGCCCCCGTTGTCCTTTGTCATCTTTTGGCGCAGCATTCCAGGTAGTCGGCACCACCGCGTTGTACTTAGAGGTTAAACCCTTTTCGATCTTGATCCAGTGTCCCAGGGCCCCCCGCGGTCCTTCCGTTAATCCTATTCCGTCAGCTTCCTTCGGAATTATATGGGGAACACAAACCGGTTTACCCGGTTGTAATTGCAATAGCCATTGTTCCATAATTTTAGTAAGTTCCAAACACTCCACCGCGCGAGCAAAATGCCGGCCCATTACGGAGAAGGCTTTATCGCCCAGACTGCGTACTGCTTGGTTTTTCCCTACCCACATCCGAGCTAAAGGTCCTACTTCCATGGGATGGCCGTCATAACGCGGCGCTTTCAGCCAGGAATAAGCGCCCGGCTTCTGCGGATTTGGCGTAATTACACTCTCGTCGGGATGTTTGCTCCCTCCGGTATCATCATTGTACCAGGAATACTTAACTTCTTCGGTAATAAGATTAGGGGACATAACTACGTCTTTACCCTGAATGTAGGCACCCCGTTTAAAGAAACCATCTGCACCCTGGGGATCTGCTGCGCTTTGCGGGAAACCACCATACGCCAACATGTTTTTACAACCGACCCCAACCTCAAGGTAATCGGAATATAGTTCAGCCACTTTCTGAACCGTAGGTACATAAACATTCTCTACAAAGGAACGCAGCTCTTTTAAACGATAGGCATATTCAATAACCTTTTGGGCATCCACTATTTCCGTAACTCCACCCGGCACAATTGCCTGTGGATGTGGCGCCCGCCCTCCCCAGATAGCTAACATTTCATGGGCTTTTTTCCGCATATCCAGGGCTTGTACATACTGCTCCGCTGCCGCCTTATTCAAGGCATCCGGCAAACGATACTCGCCTGCAACTTCGTACCGGGGCATAAAAGGCGGAACCGCCAAACCGGCACGAACTACGTCCACGTAATCCAAAGCTGCTAAAGCATAAAAATGGAGAAGGTGCGAATGAATAAAGTTAGCCCCATAAATCAGATTGCGGATAATCCGACCATTATCCGGTACTTCTAAACCAAAGGCACTATCCAGAGCCATGGCCGAAGCAGTCGCGTGACTAATCGGGCAGACCCCGCATATCCGCATCACAAAATGCTGCGCATCTCGTGGATCCCGACCTTGGAGAATTAACTCGATCCCACGGAAAAGCGAACCCGAACTGCGGGCCTCAATCACTTTGCCGCCATCTACTTCGGCTTCAATTTTTAGATGGCCTTCAATCCGCGTTACTGGATCAATAATAATCTTCTGCGCCATTAATTGTCACCCTCTTTCTCTTCGTGCTTGCCCGGTATACGGCCGCTCGCCACATTACCGATCAAGTGCCCGCCAATCCCCGCTACGGTTAAAGCTCCTAGTGCAATCCCTACGGTATCGGCACTGACTTTAGTTTGCGGCCCAAAAGAAAATTCGGGTAACCGTTCGTAAACCGGCCCATCTGGGAACCCGGGTTCCGTACAACCGATGCAAGGTCCACCGCACCGGATACAGGAATTCATCCCATGATTCCACTGCCGGTAAGTAGCATCGCAGTGAGCATAAGGTCCCCGGCAACCAATCTCTAGCAAACAACCGGGGTCGCTAAAATTCTGCGCAAAGATCCCATTGTCGAAATACTGCCTCCGCGGGCAGTTATCATGAACAATACCGCCATAAAACATCGTCGGCCGGCCAAACTTATCTAATTCCGGCAGGCTCTTATACAACAGAACATGAGCAATTGTACCTACAATCCAATCAGGATGCGCCGGACAACCCGGAATATTGATGATCGGTTTCCCCTGAAGGACCTCTGACACCGGTACACAGCCCGTCGGATTAGGAGCAGCGGCAGGGACCCCGCCATAGGCCGAGCAAGTTCCCACGTTAAGTACCGCATAGGCCTTCTGGCCAATCTCCTGAACTAGGTTGGCAAAGGTAATCGGTTGACCATCATGAGTTTCCCCGACCGTACAGTAAATTCCTCCGTCTTTAAGAGGAACCGCACCTTCCACGACGAGAAAGAAATCACCGTTATTTTCTTCCGCTGTTTTCTTCATCGCTTCCATCGCCAGATCGCCCGCTCCTCCCATTACGGTCGAATGGTAGCGTAAGCTAATCACATTTAGTAAGACTTCTTTAATGTCCGGGTGTACCGTATTTAAGAGAGATACCGAACAACCGGTACAGGCTGCTCCAGCTAGCCAAATTACCGGGGGGTTACCTGCGGCTGCGGCTTCCTTTAAAAACGGAGCTAGGAAACCGGACATACTGATGGATGCTGCCCCTCCAGCACATAATTTTAAAAAGTCCCGGCGACTTAATGCCATATTTTTCCCTCCCTACACCTAACTAATATGCCTCTGATCTTTAAACCGTCTTTTTCTCTCTGTAATGACAGTCCAGGGTTCGCTTTACCTCCTCCTTTCCCTGAAAGAGTTTAGTCCACTTAGGTGGATAAATAAAATTAATAAATTGAATGGCTATTTATAATTAAAATAATAATCTTTTTAGGTTTAAGATAAGTTTATTTACTTTTTATGGAGCTAGCCAATTCTACCAGCCACTGACTCCATGCGACAACTCCCTCTCCGGTTCGGGCTGAAATGGGGAATACCTGCGCCTGAGGATTTAAAGTCTCTAGATCCTGTTTTAGTACTTCCAGACTAAAATCCGTATACGGGAGCAAATCTAGCTTATTTACTAGAATAGCCTGGGATTCCTTGAACATCAGGGGATATTTAGTTGGTTTATCATTTCCTTCGGTAACACTGATTACCATCGCTTTATAATGTTCCCCTAAATCAAATTCCGCCGGACAGACTAAGTTCCCTACGTTTTCTATCACTAGGAGATCCAAGTCCTCTAGCGAGAGATTTTGCAGAGAACGTAAAATCATATTCGCATCCAGATGACAGGCCCCATCCGTATTAATCTGTACCGCGGGTATCCCCAGGGCTGCGATACGCTCGGCATCACGGGTCGTACAGATATCCCCTTCAATTACCCCAATCCGTATTTGATCTTTAAGAGCCTCAATCGTTTTTTCCAAAATCGTAGTCTTGCCCGCGCCCGGAGCACTCATTAAATTCAGGACAAAAACTCCTTTAGCGGCGAAAAACTGCCGATTCTGTTCCGCAATTGCTGTATTCGCATCTAAGACATTAGTTACCAATTCCACTTTCAATACTAATCCCTCACTTTAAACAGATTGACCTTTACTTGTCGCCTTCGTAATAATCAATAAATAGCTCTCGACCACTTTCAAGTTCATGGTTTAGGCTTCCGCATTCCGAACAAATAAACCGGTATTCAACTACAGTAAAAAGCTCTCCACAATCCAAACAACGCGCCTTAATCTCCCTTTCCTCTATCTCTAATACCGCGCCCTTTAACCAATTTTCCATCGATGCAAATACTTCAAAAGCGAACTGCAAAGCATCGGGCTGGGCCGCGGTCATTTGTCCCACGACCAGCTTCACATAATTAACCCGTTCAAGGCCTTCTTTCTGTACACTTGCCTGTAAGATTTGCACTACCTGTTGCATCAAACCTAATTCGTGCAAACGTTCACCACCACGTCTTCCTTAGATTTAATTTTTTCATCAATAGATTACATTACAGGAAAGATATAACCCTTAGAAACAAAAGCGGCTTTCCCGTAAAAAAGCCGATCCATAGCCAAATAAGCTGGCTATTTTTACTCCTTTCCAAACGGGAGGCACACCCGTTTCCGTCTGGCTAAAGCCTTCAGCCATTGGTGTACCCTATCGGCCAAACCACCATGAGACGAGGGCTTACCCCCTACCTTTTAGGTTAGTTTGGCTCGGAGATCTATTAAATTTTCAATTCAACCTATCAATTTGTGAATTTATCCTCAAACTAATGCTAAAGTTAATGCTATTGCTTTTTATTCGACATTAAAACCTATAATCCTTCTTTTTTTAAGCCTACTTTGTAGGTATTACTAAATACATAGTTAGTGCTACCAAGGTGCTCCGCAAGACCACTTTTTTAAATATTTCCCTCACCATCAAATCTCGCCCGAGTCCAGATAATTCCCTGGAGTAAGTCACTTTCACTCACTCGGATTTCCTTTTGTCCCGTAAGCTCCATAATTTTACGTAATAAATAAATACCGGCTAGGATAATATCTGCCCGTTCCGGTTGTAAACCAGGAACCCGACGTCGTTCCTCCAGACTTAAAGAAGATAGCTGACGCTCAATCTGTTTAACCATGGCCAAATTTAAGACAAAGCCATGAATTAATTCTGGCTGGTATACGTTCAGACCTTGTTCTATGGCCGCTACCGTAGTTATCGTTCCACCTACACCAATTAATGACGCTTGCGGTTGTAGCCTTACTTGCTCCAGCACCTCGGACCAGCTTTCCGCCACTGCTTGAAGCACTTGAGGGCTTTCCGTCAACCGTACGGCACCCACCGGTATACTATGGATCTGTAGTTTATCCAGCTCGGACCAGATAAATTCAATACTCCCTCCTCCAATGTCCACCACGACCGGTGCGTTCACCCCGGGAAAACCGTGAGTAGCGCCTATATAACTGTACCAGGCCTCTCTTTGCCCCGATATAACTTCTACTTTTAAGCCTAACGCTTGAGCGCGATTAACCAAGTCCTGGCCATTAATAGCTTCGCGTACTGCACTGGTCGCTACTATCTGATAATTTTTTACCCCCATCCGTTTTAATTTATCCTGGTATTCCAACAAGACCTTTAGCGTTCGTTCAATTGCTTCGGAAAGCAAAAAGCGGGAGGTGCCGATACCCTCCCCAATCCGTGTAGTTTGTAAACGAAAGAGATGGGTTAATATCCGATCAGACTGTACCTCGCCAACTAGTAACCGAGTGGAATTAGTACCTACATCAATAGCTGCGTATCGTTTGATTTTCCCTCACCTCCCCTAGTTCACCCAGTACCGAAACACAAAAAGGAGCATCCCTTCGAATGCTCCCGTTTTATTTTTGAAACACCATCCAAATTAATAGTTCCGTGCCCCACGACCACCTCGCTTAGAATCTGTGTTCCGCTTTAGAGATTGTAATCGTTCATCACTTTCTTTTAAAAATTTAGATAGTTTGTCTTCAAACGATAGCCGATTATCACGGGTAGTCCTTCCCCGTACCTGAGGTCCCGGACGCTCTACCGCTTGTTTGATCGATAAACCGACTTTTCCTTTGGGATCCACGTTAATAACCTTAACCTTGACTCGGTCATTTTGCTTAAGGTAATCATTAACATCCCGTACATAGGTATCGGCTACTTCCGATATGTGTACCAGTCCTACCTGGCCATCTGGTAAAGTCACAAAAGCACCAAAATTGGTTATGCCCGTGACTACCCCTTCAATAATACTGCCCACCGCGACGGTCATAAATTAGAGAAGCCCTCCTAAAAATAAGCAGTTGCATTTTCATTCTAACCAATTTAAAAATTTTGTCAAGGTGATGACTAGCTTTACCTGCTTGATTATTTTTATTTTGCTTGGTTAACTTTCATTAACACTTGTTCCCCCGGTTTAATTAAGCCCAATTCCTCCCGAGCCATCCGCTCAACGGCGGCTTCGGTTCCCAGCCAATTTATTTTTTCCTGTAACACCTGATTATTAGCCTGTAACTCGGCTTTTCGATTTTGTAGTTCCGCCCCTCGCTGTTTTAAGGCATCAATTTTTTGATATTGTGGCCACCAACAATTAAATAACAAAAAACCCACACCCATAACTACTATCCCCCACTTAGTTTTGCGGGATAGACTTCCTGATCGCCCCCTACCCTCCCGTAACCGCCGGCGTCGAGCTCGATTACGCCGCTTTGAACCGGACCCCAGATAATCTATTTCGGCGCTAAATCTATCCCTACTCAATTTCTCCTTCCTCCCGTTCCCCAAAAATACCTAAACTCACGCCTGGAAGTACGATAACTACTTCATAGCCTTTACTTCGAGCCCGGTTAAATAAGGTCGCAACGGTACTAGGGCTTATTCCCAAAATCCGGGCTACTTCTTCATTAGAACGGCCCATCTCTTTCATCGCTACTACTTGTCTCTCCCGAAAACTGAGCCTTTCTACTCCCCGAATCTCTATTTTCACTCCGTCTACCGTCCTTTAATTTAGGAAGATCACTCCGGTTTATCCACATCTTATCCACAAAATGTGGATAATTTATGTACACCATTTCTACAATCTGTCTACATGACTAAATCTATTCTACAATTAATCATAAATTCCTGCCAGCTCTCCCTTTCTCTTTTTCCGGACCTATTTAACCCGGCGAAAAAAACGGTTTCCCCAAGTAAACGGTCGGGCCAAGGTTTTAACCAGATGACCCAGAAACCGAAAAAATCGATTAGCCAGACGCAATAAGGTCTGGCTAAAACAACGCACATGAATAATTAGGCCAAAAATTAAACCCAAAATAATATAGGCTCGAACTTCTCCCCAGTTTCCCAGTAACAAGCTATAAAAAACTACAGCGGTCATTAATAACCAGAAGAGCAGATCACTAATACGGGTTACCATTATAGGGGGGCGTAATAGACGATTGCTGATCCGATAAAAATCAAAAAGAATACCGATTAAAATGCCCAGGGCAATGGCCAGTCCGAACCCCATAAACTGTTGACTGAGCGGAATCATATCTCCACCTACTTCAATAGTCGGTCCACTATATTACGCCGACTACGGCCACTCCGGTGGCCCCGGTCTTCCCGGTAATCCATAGTATTAATAGTCCCATCAACCGTCATTTTTCCGGCAGTAAGGTCCAGGTGCGTGATATGTAAATCCCGACCTTTTAAGATTAACGCCCCTAGCTTGGTATCGATCCAAATCTCTTTTTCATCAAAGCTGTCTACACTTAATACCCCGGTTAAATTCATTTGCTGCCGGTTTAATAAAGAGAGTTCATGACCCTCGGTCATCGTATTCGCCCCCTGCTTCTGGTTAGCTTTATTTCCATGTTTATGCCCACCAAGAGCAACCTATGACCTAGGCTCTTAACGTACCCGATATAATTCTTGGGCTCGATCCGCCCGCACGTTTTCCGCTAGGGCTATCACTTCGACCTGAAGCTGCTTAGCCCCAAACCCCAGAGTTATCAGATCCCCGGGCTTAACTTCAGCTCCGGCCTTGGCGGGACGTCCGTTGACTAACACGCGACCGGCATCACATACTTCTTTAGCCACCGTTCTTCTTTTGATCAACCGGGAAACCTTAAGAAACTTATCTAGTCTCATTTTCTCCACTTACGCAATTCACCCCCTTTGTTTAGTTATGCTTATATTATAGCCTTATCCATTACATCGTTACGATCCTTAATATCACTCTTGACATCCCTAAGAAAAAAATAAATCAGGTCCTATTTTCAAGAACCTGATTTTATTTGTTTTTTCATTGCTTTTTCTAAGGTCTTTCTAGATTTAATTAGCTTAAATTTCCATTCACCGCATCTTTGAGGGCTTTTCCCGCTTTAAAAGCCGGTACTCTGGTCGCCGGAATTTCAATTTCTTCACCCGTCTGAGGATTGCGACCTTTACGGGCTTCCCGATCACGGACTTCAAAAGTGCCAAAGCCAACTAATTGAACCTTTTCTCCCCGGGCCAGTGCTTCCTCAATAGAAGCAAACAATGCGTTTATTACCCTTTCCGCTTCTTTTTTGGTTAAATCAGCTTTTTCAGCTACTGCACTAACCAGTTCCGTTTTATTCACTTCCGTACCCCTCCTGCAAAACAAAGTTTAGGTTTCTGAAACCATATTCGCTAAACACCTGGGATTTCCTGCTTTTCCGGAAAATTTTTTCATCATAATTCCAGTTGTTTCGCCTCTTCCCACCATCGATCCATTTCCTGTAGACTCATTTGCAGTAAATCTTTTCCTTCTTCGGCTCCTCTTTTTTCGATATAATTAAACCGGCGGATAAATTTATCTATGGTTCGACTCAGGGCGGTCTCGGCATCGATATTTATAAACCGACCCAAATTTACAACGGCAAATAATAAATCACCTAGTTCTTCCTGCATTTTTTCCGGGTCTGAATGGGCCAGAGCTTCTACTAGTTCTTTTAACTCCTCTTTCACTTTAGCCCAAACCCCCTCGATAGAAGGCCAATCAAAACCTACCCGCGTTGCTTTAGCTTGCACTTTCTGCGCTCTTAGTAAGGCCGGCAAAGCTCGGGGTATACCTGCTAAATAAGGACCTGTTTCTGCACTCTCCTGCCGCTTTATTTGTTCCCAGTTCACCAACACCTCACCGGACGTTTGTACTTTATCTTCCCCAAAAACATGCGGGTGGCGTCGAATCATTTTTTGGGTTATCTTCAGTATTACATCATTAATGTCAAAATATTCACCCTGACGGGCCAAAGCCGCATGAAATACGATCTGGAGCAATAAATCACCTAATTCTTCCGCAAACCAGGGCATATCCCCGACCTCGAGGGCTTCAAGGACTTCGTAAGTCTCTTCAATCAGATAGGGACGTAAGGAATGGTGAGTCTGGGCTCGATCCCAGGGACATCCATCCGGGGCCAATAAAGCATCCATTACTTCCACTAAAGGATCCAGAGGATAACGGCTTAACGAAAATTGGTTCCCTTCCCGCTCTTTCTCGGCGTTTTCTTGCACCGGCAGCAGGTAGACACTGGTCAGATGATCTATCCAGGGTAGATGGTCCAATTTATACAAAGGGAGAGAAATTACCTTTTCCTCTCCGGGAATTCCGGCCCCCCGGATGACTTGGATCCGGTAATCATCGGCATAATACTCCATCAAATTTAGCTTTACCTCCGAAGCGATCCGGGGATTATAGACCTGCAATACTAAATTAGCCAGGTCGGTTCGCGGAGGAGTATCCGATAAAGCTAGTCCATCCAGGATACAAAGACCCTGCCCCGGATCAACTTTTAATACTGTATATACGGCTTCGATCCCACTCATTGCGGGTAGCAACTCTACCACTAGGGCCTCGTCCGATGCTCGTTTTAGAAGCAGTTCTACCGCGCGTTCTGCAACCAAAGGATGGCCAGGAACGGCAAAAACGATAAAGGTTTCCTCGGAATTTGCTAAACGGGCCTCTTGAAGTAAGATATCTACCATCGACGTATAGATTTCCTCAAAATTAGCTTTATGCTCATATAAAAAATCGAAAGATTGATAAGCTACCCCCTGTTTTTTCAGTATCTCTACGATCGGATGCTGTTCCGTACGAAAAAAAACCCGACGAGCCTGAAGCAATGCTTCCCATACCCGCACGGTTAATCCTTCCCAGGATCCAGGTCCCAAACCAGCTACAATTATGCGTTGCACGATTAATCCCTCACTAGATTAAAATAACGTAACCATTTGACTAACTTCAGTCCCATACCCGGTACTAGTTCTAGTTCATGCGATCGTAGTTCACCTAAAACCAGAATAGCGATTCCATAGACTAACCCACCCGCCAGAATAGTGATTAAAGTTAAAAACTCCGACCTTACCGGTACCGATGGGATCTGTCCCTGCAGATAATATACGGTTAACGCCATTATTGTAACCGCTATAACCGGTTTAAGCAAGATTAACCGCCAGGGTAACTGATATCCGATTAACCGTTGTAAGCTTACCAGGTTTAGGGCAGCAGCTAGGGCAAAGGCTGCCCCGGTAGCAATCCCGGCTCCCTGAATGCCTAGCGCGGGTTCGGCTACCAAGAAATAATTTAAGCAAACTTTAAGTCCCCCCGCCAGTATAAGATGAAAAACCGGTCGTCCCGTGCGGCCTAATCCCTGTAAAGTAGCTGAAGTAACCTGATACAATCCGAGAAAAAGCACTGCCGGGGCTAAAGCTTTTAATGGCCATCCGGCTTCTGATAGTCCATATAATAAATGGCTAATGGGTAAGCCCAGTACGTAAAAACCTACCGCGGCCGGCAGGGAAAATAAAAGCATTAACCGAATCGCCGCGTTAAGACGCCCGTTTATTACTTCATACTGTTGCCGGGCGGCAGCGGCGGAAACTGCCGGCACCAGGCTCGTTGCCAAGGCTATGGTAATCACGCCTGGCAGGTTAACGAGCGTACCCGCCATTCCTGATAGCTGACCAAATAACTCGGTAGCTTCCTGCATAGTACAACCGGCGACCTGCAAACGAAGTGGTACCAGCAAGGCATCCAGGGTTTGAATTATTGGCATAACCAGTGCCCCTAGAGCAATAGGAAAAGACAGCGTAAACAATCGTTTTAAAATAACCGTTATTTTATCTTCCGGTTGTTTAACCGGAATAAACAATGGCGATCGAGGAAAAGAAAATCCGGCGTAGATCACCCCTAAAACTAATAAACCGATAGCCCCACCGGTAACCGCGCCAAAGGTAGCCCCTGCGGCGGCATATTCGGGCCCCAAAGGTAAAAGCCACCAAGCAGCCAACAAAACCGTCAGAACTCGAATAATTTGTTCGCTGACCTGCGATAGAGCCGTAGGTAACATCCAGCCCTGTCCTTGAAAAAAACCGCGAAAAGCAGACATGATCCCGGCAAAAAAAATCGCCGGGGCAATAAATCTAAGCGCATAAACGGCCCGATGATCATGTAACACACGTTGCGAAAGAAAATCCGCTGCAGCAAATAAAACGCAAGACATAATTAGGCCCAGTACGGCTAACATAAATAAAGATAAGCGAAAAACTTTTCGCATACCCCATAGGTCCCCTTGAACCCTTTTCTCGGAAACCAGAACCGAAATAGCAACAGGAAAACCGGCGGTTGCTACCGCCAGCACCATTGTATAAATTGGATAAGCCATCTGATATAATCCCATTCCTTCAGCGCCTACCAAACGAGCAAAGGGGATACGATACAAAATCCCAAGCAACTTACTAACCAGACCAGCGGCGGCTAGTACTAGGGCTCCCTGCAGAAATGATTGTCGGCTCAAGAGGGATCCCTCCTTCCATGCAACTAAACCCTTCCTTAAGAATGTATATTTATGGGGTACCACCCAATATGTTCCCCGGGTGGAAAAATATAAAAAAATTGGCCCTTAAAATTTAAAGGCAGCATAAACTTGCCACCTTATATTTGGGCCAAAATTTTTTCTTATAAATAAAAGTATTCAATTAAGTTAATTATTAAGCTACTGTTCCATTTGCTTGGCCAAAAAACCGGCTGCCGTTTCGGCTAACTTCAACTCCATTTCTCCCATTTTAACCCCTGGTTCCTTGGACATAATTATTACTGCTCCAATTGGATCTCCCTCGGAAATAATAGGAGCAATTACTTTCGCACTAAGTTTACAAACTTCGTCATCTTCTAATACGAAACACCCTTTACAATAAGGATGTTCCCCCACATCATTAATCAAAACTGGCTTACGTTCTTCCATGACCTTTTCTACCGCCGGATCCAAGCTTTTATTTAGAAATTCTTTCTTGGACGCTCCGGCTACCGCGATAATATGATCTCGATCCGCAATACAGGAAATATGCCCGATCGCTTCATAAAGCGAATCTGCGTATTCCTTCGCAAACTCACCTAGTTCACCAATGGGTGAATATTTTTTGAGAATCACTTCACCTTCACGATCCACAAAGATTTCTAGGGGGTCTCCTTCCCTGATTCTCAAAGTTCGACGTATTTCTTTAGGAATTACTACTCGACCCAGATCATCTATTCGTCTCACAATACCCGTGGCTTTCATGAGTCGCATTATCCCTCCTTTTTCGTGCATACCCAGGAGAACTTTTCAATGATAGTATATAACCAATCTTAAGGATTTATTCATTTTTTTCCATGGTATGCCTTATAGAGGAGGAAAAAATAAAGAGCAGTTTATACCTGCCCTTCGACATCTTTCCTGTATATACAAAATATGTTATATGCATTCCTTAACCCGTCGTACTAATAACTCCACGCAAAGCATAATGTTTTCTGGAGTGTAAATACGTAAATCCTCCCGGTAATAACGTTCAAATAATTCCTGAATCAAAAAAGCTTCCTCGATTCCCTGATCCAGCTTCCTTTGTATTTCGTTAAAAAGTGTGATAGCCGTATCTAAAGCTCGATCATAAAAAAAGTCTATTTCCTCTCCCTGAATAATCCGACCGTGAGCGACGGCAATTACCCGCGTAGAAAAACTCCTTAGACGCTTAATTGTTTCTAGATACTGTTCATAACTTTGAAAAAAAATGGGAAAAATATCCACTTGATTAATCTGAAAACCAGTGGCATCAGATATAAACATTACTTGGTCCTGGGGTAAATAAGCGGCGATACTACAAGGACTATGCCCTGGGGCTTCCAGTATATTAAGCTGTACTCCTTTAGCTAAATCAAGCCTATCTTCGGCCCCAACTACTTGATCTACACTAATCATCTCCACCGAAGGAGATTTAACTAATTGGGGAATTATTTCTTTTTCATGCAAAACCTCGGTCATTTTAACATCCTGGTAAAAGAAATCAGCCACTATTTTCGGCTTAGTTAATACCTTTTGGGCTTCTTTACTAGCCAATACTCCCGCCTTAGGAAAGATTTCTTTTAAACTAGGGAGACCACAAACATGATCAAAATGGCCATGCATGGCCATCAGGTACTTGACTTCGGGTCTTTTAACTAAATGATCCAGACCCGGCCATTGCTCCCTTAAACTGACCACCCCACCGGTAACGCCGCCTTCAATTAAGGCTGCTATCGGTTCGCCTACCAAATAATAATTAAAATACCGGTTACCCAGCCTTATAACCTGGTCGGTAATTCTTTGCATAGCCTCCCACCTCCCCAAACCAAGTAACCTAAAAATCCGTC